>DFJV01000053.1 GCA_002373205.1 Treponema sp. UBA3662
CTATATAGCGTACCGGGTTGTTGCCCGCGTAATGGAACAAACCGGCATTGGTGTGATTAAAAATTCCTCCCATTCCGGGCAAATTTGCCATATCCTTGGCATTTGCCTTGCCTGCGGCGGGGATGTACTCTCCAAGGGCAGGGTCTGTGCTAATCCAGCGGCTGTATTTGGGGTCAAGGTACCTTGCGCCGTAATAGTACAGGCCAGTCTCCTTGTCCAGCTCCTTTGCCGTGAAGCGGTAGGGCACGTCGTAGAGCGCGGTTATGTTAGTGCGCATGTCTATCCATGTCTCGCCGTAGGGCGTGTACTCTATGCGCTGGTAGACTTCGCCGTCCTGGTTTGTTACAAGCTGCGCAGAGCCAAGGTGGTCAGAGTGGTAGAAGTACTGGCTGTGCATTTCTTCGCTGTCGGTCGGGCGGTTTGCGCTGTTTACTTTTGTAACCAAGCGCTCCGTTCCAAGGAAGATGTGCTTGCTGTTCTTTCCACCGTCCAATTCAGAACCTCCGTCCTTGTGCCAGGTCCAGAAGTTGCTGAAGTAGATTGTCTCCGCATTCCTCGTATACTTGTTGGTGCGGATTCCGTCCTCACCGTAGACGTAGTATACGTCGTTCGTGGAGTCGTGCGATTCCGTAAGCCTGTTGCGGACATCCCAGACGTAGGTGCGGCGGTAGTGTCTTTCCTGCTTTACTTTAGTTGTTGCATTGTCCGTCTCAAAGTAGCCCCATGCGCTGTCCACGCCGTAAACGTCGTTCCCATAGTCGGTCACGGTAACTTCCCTGCTGTCGCTTTCGGAAAGGCCGTCATATTCCTCCTGCGTTACGTTTCCGTTTGCGTCGTACTTGTACCAGCGGTTTCCGGCGCGCTCAAGGCGGTGGGCAAAGCCCTTTGCGTATACGTAGTCTATTGCATAGTTAAGGTCGTCGCCGTTTCGACTTCCTGTTAAGGTGACCTCAGAAGAAGTTTTGTTCATCATGCGGCCAAGACCTGCTTCGTCAAAGACAAAGTTCTGCTTGTATTCGCTTACATGAACTGGCTGGCTTGCACGGTAGGGATTATGCTCCGTGCTTCCGCTTACGCTGGTGAGTTGTCCTAATGCGTCATAAGTGTAACTTTGGCTTGTCTTGTAGGCACCGTAATTTAAGCAGTCGTTGGTGTAGGACAGGATGTTTCCTAAGGTGTCAAATTTGTACTCGATGTTCTGGTACTGTATGTTGTTTTCGTTTTCTGTCCTTATGGAAGAAAGCCACCTTCTTTCCGGGTTGTATTCGTAGTCGGTTTTTACACCGTTACCGTATTCAATAAAATTTCTCTGGCCGTATTCATCATAGCCAATGTCCTTTACGTAGGAAAAGTCATTTCCTTCCTTTGTCGTTCCGCTTACGCCGCACACGTTTCCGCCGTAGTCATAGGCATACTCCACGCGCTCTCCGTCCGGGTAGACAATTTCCTGCATGCGCCCAAGGTAGTCGCTCTTGTATTCCATGGTTGCAGTCCGGTCTTTTTTGAATCCGTCTATGTGTGAGGATATTTTTCTTGTTTCCTGCGAAATCTCTCCAAGCTTTCCGTACATGTAGCTTACGGTACCCGATGCGTCAGTCCTGGCGGCAAGCCTGCCCGCAAGGTTGCTGCGGTCGGCAGATTTTCCATACACATATACAGTATCCGTCATTTCGCCGGGATAGTCAACTCTAAGTTTTTTGTTCTAAGTTTTTTTGTACTCATCTGGCGGTTCCCTGCCTAAAGGCAGGTCGGGCTTTCCAGGGTTCCGCCTTTCGGCTCCATTGCTAGCGCAACGGCTGCGCCGCCCCTACAATCCCTAACCGGTTGTCTGCATAAAAGGCGATTCCGCAAAGGAAAGACACTTAATCTCCAACAGTCATGCCGAACTTGTTTCGGCATCTGTAGATGTTAAGCACCAAAATAGGGTAGCATTAGTCATAAATGCCCTTCCTTCACGGCTCAAAAGCCCATGAACTTTTAAGCCGCCTCTCACCTGTCAAAGAACTTTGCCCATACGCCTGTACTCATGGGGAACAGACGGAAGCGTATTGTGAAACCTCTAAACATTTTAGAAGAAAGATGTTGGTTTGTAAATCTCAGAGATTTTTTTTCTTAACGTATTTATTATTTTTAAATTCCAATTGAACATTTTTTTCTTTGCATAAAATATTATATTCCTCCAAAAGCATTGGCCCATATACTTTTTTTTCTTTAAGTGAAATCAACCAATAATAAGTTTCATCGATTCCATTTTTGTAATTTAAATCTTCAGGGCAATTATACATACCTGAATATTTAGATTTTGGTTTTTGTTTTACCACTACAAAATTATTGTCATATGAGAAATCGATAATTTCCGGTGGAATATCTCCAGCTTTGCTATTTCCAAAAATAGAATTTAAGTCGTAGTCATAGTAAAAATCTTTTGAAAATTTTACAGTAAAAGGTTGGCTACCCCAGTATACAAATAAAAATACTACTGCCAAAAAAAATGAAAAAATCACAAACCTAATTTTCATTTTACCTACCATACTAAACCCCAAGCTCCATCTTTACACAAATATCATCCCCCACCGCGCTTACACAGGCACGGCTTCCAATTACCAAGGGCATGGCTGGGGGAACGTGGCCAAGATCCGCATCCATAACAAGAGGAACACCAAGGCTTTTCAAAACATCCGTAACGGCATTGTACTTGTTAACGCCAAAAGCTTCACCGTTAAAGGCAGAAAGGGGCCTTCCTATAATAAAGCCGGAAGCGGTATCAAACCAGCCGCATTCCTTTAGGTGCCAGAGGCTCCTCCTTATGTCCAGAGGGCTCTGGTCGCAGGACTCAAGCGCCCACACAACATTCCCCGCACCTGCAATAAAATCCCTTACACCGTCAAAGCGGGTTCCTGCAATATTGTTCAAAACGTCAAGGCAGCCGCCAAGCAGAATTCCCTCAAAGCTCACTCCCCCGTCCGTCTGAACAAGGGAAGCGTTCTTTGGAGTAAAAATGCGGAGTGTCTTTTTTTCCGTCAAAATGTATGGAGAAAGCGGATCGGTAATGCCAAAGCGCTCGTCTGCGTCAGGAAGCTCAAACTTGCCGTAGCCGCGCACAGTGCTGCTCTTACCCTCAAGAATATTCAGCGTGTCATACTCACACTGCTCCCAAGGCTTTCCAAAACCGGTAATGCAGTGGCCGTATATGGCAGCAGTCCCGGACAAAGTTGCAAGAGGAAAAACAAAATTGGTGTTGTCAGAATAGCCCATGAACCACTTTGCAGGGGCATCTTTAAGCCTTTTAAAGTCAATAAAGCTCAGTGTCTCGCACATAAGCTCACCGCCGCCCGCAGAAATAACGGCATCAATGGAAGGGTCAAGGTAAAATTCCATCAGTTCAGCCGCAGCAACCTGTGGAGAAGTGCTTATGCCAATGCCGTCATCCTTGGAAACCGTGGCACCGGAGACAACCTTGTAGCCCCGCTCCTCAAAAAGACGCACAGCTTCCCTGTAGCGCGACAAATACGGCTCCGTCGTACAACCAAAAGATGGCGCGGTAATAGCAATCGTGCTTCCGCTTTTAAGAGGCTTTGGAATTTTCATAGGTAAAAATGCTTACTTTCCGGCTGCAAAAGCATCTGCAGCTGCCTGAACATCTGCAAGAGAAGCATACTTTCCGCCAATAATGTCAGCAGCAGCAGTCTTGCACCAGGCCATATAGTCAGGAGAACCGTTCATGCTTCCGGCATCCACGGCCGCATCAAGATAATCCGCAACAGATGCAGTCAAGTCTCCGCCGTGTTCCGCTTTGAATGATTCAAAAGTTGAATCTTCCGTAGTTCCGGCCTTTATGTTCAAAAATGCTTTAACTTTTGCTTCGTCCATTAAAATTCCCCTTAATAAATAATGTTCTTAAGGTCTCCAATAATCCACCTGGAAACCGATATTACAATATTTCCCTACATCTTCGTATTATATAACAAAAAATCTTTTATGTCTTTACAAAAATCTCTTTTTTTTGCAAAAATTCCAAAAAATCTATAAAATTCAGAAAAACTTTTTGCATATTCCTTTTTTTTGCGGCAGTCTCTCTTGCTAAGGGCTTTCCGGGGTTCCGCGGGTCCCTGCCCGCTCCATTGCCTACGGCAACGGTTGCACCGCCCCTCCAATCCCGGCCGTGCCTGCTTTTTCATCGCGAAAACCTTAAAGTCTTCACACGGAAAAGAATTTTTCAACTTCATTCACTATAAAAGAAAGAGGATTGTACATCCGCCTGGTCTGGGGAACGCTCTTTGTAAACTCCTTGCCGTAGCGTTTTTCCACAATGCGCCTGTCAAGCACAACGATAACGCCCTTGTCGTCACCCCTGCGTATAAGCCTGCCAAAGCCCTGCCTAAATTTTATAACCGCCTGGGGAACACTAAGCTCCATAAAAGGAGAGCCACCCCTTCTTTCCACAGCCTCTGCCCTTGCCGCAAAAACCGGGTCATTTGGAACCGCAAAAGGTAGCTTAACTATAACAACCTGACTAAGGCTTTCACCGGGAACGTCCACCCCTTCCCAAAAGCTGTCCGTGGCAAAAAGAACGCTGGATTTGTCCTCCTTAAAGCGTTCAAGAAGGCGGAAGCGGTCGTCATCCCCCTGCTTTAGAAGGGAAATTCCCCCGCCCTCCAAAGTCTGCCGGCAGTTGTAAAAGGCACTCCTAAGGCTCTCGTAAGAGGTAAAAAGAACAAGTGTTCTTCCCCCTGCCGCAAAGATAAGCTTGGGAAGTGTCTCTTCCACATAGCCCTGGTAGTATGGACTGTCTGGAAAAGGCGCATCGCTTGGAACCGCAAAAATTGCGTTTGTCTTGTATGGAAAGGGAGACTCAAAAGCCCCGCTCAAAAGCCTCTCGTCATCAACAAAAGAAAGCCCTGTCCGCCTCATCCAGTAGGAAAAATTGTCGCCAGTCCTAAGGGTTGCACTGGTGCATACAACGGAAGACATAGGTTCAAAGACCCCGGAATTCATCATGTGGGCAATGTCAAGCGGTGTCTGCGTAAACTGGGGGAATACAAGCGGCTCATCCCCGCTTTTCTTTGGAGGAAGCCTTACCAGCTGAATCCAAGAGACGGAATCATCGTGCTCGTTCCACTCACAAAAATTCTTGCAAAGGGTAACAAAGGAATCCAGCCTTCTAAGCACGGTCTTGCATTCCCAAACAGAAGGAACGTCCCTGTCATCCTCATCAATTCCGTCAATAAGTTCCCGCACGGTGCCGGTTAGCCCCCCAATGGAATCCTTTAGCTTCTGCATGGCGGCAAAAACCCTGTCAAACCTGGGAGCCGTAGCCGCAAAAATTCTGACTGAATACTCATTGCCCATGGCCTCCTGGGTAAAAAGCTCAAGGTTCAGGAAATTTTCCTTTATTTCATTCACGCATGAAGGAATCTTATCCAAAAGGGAGTCAGAATTGGAAAGAGGGGCCGTGGCAACTGCAAAGCCCGCAATCCCTGCGCGCTTTTGGCGGTACAAAAGATTCACCTGCTTCATCAGCTTAAAGCGGGTAATGCTTTCGCTAAAAAAACTCGTGGCAGAATCTTCTATTCCGTGGGCTTCGTCAAAAACAATGCGTTTGTAGGGGGGAAGAACCGCCGTGTCCTCGTAGCCGCCTCCGTTCATCCTGCTTTCTATGTCCGCAAAAAGAAGGTGGTGGTTCACAACGATAATGCTAGCATCCGAAGCCTCTTTTCTTACCTTCATTACAAAGCACTTTTCCCTAAAGGGGCAGCGCATTCCCATGCAGGCATCGCTTTCGCTGTTGATTCTAGTCCAAACGCTTTCGGGGGGCAAAAAGGAAAGGTCGCTCTTGCTGCCGGTAGGGCTGGTCTTTGACCATTCATACAGCTTGTCAAAGACTTCCGTTTCCTCGCTGAACAAGTCCCTCTCGGAAGAAGCATCCTCCAGTCTCCTAAGGCAAAGGTAATTCTGCCTGCCTTTTACAAGAACAGCCTTTACGTCAAGACCTGTTATCTTCTTTGCCGCGGGAATGTCCTTTTCTATTAGCTGCTGCTGAAGGTTTATAGTTCCTGTGGAAACAACAACGCGTTCCCTGTTCTTTGCAGCCCAAAGCATAGATGGAATAAGATAGGCATAGCTCTTTCCTACCCCTGTTCCAGCCTCAAAAGCCGCAATCTTTCCTTCGTTAAAGGAAGATGCTATTGCCCTTAAAAGCTTTATCTGGCTTGGTCTTTCTTCAAAAAGCGGGTTCTGCCTTGCAAGGGCACCGCCGTTGGAAATATAGGAAGAAGCCTCGTCTGCACTAATATAGGAAAGCACATGGGGTTTTACAGGCTCCACAACAACGTAGACGTCGGAAACATCATTGTTAACAATATAAAAGCCAAGGGATGTATCTACGGAATTTGCCGCAATGCCCTGGTCTGCCTCGCTTGGAAAAAGGACACCGCTTGGATGGTTGTGTATAAGTACGTGGCCTTCGCGGGCTGTGTTTGAATTTACTATTACGGAATCTTCGTTTCCCCTTGCCCCTACGGTCACCCCGGTAACAAGTCCGTCAGAATTTATAACGCCGGCCCAGAAAACTTCGTTGCCGCCAGCCTCTTCCACGTCTCGCCTCATGGCATCCAAAACGGAAGCAGAAAACCTCTTGTTAACATCCATGAGCGGAATTGTAGCACAAAATCAATTTAAATAAAACAAGCTAATAATTGAATCCAGCCTCTATTCCCTCGATTATTTTTTCTTCAATAACTTCCAACGAATCCCCTTCAGAATCATACCAGCAATACACAAAAGAAAAATCAGCAGTATCTGTTGCTACGACTTGAAGGCTTAAATATCTATAAGGAGCAAAATCAGGCCTTTCAACCAGCAATTCGCCCATACACCTTTCCCATTCAATGATTGTTCTATAACAGGATTCATTATCTACAATTACTTCCACCTTATAACACTTGTCCGGATAAAGCTTCAGTTCTTTATTAACCGTATTTTTTGCAAGTAAGATTATATCTGTAAAAAAAGTATTAGCTGCCATTGTTTTTTTCCATGCCCTCTTTGCTTGCAGCCTTCTCCAATGTTACTTCCACCTCGTACTGAAGCTTTTGACTTTCTAGACGGTATGGAATGTAAGCTGGGAGGAATATAAACAGCAAGAAAAAGATATTGAATAAGAATGGGCCGGCACTTCTTTCCCTTAAAGCAATAAACGCCGTCATTCCAAAAACGAACAAAAATAGTAAAGAGAGAAAAACAAATTCAAAAAGCCCCGGACGAATCGTCATGTCCACGAGAGTACCACCGTCTTTTTCGTCAAGATTAGCCTCAAGAACTGCATCCACATGAACCCTTTCGTTAAAAAAGCAATATTCCTTAAAGACTTCGGCGAGTTCTATCTTGAACTGACTAATGAAAACCTCTCCGGTGAACATTGAATTTGGAATGTTGCAAGTTGGAGTGGATGTACAAGCACGGATGGCATTCACAAGCGTGGAAGGAGGAACTTTGTAAAAGACTGACTTGTGAGCGAAAAAATGCATCAGCGTACCCCCGTCGTGTGTATGTGTGTTATGGCCCCGGCTAAAGCGTCCGCTGCGTGGTCTGGTTTTGGTTCCACCTTAAGATTCAAAAGGATTTTTACGTACTGCTCAACCGTTTCCTTGTCCGCAGCGGCAGTACCGGTTACGGCAGACTTTATCTGGTTGGGCGTATATTCAAAAAGAGGTATTCCCTGCTGGGCAACGCAAAGGCTTATTACCCCCTTAGCCTCCGCTACGGCAAGAGCGCTAGAAGAGTTGCGGGAAAAATAGAGGGCTTCAATCTCCGCCTCGTCTGGCCGGAATTCATCAAGGACAGCAAGCAAACGATTGTAAATGGCAAGCAGGCGCACTTCATGGCTTTCCGTAGAGGGGGTTTCTATTACGCCGTAGCTTACCAGCCTTAGCCTGCCTGCAACAACGTCTACCACCCCAAAGCCTGTGTTTGCAAGGCCGGGGTCAATTCCGATTACGCGCTTTTTCATAAGATTCCCAGTGGCAACAAAAAAAGCGCCCCAAAGCGGAGCGCTTCTTAAAACAGATTACGATTTTGCGGAAAGCGCCTGATTATTCAGCGTCCGGATCGAATCCGTCTGGATATTCAACTGTTGAATAAACGTTCTGAACGTCATCATCTTCTTCGAGCTTGTTGAGGAGCTTTGCAACCTTCTTTGCTGTCTCTGCATCAACTGCTGTGTAAGCCTGTGGAACCATGTCAACACCAGCTGAAAGTGATTCCCATTCCTTACCCTGAAGAACTTCAAGAATTTCTGTAAACTTTGAAGGATCTGTTGTTACTGTAATAACACCGTCTTCGTTTACAATGTCATCAGCACCGGCTTCAAGGGCAACTTCCATTACCTCGTCTTCTGAAACCTTTTCTGCATCGTATTCAATAACACCCTTGCGGTCGAACATACGGGCTACAGAACCTGTTGTACCAAGGTTTCCGCCGTTCTTGTTGAAAATGTTGCGTACGTTGGCAGCGGCACGGTTCTTGTTGTCTGTAAGAACTTCAACGAGAACTGCTACACCACCGGCTGCATATCCTTCGTATACGAGCTCTTCATAAGTTGCAGCACCAAGTTCTCCAGTTCCCTTCTTTATTGCGCGCTCAATGTTGTCCTTTGGCATGGATGCAGCTTTTGCCTTAACAATAGCTGTGCGGAGACGTGGGTTTGAGTTTGGATCGCCACCGCCCATCTTAGCTGCGATAGAAATTTCCTTGATGAATTTAGTAAAAAGTGCGCCGCGTTTTGCGTCAGCGATTCCCTTAGCATGTTTTATGGTTGACCATTTGCTGTGTCCTGACATTGCAAACTCCTATAAAATAAATACAAATTGTAGCGTATTTTACCATAATTCATAATTTTATGTCAACAGGGCGTCTTAATGAATGTAGAAGGCAAGTGCAAGTCCCAATGAAACTTAACAAGTATTAATCTAAATGCGGAAGCACATTGGTTTGCTACATCGAATTCTCTGTTTGTCGCAATTACCTTCTAGAATTGCGAGGAAGTTGCATATTAATACGCGGCAGGCACTGGAGGGGCGGGCGCAAGCCCGTTCCGGCGGGAGTGCGCAGCGCGACCAGAGGAATGGAGCCGAAGGGCGGAACCCCGCAAGCGCCACACAAAGGGCACTAGCTGTTCTTTTGGGACGCTTGTGTTTTGCAGGAGAAAGTGCCGCCCAAAAAAACTAAAGACCAAAGCCCTTTAGAAGTTTTGATGCTGCCCCAGATGCCGCATTGCCAGCCGCATCGGAAGCTGCGTCCGAACCTGTTGCACCCTTTATCTTGTCCTTTAGGGAATCAACGGCCTTGTCCGTAGCCTTGTTTGCCTTTTCCTTTAGCTTGGCTTCAACCTCTGCCTTTTTCTTTTCCAGAATGCCCTGCAAGTCGGAAAGCCTCATGTTCTGAAGGTCTATGTCCCCCTCTATGTTAAGGAATTCCTTTGCCTTGGCAAGATATTCGTTTGAGGATGAATTTATTTCATCAGAAATCTTTTTTAGGGCTGCGTTCTTTGCATCCATTCCAATTCCCATTATAACGGTCTTTAGGGAATTGACGAACTGCTCACCAAAGTTGCCGGACAAATCAAGGAAGAGACCACCAGTTTTTGTGTAGCCTGTCTTAAACCCAACGTTAAGATTGTTAACCGCAGACAGGGCAACATTGTAATACTTTGACACAAGCTCGTTTTCAAAGCCGTCAGAACTAAGGGTTAGCGGATCAAGGTTCACATTGCCACCCGCGCTAAAACCAGACGGATCTGCCGTAAGTTCCACGGAAATTACAGCCGGGCCTTTTAGGGAAGGAACACCGCTTTTTACCGCAACCCTGCTTCCGTTAAAGTCAGCCTTGTAGCCGCTTCCAGAATACCCCACTGTAACAAGAGGAGCCTTGCTTGTGGATCGGGTGTCAAACACAGCATTGGCCTTGTGGGAAAGCCCCTTCAAGTCCAGTGAACCGTTAAAGACAGTAGGCTTACCGCGCCAGTCCTGGTCGTTGGTAATCTCGTTCACTTCCGCAGAAAAACCTGTTCCAGATGCATATACGCGTTCCACCAAAAGAGACGGATAGCCTGTGTTGAACCAGAAGGTAGTTCCCTTTAGGCGTTTCCTCCCCTGCCTTTTTTCAAGCTTCTTCTTGCCACCCTTTGGCTTTAGGGCATCAACCTTTGCCTTAGCCTCCAATGCCTTGTAATAGTAGTATTTTCCCTTGTTTACATAGTCACCGATTACGCTGTAGGCAACGGAGCGTATTGCGTTTACAAAAAGCTGGTCTGCATTTTTTATGGCACCGGTAATTGTTGTAAGCCTTTCCTTTGCATAGGCTATGTCGCTTTCCGCACTCTTCTTTATGCTGACCGCTGTGTCCTGAACGGTCTTTACGTCCCCCTTCACGTCGTCAACAAGCTTCTGGGCATCAGTCTTCATCTGCTTGCTCTTTTCTATTGCGGCGTTTATTTTGGTAAGGTAGTCGTTGAGCTTCTTCCAGTCAGCGGCATCGTGGGGGTTAAACGAGGAGACGTTGAGGTTCCGCAAATCCTTTATGGTATTGCCAAAATCGTCAACCTTGGCCTTGAGTTCATCTGGCTTGGCCTTCCACTTTGCAATAAGGTCCTTTGAAGTTTCCATTGCAGCCTTTACAGCCTGGGGCGTCTTTACCTGAGAGCGTATGGTTGCAAGCATACTTTCCACATCACTGCCGCCCAAGAGGTCGTATGCCTGGTTCTTTATGTCTTCCACAGCAGCCATGGAAGCCGCCTTTAGTTCGTTTGCAAAGGAACTTTCATCCTCCGCTTCCTTTTTTCTTCCAGGAAGTTCGCAGCTTGTAGTCCTGTCGGTATTAAAAGCCATGCCCGAACATTCAACGTTCTGCACGACGATTTTTTTTCTTAGCAGTTGGACAAGGTTAAAGTCAAGCTCAATCTTTTCCGCCTCAAAAAGATTTTTCATCACCTGGTTCTTGTTGCCAACCGCAAGCCCCTTTACGGTAAGCCGGGAACTGAATATGCCAAGGTCCACATAGCGGATGTCCGTCTTTGCACCAAAGGCAGATTCAAGCCCCATCTTTAGGCCTTTCTTTACGAGCGGATTTTTGAATATGCCAACGAGCGTAACAAGCGTTATTATAAAGACTGCAACGGCGGTAAGGGGTGCAAATTTTATTAATCCCTTCTGAGCGTTTATTTCTTTGGCAAGCTTTTTGTAGAAGTTTACTTCCTTCTTGGAAAAAATTGAATCCTGTCTTACCGCAAGAAGTTCCGGGCGCTTTGGGTTTGCTCCGACTTCAAATATTTTCTGGATGCGCTCCTTGTCTTCCGCCACATAAATTTTCTTTAGTATGCGGTTCTTAAAGCTTTTTTCCGAATAGCTTTTGCGGAACATGGGAGGCAGCTTTTTTACTCCGTACATAACCGGGACTTTCTTTTTTGCTCCAGCCTTTTCTGAAGAAGCAGAAGGTGTAACTCCAACAACGCCCTCATCAGTAACGACGGTCTCCCCTGCACCGTCACTACTTTCACCATCCGAATCATCACCGCCATCCATTCCATCATCCGCCAAGGCATCCATCGCAGCGTCTATTGCATCTGCATCAATTGAATCTTCATCCGTTGAATCTTCATCAATTGCATCCTCAATTGCGGCATCAGAAAAGCCAGAAAGCTCGTCCATAAGCTGCTCTTCTTTGGAAGGAAGCGTCTCTTTATCCTTATTCAATTCATCAGAATTAGCATTTTTCTTTTTCATACGTACTCCTCCACAAGCTCAAGGACTTTGGAAATTCCAGGCAGCTGCTTTACAATAGTAAGGAAGCCCAACTTTCGCACATACTTTGCAAGATACTTTCGCCACACAAAGACAAAAAGCCTTGTCAGCACATAAATGGGAATATAGGCACAGATTCCGCAGACAAAGCTTCCCATAACCACGGAGTTGTTGAATCCCGTAAAGGCCACAAATGGAATGTTCACCAGAGTCCTAAAAAGCGGCTGCAGGTTTCCATAGGTAAGGATGTAGCATCCTATGTAGTCAAAATATGGGTCAAGGAGGGGTGAAATCAGTGCCCAAATAATTACCGAAAGCGAAAAAACGCCCCTCTGTATTCTAAAAAAGAAGAAAAAGACAAAAAGCAGGTACCAAAGAAGGTTGTCCTTTGGCAGAAGCCCCAAAATCATGCCCAGTGCAAAACCGTGGGCAATCTGCCCGGGAGCGGTGTTGTTGCTGAGTGCTTGCAAAAACTTTATTAATGGCGCTAACATACCAAAATTATAGCACCACTAAAAAAAATTTACTATATGCTATTATCTTTTTTTTTGGAGCGTATGCCAGCTTAAGGCAGACATTCCTTATGCAAACAAGTCTCTTAATTTATTACCCGCTTTCCAGGGTTCCGCCCTCCGGCTCCATTGCCTGGCGGCAACCCGCTTCGCAGGCCCTTCCAATCGGGGCTAGGCTTGGCTCTGCTGCAATAAATTCACCAGCCCTTCCTTAAGATATTCATAGCGCAGCTTTTTTTCTTCCTTTGCAAAATGAACTTCCCTGCTCTGCTCAGGATTATTGCTGTAGACAAAAGATGCGGCCTTTTCCCCAAACTGCTCGGAGGTAAGGTCAAAGATGCAACCGCCAACATCGTTGTAGCAGTGGAAGTTTCCGTCCCCAAGGGGAATGCCGTAAACTTTTCCGCCAAAAATGTCCTGGGCAAGAAAAGCCGTAATGGAACACTGCCCCTTGGTCCTGTTTTCTTGTGACCATTCAGACTGCAACCTGGGGGCGCAAGTTTTTCTGCTCCATAGCTTGCAAAGTGCGTCATACAAAAGGCGCGGATTTTTTATTGCAGAGTACATTTCACTTACTGGAGCACAGTCAGCCGCCTCACTTCCGTAAAAAGAATACGGCTTTAAAAAATTCCTAACTTGCTCAAGCTTTTTTTTGGCAAGATTCCGCCCCTCTTCGTAAACGCGTTCAAGTTCATTTGCGTCATGCTCCGTCCTGCTTATTCCAAGTGGCCTTTCAGGGCAAAGGACAAGCACGCTTCCAAGCTTTTCCTGAAAAAAGGCATATTGGGTTTCCTGGTTGTATACAAGCGCCCTATTCTTTAAGCTTTCCAGGACTGCTGGATATTTTTTCATAAAAAGCTTCATCAGGGGAAAAAGCCTGCTGTCTTTTTTAACAAAGCCCCTTGGCTGGGTAAGTATTACTACGTTTTTTTCATAGCCATTTTTCTGCATGAATTCCAGGGGGATAGAGTCGCTTATTCCACCGTCCAAGTAGCCCCTGCCGTCTATTTCTACAACGCGGGATGCAAGCGGCATGGAAGCAGATGCCCTCATCCATTCAATTTCGCTTCCGTCGCATGTGGCAAGGTCGTGGTAAACAGCCTTTCCTGTCTGCACGTCGGTCGCAACGCAGTAGAACTTCATGGGGTTTTCCCTGTAGGCCTTGTAGTCAAAGGGGTCTTCCTTTTGCGGAAGGTCGTAGTAGCAGAACTTTGCCCCGTACAAATCGCCGGTTTTTATTAGGGAAGAAAGTGAACAGTACCTCTTGTCGTGCGAAAAGCGCTTGTTGTAGCGGATTGCCCGTCCAGGCTGGCATGACTTTATGTTGCAGCCAAAAGTTGCACCCGCGCTAACCCCAACCGCAGCTTCAAATTTTATGCCTTCTTCCATAAAAACATCGGTAATACCGGATGTGAACATTCCCCGCATTGCACCGCCTTCAAGAACAAGGCCTGTCTTTGGGCTGAACGTTTTAATTTCCGCCATTCTGGACACCCCCTAAGGAAGCTTCCATCTCACCTTCCTTCAATGGATTTTCACTTGCGCCATTACCGGCATTCCCCTTGCCGTCAGCACCAGCCTTTTCTGTTCCCTTGTCTTTAGCAGGCGCCTTGTCCTTTTCCTCCGCCTTTTTCTGAGCGCCGGAATCCAGCAGCATGGATTTTTCCCTTGCCTTTTGAATGTCTTTTTCGCTGGCAGGCTTTGCCTTAACCGGAAGAACCTTAGATGCAGTATGAAGGTACCAGACAAGGTTTGCAACCCAGACCACACCTGTAACAACAGAAACCGCAGAGCAGCCAAGACGTATGTTGTTCTTCCTTACCGCTTCATCCCTAGTTCCGTAGCCCTTGTAGTAGGCATTCAAAGAATTCACATAGGAGCCCGTGGTTGCAAATGTAAAAGGAAGGCTCATTATAAATGCGCTGTAGCTTGCGTAAGTCCACCTGCGCCTCTTGTCTATAAGAGATTCAGTGTCCATGCTTTCTGCATTCACCATAAGAGATGAACCGTCCACCTGTTCAGACTGGGGCACATAGTAATAGAAACCAAGCGGTGTTGTCTCCTCCCCATCACCGGAAGCTTCCGTCGTTTTTGTAGAGCTAACAAAGCTACCCAAAAGGTTTGAGGAATTTACCCTTGCACTTGCACCGGGAACACCCTTCTTTACGTCTCCAATATAATTACCGCCTGCGTAAAGCTTTCCTTCCTCGGGCTTTTTTAAGTTAACGCCAAAAGAACCTGACGCTTGCTTTTGCATGGGTATGTGAACAAGAAATGTTGGAGAGCCCTTAAAATCATAGGTAACGGCAGAAGTGTTAAAGCTATCGCTTTCAACCTCCACCGTATGAACTCCAGCAGGAACATAAACAGACTTTCCGTCTGCCTCGGGTCTTGTTACAACACCGTCTACCATAAGCTTGTACTTAGAAGCTGCCTCTGCAGGGCTTATGTCTATGTAAAGCTGCACGCTCATGCTGTTCACAATTTTTGGGATTATGTAGCGGGCAATGTTCCTTGCTATCTGCATACAGTTGTCTATGTTGCCAACTTCCGTAACAACGCCAACAGAAGTTCCGTTCTTAAATGCATTTGGCTTTTCGTATCCACCGGGAAAAATCTTGAATTCCGCGGTAACGCTTATGTAGTCGCCGTAGCGGGTAATGGAACCAAGGATAAGTCCGTTTATCTTCTCGTCCATGGCGGCCTTGGCAAAGAGGCGGCTGTCCGTTCCAGAAAGCAGGGCCTTTTGCGGAGGTTCGTACAAAGTGGCAGCAGAGCCTTTGTAGAGTTCTATCGTCTCGTATTCAGGGCGGGAAACAAGCTCTTCCTCTGAATCTTCCGCAAAGAAGAGCTTCTTAATGCTAACAAAAGAAAAACCTTCCTTTTCCTTTTTTACACCGGCAATTCTCTCTTCCACCTGGGCAACAGCCTTGTCTGCATTGGCAAGGCTGGCATCTATCTTATCCTGGATTTCCTTTATCTTTTTTTCCTGCTCAGCTATTGCTTTTTTTAGCTTGGATGGCTTTTCCTCGGAAAGAAAGAGGCTGTCCCTAACCTTTATCTCTTTGGAAAGCTGTAGGAATAGCGACTGCCTTTCCAAAAGCAGCTTCTCTAGGTATCGGTCAAGAACCTCCCTTTCGGAAGGCAGGCGGCTTGAAGGTGCAACTATATGCTCCAGAATAAGCTCCGGCATAAGGCTTGCAACCTTATCCTCGGAACTTTCCCTTACCCGCCCGGAATAAGAAACTCCCTGTGAAAATGAGAATTTGGATGCTGCAAGCACCCAGGAAGCAGAGAATGCGTAGGTTGAAAAAACAAGGGCCATAATGAACATGACCCAAATTTTATTCAGAAAGGTCATCTCCCTCATCGTCACCGTCCATTGGAAGCCCCTTCCACTTTGCAGCAAGGAAGGAGTCAAGGAATCCGTCTATGTCGCCGTCCATTACACCCTGAATGTTGCCCACGGAATACTTTGTCCTGTGGTCCTTTACCATTGTGTAGGGCTGGAAAACGTATGAACGAATCTGGCTGCCAAAGGATATATCCTTTTTCTCTCCCGCAAACTTAGAGTTTTCCTTTTCCTTTTCGGCCTTGTAGTATTCATAAAGCCTAGAACGAAGGATGCTCATTGCGGTTGCGCGGTTCATAAGCTGGGACCTTTCGCTGTCACAGGCAACAACAATACCTGTTGGCAAGTGGGTAAAACGCACGGCAGACTCCGTTTTGTTTACGTGCTGCCCACCCTTTCCGCCAGAACGGTAAGTGTCTACGCGGAGATCCTTGGGGTCAATGTTAACTTCTATGCTGTCGTCAAGCACCGGGAAGACATATACCGAAGCAAAAGACGTGTGCCTTCTTGCGTTTGCGTCAAAGGGGCTTATTCTTACCAGGCGGTGAACCCCTGCCTCTCCCTTTGTGTAGCCGTATACGTAGGCTCCGGAAATGCGCATGTTTATAGACTTAAGACCACCCTCAGCCTCTTCCTGCGAAAGAACTTCCATCTTGTAGCCGTGGCGCTCTGCCCACCTCTGGTACATACGGCTAAGCATAAAGGTCCAGTCGCAAGCCTCTGTTCCACCTGCACCTGCATGAACGCTAAGGAAGCAGTCGTTCTTGTCCACTTCATCAGAAAGAAGGTTCAGTATGCTCTGGTGGTCATATTCAGCCTTGGCCTTGTCGTAAAGCTCCTTTACTTCCTTTTCCACACTCTGGTCATTTTCTTCCATGCCAAGCTCAAGAAGAGTCTCTATGTCGGCAACGTCCTTCTTAAGCTGCTCCCAAGGCTCAACCCTGCCCTTAAGCATCTTAATTTCGTTCATCAGCTTAGTGGCCTTGTCGTTGTCGTCCCAAAAGCCGGGGGCTGTGGTCTGGGCTTCTTTTTCTGCAATCTTTGCCTTTATTCCGTCCGGGTCAAAGACGCCCCCAAACGTCCATGATATTTTCCTTAAGTTCAGAAACAGGTTCCTTCAAATCTTCAAGCATAGTTTTCTCCAGTGTAAATTATTAGTGAGTAGAATTTTAGCTAAAATATGGACAAAATGCCCTATCTTTGCGTCTTTAGGCGGCTGCTTGCGGCGGCAGGTCTTGCGGCTGGTTTTGCAGCTACGGCAGAACGCCTTGCGGCAGAAGCGGGGCTTGCCTTTTGAGCGGCAGACTTTGGCTGGGCAGAATTAAGCACGAGCCTCCTCCACTTCTTTTCCTTAAGCTCCGTAATAACGAACTTGCCTTCCAGCGGAAACTGATAAATACGGATGTTATCATAGTAATCCGTATAGCGATCCATCTCTTTTTTTAAGCTTGTAAGGTCCGCATCCGACAGGCTTGCATTCTCCCAGCAGGACTTCTGAATCTGCTTAAAGCCTGTATGTCCTAGCAAATTAAAAATGTTGCGGGCACTGTCTATACTGCCCGGCTCTAAAACTATTGAAACAAACATATATATAAGATAATTCAAAGATTGTATCTTGTCAAACCGTTAATTTTGATTCATAATATAATAGAAATGAAAAAGCAGATAAAAACAACGGCATTTACATTACTTTCTCTTTTTTTGGCTTTTGCACAGGTTTCTTATGCAAATAAAACACACGCCCAGACCGCGCACGCACAGAATTCATACCCAAAGCCACTGGTAACAAACATCTCTTGCGCACCATACTCATCCAACAAAATAATCGTATCCTGGGCGGTTCCAAAGGAAATCAAGGGTTCCTCCAGCGGATTCTACATCAGCGAAATCCTTGTCTACAGGGACACAAAGCCTTTGACAAGCTACAAGGACGTTGACGACCTTAAGCCACTCGCAAAGCTTCCCGCAAGCACAACGTCCTACAGGGACACCCTAACGGACTTTAGGAACTACTATTACGCGGTGGTTTCCATCATAAAGGAAGTGGAAGAAAAGAAGGCAGCCCCCTTCAAGCAGGAAAACATCCACGGAAGCGAACTCTACTACGACGAAGAGCTGGACGGTTCTTTGGACGCAAAAAAGGGCAAGATTTACCCCATGATTCTTCCGGGCGTAAACGCAAGCGTAACAGGCGTAAAAGTTAGCGGCAGCAAATACTCCGCAGACCAGAAGCTTCCCCTTCCGGAAAAAAAGCAGTATTCAAAGGGAGAAATGCGCGAACAGCCCCTTCCATACATGGACATACTTGACGAAAACGGCACTCCCAAAAAGAGCAAGGGACAGATAGGCAAAGAAGCCAACAAAAAGGCAGCTTCCCTCATAAAAGAAAGCAAGCCCAAAGCCTCAGACCAGCCTGAACTTTTGCCAATGTACGTATTCTCGGAAGATACCGTAAGCCCAGCAGGCGGAGACGACTACCTCCTCTTTGACGTCCTAAAGGGTGCATTCATAAACAAAAGGTGGAGCCAGGCCGCAAAAGACTTGGAGCAGTTCCTTATGCAAAACAGGTCAGCATCCGTCACAAACCGCGCAAACTTCTACCTTGGCGAATGTTACTACTTTATGGCCCAGTACCCCAAGGCGCTCAACCAGTTTCTTCTTTTAAGGGACAGCTACCCTGCACTCACCAGAAAATGGTCAAAGAGTGCCCTGGACCTTTACACACTGCCTGTAGAGGAATAAGAAAGTCTTTTTCTTTATTTGGACGGTAGTTTTTAGGCTCTACCATCCATTCCTTGGCTACAACCGGCCTTCATCACTTTCGTCACCGCCGTTCCGGGGTTCCGCCTTTCGGCTCCATTGCTAGCGCAACCCGCTTACGCGGGCCCCTCCATGGCGGCGTATGCCTTTTTTCAATCCTTCCCGGAGGTAACATACGGTTTCATTCAGCAATGAACAAAATCAGACTATTCTGCTTTCAAGCCAGAATTATGAATTTCCAGATTTTAATGGCAATGACAAATACGACAAGAATTGGCTCCAAATAAACATTCAAGTCATTGACGGCCAAAGTAGCTGGGAAAACACAGACCCGTTTTTACTCTCGACTGACTGGCAAGAAATAGCCCAATGGTTTTTAGACCTGGCGCAGTTTAAACAGCCAAAGTGGAAGGGCTTAGGATTCATAGAGCCAAACCTAACCTTTCAATTAAAAAATCTCGATTCCAAAAAAAATGAGATAAACTTTGACATAGAACTGAGCCTTGAATGCCGCCCATCATTCAGTAAAGGAAAAATAGCCAAGTACAGTTTTTCCTTTACCCCGGAAAAATGCAGAGAAATAGCCGAACAATGCAAAAAAGAATACGAAAGCTTCCCTGAGCGAAAATCAACGCACCCCGCAGCAAGC
>DFJV01000098.1 GCA_002373205.1 Treponema sp. UBA3662
CCACGTATTGAAAACTTAGCCAAACAGTTGTATTCTATTGAATATGGAAAATTCAACAGAACAAAAAGAAAGTGTGGCTGGCACTTCCCCGGCAAAAAAATCGGGAAGGTCGCTTGTGGCAAAAGGCCTTTCACTTTCATTCCTTACGCTTGCATCAAGGCTGCTTGGCTTGGTAAGGGAAATGACAAAGGCAAAGTTTCTTGGCACGTCAACACTTAGTGACGCATTCGTAATAGCTTTTCAGGTTCCAAATTTTTTCCGCAGGCTCTTTGCAGAAAATTCGGTGTCGGTCGCCTTTATTCCAACTTTCAAGTCAAGGCTTGAAGATTCATCTACGGAAGAAGGCAAAAGGGAAACCCAGGAATTCATAAACGCAACTTTTACCCTTGTAACTTTTTTTACGGTTGTCTTTGTAACCCTGGGCATGATTTTTACCCCGCTCATTCTTAAGATTTTCTTTGGAAAAGAATCCCTTGATGCCCTTACAGAAGCTACAGTCCTTACAAGAATAATGTTCCCATATCTTGTGGTAATTTCCATTGCAGCCCTCTTGCAGGGAATACTCAATGCGCTAAAGATTTTTTCACCTTCAGGCTTTACCCCCATCCTCTTTAACGCAATCGTAATTGCATTCACATACGTTCTTACATATTTTGGCCTTACAAAAAATCCAGCCCGGGCAATGTCCATCGGTGTAATAACCGGCGGCTGTGTGCAGGCAATTTTCCAGCTGCCCTTTGTACTGCGCAACAATTGGAAGCTTTGCTTTACCTCGCTAAAGAAGGCCTTTAAAAACCCATACACAAGAACCGTAATCCGCCTTATTGGACCTACAATAATCGGAATGGCAGCATATCAGATTAACGACATTGTTTCTTCTTCTCTTGCAACCCGCGCAGGAACTGGTGTTTGCTCAAGCCTCCAGTACTCGCTAAGGCTGCAGGAATTGATTCTTGGCATTTGCGCAGTTACCATAGGAACCGTAATTCTTCCAGACCTTACTGGCTTTGCAAAAAAATGCGAATGGGATTCATTCTCAAAACTATTAAAGCAGTCGGTTAACATAATGACCCTTATTTCAATTCCGATTACTTTCTATTCGCTCATAATGGCAAAGAACCTGATTACGCTTGTCTTTGCAACAGGCAGGTTCAATGAAGATTCCATTCTTATGACGCAAAAAGTTTTCTGCTGCCACATACTGGGGCTTACCTTTATTGCGGTTAACAGAATTGTTTCCCCTGCTTTCTATGCACAGGGCGACACAAAAAGTCCAACCATTGCAGGGCTCATAAACTTTGCAGTGAACATTTCGCTGGCATTAGTTTTGGTAAGACAGATGAGCGGCTCTGGAATTGCACTGGCACTTTCTGTTGCAAGTCTTGTTAACACGGCCTTCCTCTTTTACTTTTTAAAGTTCAAGAAGAACATAAACATTGCAAGCGTTCTTGGAAGCACACTTTTATATGCGCTAAAGGTCACACTCTTTTCTGCAATAGCGGCCCTTCCAATTTATCTTCTTAGGGAAAGAATCGTGGATTTTTTTGCAGGACACAACCGCCTTATCTCGCAGGGAATTCCTGTTGCAATTACAGGATGCATCTTTGGCGGCATTGGAATAGCATTGCTTCTTATTACTAAGGATTCGCTTGTTGGAACCGTAGCAAAAAAACTAAAGCGTTGAGCAAAAAAAGCCTACCCCCGATTGTAAGGGCGGCAAAGCCGTTGCCGTTAGGCAATGGAGCGCGGTTAGCGCGGAACCCTGGAAAGCGGGTTTACATATAAAAGCTGGTCCAGAAAAAAAGGAGATTTTTTTATGAACGAAAATATTTTGCAGGATTACGAAAAGATAATAGCTAATGCCAACCTTGATTCAATCTACAAGGCAAGGCGTGAAAAAGTTTATGCCTACATGGAGCAACACAATATTGCGGCGGCGGTTTACGAGGACAATGAAGAGCACAGGACACCTGCTGTCCGCTACCTTACAGGCCATCCGTCTGACGCAATTCTGATTCTTACCGCAGACAAAAAATCGCATCTTGTTCCCTGGGACGAAAACTTGGCAGCCCTCCGCGCACATTCTGATTTTGTAACTCCGCTTACGGAATACAAGCGCGTGAACACGGATGCCGTAAAAGGCGAGCTTAAAAAATTTTTGGCAAACCCAAAGGGGCTAACTGTTTCGCTGCAAACGGAAACAACATACATTTCTTTTAAAAAGTTTCAGGACGCACTTGGCGGTGACGGCTGGAAGGTTGAGTGCACGGAAGAAGGAGTTCACAAGTTTACAAAGGAACTTAGGGCTGTAAAAGATGAATACGAGGTTGCCTGCACCGTAAAGGCATGTGCAATTACAAGCGGAATGACGGATGCAATCATACCCCTTCTTGCGGAAGGAAAAATAAAAACAGAAAGCGACGTTGCCTTATTTATAGAAAAAACTCTCCGCGAAAAAGGATGCGAGCGCACAAGCTTTGACACTCTTGCGGCAGGCCCTTCACGAAGCTATGCAATACATGCTTTCCCAGGCTACACGGGAGGCTTGTGGGGCTGCGACGGACTTAGCATTTTGGACTACGGTGTTTGTTACGAAGGTTACGCAAGCGACTGCACCATTACCATTGCACGCGGAAAGCTTAATGCCGCTCAGGAAAAAATCCTTGACCTTGTTCAAGTTGCAGCAGACGAATGCAGACCTCTCTACAAAAAAGGATTGCCTGTTTTAGGAGCCGCAAAAAAAGCAGATGAAATTTTTGCAAAGGAAGGCCTTTCTATGCCACACGGACT
>DFJV01000097.1:0-13048 GCA_002373205.1 Treponema sp. UBA3662
CGTTCAAGACATTGGACGAAGACGGCGTTGGAGTTATGATTGGTCTTGCAGAAGAAAAGGGACGCTCAGTTAAGTCTGACCTTCACCTTGGAATCTGTGGTGAGCACGGTGGAGACCCAGCTTCTATCGAACTCTGCTATAAACTCGGATTGAACTACGTTTCATGTTCTCCATTCCGCGTACCGGCAGCTCGTTTGGCTGGTGCACAGGCTGTTATCAAGGCAAATGCAAAGCCTGCTGCAAAGAAAGCTCCTGCTAAAAAAGCTACAGCTAAAAAGGCAACAGCAAAGAAAGCAACCGCTAAGAAAGAAGTAAAAGCTTCTGCAAAGAAAGCAACTGCTAAGAAAGCTGTAAAGGCTCCTGCAAAGAAAGCCACAGCTAAAAAGGCTCCTGCAAAGAAGACATCAAAGAAATAAGTCTTTGACAATTCTTAGTTGTTAAGCAATGCCCCTTGGATGTATTTCCGAGGGGCTTTTTTGTAAAACAATAAAATTAAAAAGAAGGCATTGATTTGAAAAGCATCTATAATTTCCACACCCATACAGAATTGTGCCACCATGCAAAAGGTAAGCCAATGGATTATGCTGAGCAGGCTTTGCGCGACGGTTGCACAGCCCTTGGATTCAGCGACCATTGCCCCTATCCTGCGGAATTTGAAGACACATGGCCTCATGTAAGAATGTCTGTAGAAGAAACGCCGCTTTATGTTCAGCAGGTAAAAGAGGCAAAAGAAAAAATGCCTTTCCCTGTGTACCTTGGCTTTGAATGTGAGTGGGATCCCCGCTACAAGAGCTGGTATACGGACGAGCTAAAGGGACGCTTTGGTGCGCAATACCTTGTGCTTGGTTCCCACTGGTTTACGGACGGAAGCCTTCACCGCTACATTCCTGAGTGTGCGGAAAGCAAGTTTCTTAACCGCTATGTGGATCAGACAATAGACGGAATGCGGAGCGGAGTCTTTGCCTTTTTGGCGCATCCGGATCTTTTTATGAAAGGCTACAAGGAATGGGATGACCAGTCCAAAAGCTGCCTAAAGGCTATTCTTGATGCAGCCATAGATTTAAATCTTCCAATAGAAGTGAACGGCCTAGGTCTTTCCCGTGAGCCAAATTCTACCAGCAGGGGAATGCGCTACCAGTATCCCTATGCAGAATTTTGGGAAATGGCAGCGCAAACGTCTGTCCGCGTAATCTGCAATTCAGATGCCCACGACCCCAAGGAAGTGATTATGAACGCATGGCATGCCCGTGATTTTGCAGGACGTTTTGGTATAAAGCCGGAAGATTCCTTTTTGCCGCTTTGATTTTTGAATCTGGACGGTGCTTTTTTAGGCTCTACCATTTCTTCCTTGGCTAATCCGACCGAACATGCCTTTGCGCCACCGCCGTTCCGGGGTTCCGCGGGGCCCTACCCGCTCCATTGCTAGCGCAACCCGCCTTTGGCGGGCCCCTCCATGGCGGCGTAGCTTGCTTGGCTTTTTCCTTCTACCGCTACTTTATTTCCCAAACACGGCCACTTGAGCGTCCGAATATTTCTTCCTCGTACATACATTCAGCGGTAACACAAGGCGTGTTGTACATTCCCTTGCGGCTTGCCCTGAATGTAAATTCCACTTCCTGAATTCCTCTTGGGAAGTAGTCCCAGAAATACTGCATCTCTACATCGTAAATGCCCTTGTAGGAAAGTCCGCGGTTGGGGTTGTACCACCAAGGCCTTACCCTGTTCTTTGCAAGCGGCCTAACCGGAGATTCTTCCTGCGAAGAGGCAGAAGGTATTGTTCCTGTTGTTACAAAGGCAGAGTTAAGTATTTCGCATCCAGCCGGAACCGGTGCGCGCAAGGCCACGTATTCAGCATCTATTACAGAAGAAATTACGACTTTTTCCCTGTAGATTTTTCCTGCTTCAAGGGTGCTTTCCGAAATAACCTCTCCGGTTTCCGCATCGGTAATTTCTGTGTAGACGCAAAGGCCTTCGTCGCGGGCCGTCTGCTTTACTGGAGGAATGGCGTACTTCATGCTTGCTGTGTAGAATAGGGTTCCCCTTCCGTCCTTCTTGAATTCAAGTTCAAGTTCCTTGTCCTTGGGCATTGAAGCAAGAGGTTCTTGTGCAAAGTCAATTTCCTTGTCTTCTGCAAGGGAAGCAACACCGTAGAACTTTCCGCTGGCAAGATTCTTTCCGTTCAGGAGGACTTCGGCGGTAAAGTCAAGGTTGTCCAGGTCGTTGGTCTTGATGTAGTCGTAGATTGCAATCAAGACGCGGCTTGTTACCGCCGTGGACTGCCACCTTCCTGTCTTTTGCATTTTGAGCAGCTCGTAAACCAAACGCTGGTTTATTGTATTTGTAGTCTCCATCCTTGTGAAAAGCTGCAAGTAGAATGCATATTTTTCGCTTGAATGGTTAAAGAAGCACCAGTAGTGGTCCTTTGCCTTGCCTGTTATGTCTATTCCGCGGGCTGTAAGGCGCACAAAGCGGTACATTTTTTTGCTTACTGCTTTTGCCTTTGCCTTTTGGTTCATGTTCAGGTAGGTAAGGGCTGCCAGTGCCAAAGTTTCAACGTCGCTTGAATCTGAATCTGCTATGCGTTCAAGGTTTTCTTCGTCAATTTTTCCTCCGAGCATTTGTGCCGCATAGTAACCGTAGGCAGCTGTATACATTGCCCATGAAGCTTCATCCTTTTCCTTTATTATGGAATCAGATTCACGGATAAGGTAAGAGGCAAGCTTTTCTTCGTTGATGCCGCTGTTTTTTACAATTCCGCGCTGCTTTGCAAGAGAAAGGATTTCTGCAATGCGCATGGAAACATAACGGTTGCTTTCCCTGTAGAAGCCGTTTGGCCAGCAGGGGAAGCCTCCGTCTGAATTCTGTACCTTTGCCCAAGAGCGTATTTCGTTTGCGGCAACTGAGGCCGGGTCTTTTACCTCTGTGTTAAGGTCAAAAATCTTTATGTAGTCGCCAAAGGCCACCAAAGGAAGTACTGCCGCTGAGCGCTGTTCCATGCAGCCGTAAGGATAGTGGAAGACATAACCCACAGCTTCGCGCAGGACTCCCAGCCTTGTCGGATCAAGCTGAACATAAAGGCTACCCCTTCCGTCTTCTGCATCTCCCGGCAGGATGATTGTCTCTTTTGCAGACGCCTTGCCTTCTTTTATTCCCGCTGCATCACGAACTTCGCCAATTGTGGTTACAGCCTCAAAGATATAGGGCTTTTCTATTTCCAGGGGAACAAAAATCTTTTCGTTTATAAGGTCGCCAGTAACACTGTATTCAACCGTAATCCAGCCCTGTTGCTCTGCTTTTATGCTGAACATAAGGGGCTGCGTGCTTTGACCTTTAACGGAAACAGTCTTTTTGCTTTCTCCTTGAACAGAAGCCTTGCCCGGAAGCTTTTGCACGGAGGATGCGTCTTGTTCAATGCCTGCTTTTTCCACGCCGCTGTAAACATTCATTGCAACTGTTACGTCGTGGTTTTGTGCGTCAAGGTTTGTAATGGTAACGCCTGCCTCTCCCTTGTCGTCCAGGCGCAGTTTTCTTGGCAGAACCTGGCGCACGGAAATTGGCTCTGCAACGTCAAGCTCTTCTTCTGCCCTTGCAAAGAGGTTGTCCTTAATGCCAACAGCCGTTACGCGGTAGGTTGTAAGCGAGTCGGGCAGGGTGAATGTTACTGTAACGTCTCCGTTTGCATCTGTTACCAAATCTGGGCGGAAGACTGCGGTTGAAGCAAAGTTCTTGCGCACTTTTAGGGCTGGAGCGGCTTTTTCTTTAGCTCCCATGGCGGAAGCGTCTGCCATAGCACTTCCTTCCAGCATCCTCGCAGTATTTTTTGCAGACTTCATCACCATGCGGGGGGCTGCTGCCGATTCACACATCATTAGTTCTTCAACACATTCATCTTCTACTGCATCATCAGACTCTTCTGCATGGTCAATCAGGAGCTGGCGGGAATCTCCACCATAGGCGCGGTCGGGGAAGAGATATTTACTATAGAAGACTTCGCTTGGGTCCTGAATGTGGTAGCCAATCAGATCAAGAACGCCACGGTCTGCCGCAATAAGTGCAAGTTCCGCATTTGCAAGAGGCTGTCCGTTGCGGGATGCGTGGAGTGTAATCTGTGCCTTGTCGCCTGCACGGTAGGAAGGCTTGTCCATCTTTATCTGAATGTCAAAAGTCTTGGTCTTTAGGTCTACGTTAAGGGCTGTAACGCCAAAGTAGCCCTTGGGTTTATCTGTATCCCTTTTTTCCTCTGTAGCACCGGTGTTTCCGTTCTGCCTTGTTGAATAGGATGAAAGAGAAACATAGATTACAGGGGCATAGCTGTCCAAAATGGGTACAGATATTACGGATGTTGGCTCTGTAATGTTCAATACCTTCTGTGAAAGGATTGTTCCGCGTTCCACCGTCATAAGGTATTTGCCGCGTGGAAGTTCGCTTTGAACCATGATTTGGGCAGAATCGTTTACTGAATACTCTGCCTTGTCCGGGGTAAGGCCAATCTGCTGCTGGTTTTCCGTGTGCCAGTACCAGTCGCTGCTTGTAACATAGAAATTTCGTTCTGTGATTACATCGCTGCCGTTTGCATCTTTTGTGCTTAGGCGCAGGGTGTAGCTTCCGCCTTTTTCTGGAACTAACGAGAATTCATTGCCGTCTGTAATTGCTAACGAACGTTCGTCTTCTAGAATGTCTTCGCGTTTCCAGTTGTAAGAAACGTATCCGTCGCTGCTAAGGCTCTGTGTTCTTTTCCATTCTTCGCGGAAAAGCTCAAGCTTTATCTTTCCGTCTTTGGGCAGTAGGCTCTGGGCTGCGGCTTTTTCTTCCGGGGTAATGCAAACATAGTCAAACTTTAAGGTGTCGCCCTTTTTGGCAAAGCCCTTGATGTTTTTTGCGTTGCTTAGGCCAATGTAGAATTTTGCCGGGTGAACCAAAACAGATGTGCTTGTGCTAATGGCCTGGTTGCCGGAATCTGTTACCCTTGCTTCCATTGTGTAAAGATAGGGTGTAGCGGGTGCAACTGTACCCTTTTCTGTACCCGTGTTGTGGTTGATTGTAGCTTTGCCTTCTGCACTTAAAGTTCCGTTGCCACTTTCGCGCAGGTAGCTGTCACTGGCAGACTTTTTGGGGCCGTAGGTGTAGCTTTTGTATGCAGGCGTATGTGCGCTAAAGGACTGCTTTTGGCGGGTCCATGTTGAAGAATATGTGCTGTTGTCCAGTGCACCGCCGCCTAAATAAGATGCGCTAAGTTCTGCAGAAAGGGTGTCTCCCCTGTAGTAAGTTCCCTGTGGAACAGATGCTTCTGCCTCAAAACGTAGCTTTTCAAAGAACTGCACTTGAACCCTACAATTTTCTTCCGTCAGACCGCCAGCAAGATGCCTCTGGTAACGGATGTAGTAGTCGCCCGGCTTTAGGTCTTCCGGTAACTTAAAGGAACCGGATGTTGTGCCGTTTGCGCTTAGGGTGCCACTTGTCTTGTAATAGCTCTTGTTGCTGTTCCAACTCTGGTCAACAAGGGTAATGGTGTATTCTGCATCCTTTCCGCGTGGAACATTGTATTCTTCTTTGTAAAGTGTGCGGTCAATCAGCTTGTAGCTTACGGTTTCGCCGGGTTTGTAAAGTCCACGGTCTGTGAATATGGAAGCAACCATGCGTTCCCTTGCAAAATCCTCTATGTCTCCCTTGTCCACATTGCCAGAAGACCACCAGAATCCGCTTTCGTAAGGGCAGAACATTATGCGGTCGTCCGATGTTTTTGCTTCTATATAAATAAGGTTTGTGTTGTAGTCAAGGCGTTTTCCGCCTACGTTGCTCTGAAGTGCGGTCACCAAGTCGTTCTTGAATTCAATTATGGCAACTCCTTCGCTGTCTGTTGTGGCGCTTGCAAAGGTTGCATAGTTTTTGGTGAGTACGTTTGCATAGCCTCCGTTGCGTTCGTAAGCATCACTGTATGGAACAATCTTTACGTTAACGGTTGCATTGGGTACAGATTTACCCGTAGAAAGGCTTGTTACCATGACAACTGCGCGGTTGTAGGCATAGCGTACGGTAAGACCCAAATCTGTTACCTGAATTATCTGCTCGTTGGTGTAGTCATCAAGTTCCGTGCGGTATTTTTTTGTGCGCCAGTCCTGCCACTTGCGCTCAACATTGACCTTAGCCTTAAAGAGAACGGCTCCGCGGTACTGGTTGCCAACCTTCTGCAAATAGTCGCGGAGGTCTACGGATTCCGTAATTCTCTTGTTCTGGGGAATCTTTGAAACGTCAAGGCTTATTGTCGTGCCACGTTGGGTAGATTTGCTTCCGTCTGCATTAGTCAAAGGTTCTATCCTGTAGGAAGACGGAGACTTAATGTTCTGGTGGGTAAATACAATCCTTGGCGTAAACTGGCTTTCCAATGTCTGAAGCCCTGAATTCTTAAAGGACACAAAGCTTTCTGCATCGGGCACTTTTATTGTAAAGGAATAGTCCTTGTCCAGCTTGCGGCCGTAGATGTCTTTTAAGCTGGAAGAGACTTTTAGCGTATATGTTTCATTGTAGTCAAAGGGCAGTCCAAAAATCAGGAGGGTCTGTCCCTGCACCAAAAGGTTTTCTTTTGTAACTGTGGCTTTCTTCTTTTTACCTTCTGCGGTTATGAACTGGGCAAGCTCTGCTTCACTTTCTTCCTTTAATATAGAAGAGAATGTTAGGCGTACGGGCTTGTCGTACTGGCGGGAGAGCCACCTTATGTTTTCTGAGCAGTCCTTTATTACAAAGGGGATAAGCGTGTGGAAGCTTCTTGAGCGGTTTGCGCTTGTGGGGTAGCAGTCCTTGTCTGCCATTGAGCCCTTCTGCAGCGTAACGGTTATCTGCCTGTCTTCTGCGGGAGTTTCATTTAAATGAAGCACAAGGGTTTTTTCGCCGTCATTCAAAGCGGAAAATTTGTAGGTGGTATTTTTGTTGTCTGTAACTGTTATTGTCTTTGAAACAACAGCTGCGTTTACAGGCAGGTTAAAATGAAGGGCTATGTCTTTTGCAAGTTCGGGAGGAACGCTTGAATTGTCCACATAGCGGCCTTCCTTATAGGCAGCATAAGCGGGCTGTATGGAGTTGAGCTTTAATTCTTCTGTATGAAAGGTATATTCCAGTTTGCCGGAAATCTTGTTTCCTTTTTTAGACACAAGATTAGGATTTATGCGCAGAGTATACTGTTTTTGGGGTACAGTTTTATCTGTGCTGTCAAAAGAGAGTACAGATGTACCCTTCCAGCGGAAGACCCCTTTAAGCGGCGGTTCAATGGAAAACACATAGCTGGAGCTTTCCTGTTCGCCAAGTTCCTTTAGGGCAACAACAGGTTCAGAAAACTGAATCTGTATAGAAGGGTATTCAACCTGTGAAGGAAGCTCTCCCTCCGGGGTCATGCTTAGAACCGTAAAGCTTTTTCCCGATGCGTTTTGTGAATCGCTTTTAGCCTTGCTTTCCGTTCCCGAAGCCGTAATACAAGTAGACGAAGCAATAATAATTCCCATCAAAATACCTGCCAAAGAAAAATTCTTTTTCATATATACCACCTGTGTATTTTAAATGACTGTAGCGGTGTTTAGTTACTGGTATTTTAACACGGAAATTTATTTTTATGTGCATTTATGCAGAAGAAAATTGAATTCCCATATTTTATTTGTCCCACACCAAGAAACCATGCTATAATAGACCTATGACAAAAGTCTTCAAAGCGTTTCTAATGCTAACTGTAGTTTTAATGGCCTTTTCCTCATGCAAGAAAAAATTGGTTCAGGCGGCTGAATCAAATGATGGCGCAGAAAAATCGGCGGCAAATTTTACGATAGGATTTTCCATAGACACGCTTGCAATTGAACGCTGGCGGCGCGACTGTGACGTTTTTCTGAACACGGCAAAAGACCTTGGCGCAGACGTAATTGTCCAGAATGCGGGCAACAGTGTGCAGGAACAGCAGAAGCAGATAGGCTACCTTATAAACAGAAACGTAAAAGCCATTGTCATAGTACCAAAACAGGCGGACTCCCTTACCGAATGCATACGGCTTGCAAAAAGCAAGAACATTCCCGTCATCTCTTACGACCGCCTAATACTCAACGCGGACATAAGCCTTTACATTACGGTAGACAGTAAGGCCGTGGGAACCCTCATGGCAAAGGAACTGCTTACGCGGAACTCAAAGGGAAAGTGGTTCTGCTTTTACGGCCCCCAGGAAGACTACAATATGTCGCTCATAAAGCGCGGCGTGGAAAACCAGATAAAGGGCGCACCTGTTTCCATAAGCCTTGTCTATTATACTGACGGATGGAACTATGACCTTTCCTACCAAAAGATGATAGAGCTTATAAAAGAAAAGAACCTGCCGGATGTGATTGTTGCGGGAAACGATGCCGTGGCAAACAGCATAATTCAGGCGCTTGGCGAATTTTACCCGGAAAACAACATTCTTATTGGCGGACAGGATGCAGATATTGCCGGTTGCCAGAATGTTGTGTCTGGAAAACAGACGGTAACAATTTATAAGCCAATCAACGAGCTTGCCCAGAAGGCGGCAGAAATAGCATGTTCGCTTGCGCAGGGGAAGAGCGTGGAAGAAGCCTCTGGTACAAAGGATGTAATAGACAACGGATATGGCGAAATACCTGTCCTGTGGATGCAACCTGTGGCCGTTACCAAAAGGAACATGGACGAAGTTATAATAAAAAGCGGCTTCCACACCAAGGACGAAGTCTACCGCGAATAGGATGCTTTTCTTCTTTTTTTGGACCATACTTTATTTGCTAACCCGCTTTCCAGGGTTCCGCGCTAACCGCGCTCCATTGCTTCGCAACGGCTGCGCCGCCCTTCCAATCGGGGGTAGGCTTTTTTTGCAGAAGAAAAGTTGGCTTTGCTTCTGCTTTAATTTGACGTTGCTTTTGCGCGGTATTCCGTGGGGCTAACGCCAAACCTTTGCTTAAAGAGTTTGCTAAAATAGTTCTGGTCATTGTAGCCAACACCCGCCGTTATTTCCTTTATAATCATTGAACTGTCTTTAAGAAGCTTCTTTGCCTTTTCCAGTCGCATAGAAGTTAGGTAGTTTATAAAAGTGTCCCCGGTTTCTTCCTTAAAGAGCTTGCTTAAATAGAAGGGGCTTACGTTAAGCGTCTGTGCCAGCGGTTCAAGCCCCTGCAAGTCTGCAAGATGCTCTTCTATGTAAACAAGGGCCTTTTTTATGATGGGGTTTTCCGTCTGCGACTTAAGGTTTTGAATTTCCAAGGCACATTCCATGGAACGCTCTGCCAAATACTGAATCTGTTCCTGAACGGAGTCCGTCTTTTCAAAAAAAGAAAATGCGCTGTCTATTGCGGGATTTTTGTAGGAAGGGTTCAGCTCCACAACGGCATTTTTTTCCTGTATGACAAGCTCAAAAAGCGCACCCTTAATTTTATCCGGTTCGTCTTTGTGCTCGGCAAGAATTGATGTGGCGCACTCACGGGCATATTCCCCGGCATTTGCACTGTCTCCCAAACGGATGCTTGTCAAAAGCTTTTGGGCAGGTTTTGCCGTCTGCGAATTGCCCTGCTGAATGTTCTGAAGCCCGGAAAATTCAATTCCACCGGAAGAGTCTATCTTGTTTAAAAGGACTGATGCCGCGTTGTAGGCTTTTTGTGCATCTTCTATGTTATGCTCTATTCCGCTAACGCCAATTTTAATTTTTGCGGAAATCTGTATGGAAAGAAGGGTAAAGAGTTCGCCCATAAGTTCATGCTGGATTTTTTCGGAAAAAGAGTCCATGCCGCCGGATGCAAGCGGAAAGAATATTGTTACGCGGTTACCCATAAAGGAACCGATTATGCACCTGCACTTGGAAGAAAGGATTTCCCTTATCTTTTCGTAAACAGAGCCGCGGTTGTTGGGAGCCGTGTCGGGAACTTCCAGACAGGCAAAAAAGTAGTCGCTGTCCGTAATTCCAAAGTAGTCAAGGTAGTCGGTAAAGTCCGTGTTGCCGTTGTTAAATATGCAGGAATAGATAAAGTCGCTTTCCACCATGGGCGAGACAACGTTAAGCTTTTGGTGCAGCTTAATGGAATCCGTCTGCTTGCCGCGCTCATCGTCCACTGCATTCATTGCGTCGCGCACCGTCTGGATTATAAGGTTTCTGTTAACAGGCTTTGTAAGGTACTTGAATGCCCCCATGTTGAGTGCCTGCTGGGCATACTGGAATTTGTCGTAGGCAGTAAGTATTATTACGATGATGTTTGGGTTCATCTGCTTTATAAGGCTTACTGCTTCAAGGCCGCTTATTCCGGGCATGCTAATGTCCATAAAAAGAATGTCTATGTTCTTGGAGCGCACTTCTTCCAGTGCCTTTGTACCGGAGTTTGCGGTAAAAATCTTTACCTGCTCGGCAAAGTTTTTGTTCAAAATCATGGTAAGAGAATCTGTCACAATTTTTTCGTCATCGGTCAATAAAATGTTATACACGGTTTTCTCCTATTTGAATTTGAGACGGTATCTTTATGTTGAACATAGTTCCGCATCCGTCCGGGTTTTCCGATATGCTAAAAACGTCTGTGCGCTTAAAATAAATCTGCAGGCGGGAAATTACGTTTATAAGGCCAGTTGAAACATGGGTCTTTTCCTGCATGGTTTTGTCCTGAACCAAGACGCCACCGCTTTCTTCCTGGGCAATCTTCATTACGCGCTCTTTTACGCCCTTGTCAAAGCCAATGCCGTTGTCGCTTATGGAAATTAGGATAAGGTCTTCCTGCTTTTTTACGCTGATTGTAATGCGGCCGTTTTCCGAGACACCGTTAAGGCCGTGCTTGATGCAGTTTTCTACGAGCGGCTGCAGAATCATGTTGGGCATTTTTACGCTTAGGGTTGACTCGTCAATGTCCTTTACAAATTCGTAGCGTTCTCCAAAGCGCACCTTCATAATGTAAATGTAGTTGTCCAGCATTCCAAGCTCTTCGCTGATTGTGGCATCGCTTCCGGGGTGCTGTATGTTGTAGCGCAAAAAGTCTGCAACCTGTTCCAAGAAGTAGCATGTCTTGTCCGCCCCTTCCATCATGGCAAGCTGTGCGCCAGTGTTCAGCGTGTTAAAGAGGAAGTGGGGCTTTATCTGGTCTTGCAGGGCTTTTAGGTGGGCATCCGTGTACAAGGCCCTCATTTCTATTTCTTTTTCCCTAAGCTCGTTTTCGTGCAGGGCTTTTTCCCATATAGTGTCTACGTATTCCCTTATGGAAATTATCATGCTGTCAAAGGCACGGCAGATGTTTCCTATTTCGTTCTTACGCTTGTTCTGGAATAGGGGAACGTCAAAGTCACGCTCGGCAACGCGGAGGGCAACTGATGAAATTTGCTTTAGCGGCGTTGTTATGTGTGCAATGTGTATGTAGAGCAAAAGGGCTGTATTCAGCAATATCATGATGACTGCAAAAATTGTGCGGTGGATAATCTGCTGGGTCTTTGCATTGCTCTGGTTGTAGTTTGCTGCATTCATCTTAAAGTAAAGCATGTTAAGGTTCATAATCTCGTCATACAAGAATGAATAGCAGTCCAAGGTCTTTATATAGTAAAGGTCAGCATCCTTTGAATTGTTTGCACGGCGGGCAGCAATGGCCTTGTTGCTTAGGGCAAAAAAAGAATCGGAAAGCATTTTTATTGTGTATTCTTTTTGCTCATTGTAGACGGTTGAAGGAACGCTCCTTAGTTTTTCTGCACCGCTTTCTGCGGCGGCTTCAAAGTGGTAGTACTTGTCTATGCTTTCAAAGGTTCTGTAGCTCATGTAGGATTCCATGGCGGCTTCCGTCTGCTCAAGGTTTGTAAGGTAGGCGTCCAGTTCCGCATTTGTGCTGAATGAATTTCCTGTTTGCCACATAACGCCCATAACTAGAGTGGAAAGATAGAGCACAATAAAAAGCGTAAGTACAAAACTTGCAAGAACGCTAAGCATGAGGCTTGTCCGAAGATTTAAATTCTTTAGAAAATTGTTCATTTCTTAACTTCCCGAAGCTTCCTGCCTTAGCACTTCTATTTCTGCGGAAACATAGCTGTTGGCATAGCCGTTGTTTATGTATTCAAAAAGTTCTTCCATGGCCTTTTGACCTATGTTGCGCGTCTTTACCGAAATTAGCTCGGTAACGATGTTCTTTTCAAAGTAGGAGTGGCAGTCGTCGCTGTCTCCAAAGCCAAGGATTTTAACCTTACCGGAAAGATTTAAGTCGCGGACGCTTTGTGCCGCAAGAATTGTGTTTTCTTCCGAAAGGGGAACCACAAGCTCAAGCCCTTCCTCTGATGCAAGCCTTTGCCTAAGGTAGTCTTCCTTGGAAAAGTTTGTTTCGCTTATGACGGTGATTGTTTTTATGATTATTTCCGGATGCTCGTTGGAGATGATGTTTATTAGGGTGTTCATCATGGTGCTGTAGCTTGAATTGTTGCCCTGGGCAGAAGTAAGGATAATGACCTTCTTGCTTTTTCCTATAAGCGAAATAATTTCGTTGGCGGTAATTTTGCCCAGCTCGGAAAAGTTTACGCCTATAAATGAAAGCTGCTGCAAATTTGGCAGGTAGTTTCCTATTGTAATAAGGGGAATGGGGGTTCCGTTGCGGTTAACAGGTACTTGCAGTGGCTCGTTGCCGCTTATGTAGGCAATAACACCGTCTGCACTAAGGTATGAGGCATAGTCAAAAAGTGACTGCATAGGAATTTCCTGAGCCTTTGATTTTCCGGTGTAAACTTCCACCGCCGCATTGTAGTTTTCGGAAACATCCATTGCACCTTTGGCAACCTGGTTTAAGTAAGTGCCGTTGTCGCTTTTGCCAACAACAAGGATGTTGTATCCGCGGGAAGATGTTTGTGATTCCTGTGAATTTACCACGGATTTTAGGGACAAAAACTGAATTCCCAAAAAAACGGCAAAAATCAGGATTATTGCTATTAAAAGAGACTTTACCAGTGTATTCAGTATTTTTGAATTGAAATGCAGCATTGCCTTCCATTGTATCATATAAACACGGAAGTTTCAAAAGCGGTTTTTAAATCAACCTACGCCGCCATGGAGGGGCCCGCGCAAGCGGGTTGC
>DFJV01000097.1:13139-19405 GCA_002373205.1 Treponema sp. UBA3662
AATGGAGCGGGTAGGGCCCCGCGGAACCCCGGAACGGCGGTGGCGCAAAGGCATTTACGGTCGAGTTAGCCAAACAATAATATGGTAGAGCATGCAGGACTTCGTCCATAAAAGTACCGTCCAAATATTTAATTCAAAACAAATTCAAAATAAAATTTTTGGCAACTTATATGCCTTACTTGTTAAAATGAAAAAAAGGTGGCATAATAGATTTGAGGGGTATTTATGTCTAAAAAAAAGATTGATATACAGGAAGCTGTTGACCAGATTGCACAGACTGCGGAAGAATTGGGCGAAAAAGCAACTGAGGCCATAAAGACCCATCTTAATATTCCTTCTTTTGGTGAACAAAGCGCGGACAGAAGGCAAATTCAGGAAGACATACGCACTGTTTTGCAGAGCCAGCGTGAATTTTTTGCCAGTGGCCAGACTTTACCCGTTGCATGGCGCATTGAGCAGCTAAAAAAACTCTATGATTCAATCAAAAAATACGAAAACGACATATATTCAGCCCTTAATGCAGATTTGCTAAAAAATCCCTTTGACTCTTATGCCACGGAAATAGGAATTGTCCTTTCCGAAATTTCCTATGCCCTTCGCAATGTGAAAAAGTGGGGAAAAATAAGGAAAATTTCCTCTAAATTCTTTATGTATCCTTCCAAGAGCAAGGTCTTTCCAGAGCCATTTGGAACTGTTCTTGTAATGTCTCCGTGGAACTATCCCTTCCAGCTTAGCCTTACGCCCCTTGTTAGTGCCATTGCGGCCGGAAACACGGTTGTTCTAAAAACCTCTGAATTTTCCAAGGCTACAAACCAGGTTATACGCCAGATTCTTTCTGAATGCTTTGAAAGCAACTATGTTACTGTAATAGAGGGCGGTTCCGTTGTAAACCAGCTTTTGCTGCACGAAAAGTTCAACTTTATCTTCTTTACCGGAAGCCAGACCGTTGGAAAAATCGTTATGGAAAGCGCGGCAAAATTCCTTACGCCGGTGTGCCTGGAACTTGGCGGAAAGAGCCCCTGTATTGTGGAAGAAAGTGCCAACATTCCTGCTGCAGCAAGGCGCATTGTCTGGGGAAAGCTTCTTAACGCAGGGCAAACTTGTGTTGCTCCAGATTATGTTCTTGTCCACGAAAGCAAAAAAGACGAATTCTTGGCGGCTGTTAACGCTGAAATAACCAGGCAATTTGGCGAAAATCCTTTGCAGAACGAAGAATACGGCAAGATTATAAACAAAAAGCACTTTAACCGCCTAATTTCCATTGCACCGGAAGCGCAGAACGACCTTGAGGCGGAAAAGATTGCGCCTACCATACTGGATTTGGGGCCGCTCGGAGGGGAAAAGGCATCGCGCCATCCTTCCATGCAGGAAGAAATTTTTGGGCCTATAATGCCTGTCCTTACATACGAAAATCTTGAAGATGTTATCTTGTACGTAAATTCCCGTCCTACACCACTTGCCCTTTACCTCTTTGCAACGGAAAAGACCGTCTGCGAAAGCGTAATAAAGCGTGTTCAGTTTGGCGGTGGCTGCATAAACGACGTAATTCTTCATATTGCAAACAACCGCATGCCATTTGGCGGCTTTGGAGAAAGCGGCATGGGACAGTACCACGGAAAGGCTGGTTTTGACTGCTTTACCCACTACAAGAGCATGGTCTTCCAAAAGGAAAAGGGCGACTTTAACATCCGCATTACTCCGCATAAAAACCGCCTGTCTTTTGTTAGGAAGATACTAAAGTAGGGTTGACGGTACAATTTTTTCTTTTTTCTTTCTCTTTTGGCAGCAGATTTTTGCTTTTACCGTGCATTTTTTAAAGAACCTTCCACTACTTTTATTACCCGCTTTGCGGGGTTCCGGCTTTCGCCTCCATTGCTTCGCAACGGCTGCGCCGCCCCTCCAATCGGGGCTGGGATGATGGGGGAGAGGAACTTGACCTAAGGGTTTTTTCGTATTACGGTAAAGTTATAACAGATATGAAAAAGTTTTTAAATCATCTCTTGACAGTAATCTTGTTAGGAGCCAGAATTCTCAATTCTCTGTCGGCAATGAATGCCGAACTTGCAAAAGTGGATTTGACAGATAGCCAAAAAAAGTAAAGACAAAGCCCTTGTGACTAGGTTGTATTTATTTAATCATAGATGACTAATCTGTTATTTGAGACTATTGAAGGAACAGATTGGCCTGATTCTATATGTAATTCTTTAGTTATATTGTAGTGATATTGGGGTACCGGAATATGTTAGTCCTGTTCCATTGATTTGTCCTGTAAATATAACACCGGTATTTATAAAATAATTTGTACCTAACGCTGCTGTATTGCTTTCAATTGTAGTTCCATCCCAGGTAAGTTCTTTTGCCGGCGCAACAATAATTCCGCCACCCATACGGGTACTTGAAGAAGAACCATCACAACTATTAATTCGTATTTCCCCACCTGCTAATTTTAATTTTCCTGAAGAATACATACCACCACCGGAGCATGCTCCGTTTACTATCGAAGCGCTGTTTCCATTAACTGTTCCGCCAGTCATATTCAATTCCCCAGAATCAAATATATACACACCTCCGCCCATAGCATTTCCATTAGTTGAGGATGTTGCAGAAGCGATATTATTATTTATTGAACCGTTTTCTAATTCCATTTTTCCATTAGTAAATATATACACACCTCCACCCATAGCTCCTCCTGGAGTAATCCCCGGTGGACCAGCAGGTGTGGAAACTGTATTTGCATTTATTGAACCACCAGTCATAGTTACGATTCCACTTGTAAATATATAAAGGCCGCCACCTACTACTCCTATGGTTGTAGAATTTGTCGAAACCATATTGTTGCTAATTTCTGCCGTTCCACTAATCGTAAGGCTTCCTGCTTTGATATAAACTCCACCACCGGAAATATAAGTTGCGGCGTCAGAATATACTTTATTGTTGGAAACAGAACCAGAGCTAAAGGTCATTGTGCATTCTTCCGCAAAGACTCCGCCACCACTTTCATTTGCTGTGTTGTATTTAATGGTACAGCCACTGATTGTGCAATCTGGTTTTTTTGTGCTTAGGCCAGAGCGATAAGGGCCAACATAAAGGCCTCCGCCATATTGTGTAGCGGTGTTTCCATTTTCATAAGTAGAAGCTCCTATTGTTCCACCGGAAAGGGTAAGGTTAATACCTTGTGTAGAAATTCCGCCGCCAAGTTTTGCCGAGTTCTTGCTGATTGTTCCACCGGACATTGTGAATGTACTTGAAGAAGTTGGGCCTATAGCTACAAGTGCAATACCGCCACCGTATTTAGCATCCGAACTTCCTGCAACAAGCGTATTTTCTGAAATAGTTCCGTCTGTCATTGTCATGGAGCCGTAGCAGAAAATTCCGCCGCCATAGGCATTTTTATCAATAGTAGAAGAGGAAGGGATAGTAGAAGAGTCTGCCGTGTTTTGTATTACTTTGCTTCCGCTACCAGACAAAGTTAGGGAGCCACCATCATTTACAAAAATACCGCCACCCATTCCTGTGCTAACGGTAGATTTTGCAGTATTACTTTGTATTATAGAATCTGTTGTTTGTGCGGTACAGCTATCGTCTATAAAAATTCCACCTCCATGAGCTGCCTCATTGCCTTCTACGGTACTTTCCTCTAGGGTCAAACTTGAACCATATGAGTTATAAATTCCACCACCCCATCCGTTTGAAGTAGACTCAGCAGTTGCCTTACATCCGCTTATCGTACAGTTTGTAAGCGTTAAAGTTCCAGCGTTATAGATGCCGCCACCATGTCCGTTGGTGTTTGTGCAGTTTGTTACCTTAACATATTCTGCTTCCACTTCTGTACCGTTGTATATTGTAACAGGACCAGCTGATATTGAGCTTGCCTCAAAGGACTTGAATTCCAAATTCTTAAGCGTTGTGTCGCATTTGAATGTTATGGACTTCCCGTTACCGTTTACTTGTTTTGTGTCTGAGGAATCTTCTGGAACTTTTCCTGCAATGGTAAGGCCTGGAACATCTTCAACTACGATGTTTTGTGATTCGGTAATTGTGTCTTGGACTTTGATGATGTAATCGCCTTCTATTAATTCATAACGTTCTTTTGCAACTGCAACCGCCTTGTATAGAGTTGCAAATGGGGCTGTCGCTGTACCAGTACCTGTATCATCATCTGCGCCTGTGCCGCCAACGTAAATTATTGCGTCATCACCGGAACTAGCTAAAACCGCACCAGTTTTGACAGTCTTATATACAAGGGAATATCCAGAATCTGTGGGTGTTGTAAAATAATCTACTTGAGCTTCTGTAGCTTCTATGGCAAGGTCGCCAAAAGCAAAATGTGAAGTATCAGACGGATCTGTATTCAATTCAACTGTAATAGGACTTGCCGTTGTGAACGATGTGCCTATTTCCAAAGGATTGTCTTTAGAGCTTAAATAAATTTTGCTATTAGATGAAATGCTTCCGTCAAGCGTTAACTTACCAGTCCCATCAACACTAATTCCCCCCAGCCCGCTAAAATTCAAATTGGAAACTTCTGCCTCGCCGCTAATGGTAAGGGAATCGTGGCTAGAGCCGCCGCTAACTGTTACCGCAGAAGAACCCTCACTTGTAATGGAAGCCTTTTTGCCGGAGTTCAAAGTGGCTGAACCGCCAAGCGAAATGTTGTCTCTTACGAGTATTTCAAATTCGGTGGTTGCCGCTGCTGATGAATTGTTTACAATGGTAACTGCCTGATTTAAGGTTTTTACCGGGTTAAAATAAGAGCCGGAGCCGGAAGCCGAGCCAGAAGAGCTTACGTAAATTGTTGTAAGTTCTGCATATGCTAAAAGAGTGTCTGTTATTTGTATGTCTCCGCCAGATACATATACCGCGTCTTCAAAAGTGTCTGTGGTTAAATTTGAATATACGTTTACAACTTCGTTTATGCGGTAAAGGATTGCGCCAGAACAGTCTGTTTCTGAATAGAAAAGAAATTCAACCTTGTAGGAACCCGGATTTACATTTGCTTGATACCAGAGCCAGTCGCTTGTTGTGTTTGTAGTTGTTGAAGTAATTCCGCTGGTTAAAGGATTTACCTTTATGCTCTGAATGTTTGTGCTAGAGTCGCAAGAGATGGTAAGGCCAATGCTACCCTTTCCCGTGGAAGACGAACTAGCATAGTTCAAAACAAGGGGATCGCCTAGAGAGACGGAAGGAGAATCGCCTGTAAGGGGTACGCTAACAGCGCTCTTTGTAGCAAGTACCTTTGTACCCGATGAATCTTCGGCAGATGCGGTTAGTGCCCATGTGCCGCTTGTTAAGCTAATTGTAAAAGTTATTGTGTCGCCGTCAACAGTAATGCTTCCGCCAGAAGATGCCTCTGAACTGTTAAATTCTATTACAGAAGAGCCGGATGTTGCCTTTATTTTGTAAACAAGAGGCGTGTGGGCTGTAGGAAAAGCCGTGCGCCCAGAAGAATTGCTTTTAAAAGCAGAAGGTATTGCACCAGAAAATTTGATGGATCCAGACAAAAGAACACTTCTTTCCGAATTTGCAGAAAAAGCAGCGCCTCTTTCTTCCGGGGCAGAATCTGGCACAGAAAAAGAACACCCGGTAAGCAAAGCCACTGCAGCAAGAGGAAGTAAAAATGTCTTCATAAAAATACAGCGCACTTTCATCCCTTTTTAATATTAATTATAGCATTTTTTAAGCTTTTTGGCTACAGAATTGTATTTTACTTTCCATATTACGTTCTCGGACAAAACACAGCTTTTATGATATAATTCATTTATGGCAAAAACATCGACAAAGAAAACGGCAAAATCATCTTCCGCCACCATCGGCTTTGAACAGCAGATTTGGGATGCAGCCTGCGAACTTTGGGGACACATTCCCGCTGCAGATTACCGAAAAATCTTTACAGGACTTATCTTCTTAAAATACATCTCAACCGCATTCGAAAAAAAATACGCAGAACTAGTTGCAGAAGGTGACGGATTTGAAGACGACCCCGACGCTTACGAAGCAGACAACATCTTCTTTGTTCCTCCAGAAGCCCGCTGGTCAGAAATTGCAAAGGCAGCCCATACACCGGAAATCGGTACAATCTTAGACAAAGCCATGATTGCCATAGAAGCCGACAACAAAAGCCTCAAAGGAGTCCTTCCAAAAAACTACGCCAACCCCGAGCTGGACAAACGTGTCCTTGGTAACGTAGTAGACGTATTCACCAACATGGACATGAGCGACACCGAAGCAAGCAAAGACCTCTTGGGCCGCACCTACGAATACTGCAT
>DFJV01000057.1 GCA_002373205.1 Treponema sp. UBA3662
CGTCAAAAAGAATCTGGAAGGGATGAAAAGCGGGATTTTCGTTAGCAAGATGAAGAAGTATCAGCTCTTCAAGAACCTGCTCGCGGTTGCTCCTCTGCTGCCTTGTACCTGTATCGTAGGCAGACTGCATAAGATAGTCCCAGTTGGTAAGCTGCTTCTGATATACAGCTGTAGGGGGAAATTCATCCATAAATTGCAGCAGAAGCTTGTCTATCTCGTCCTTGCCAAAAATTCTGTCCAATTCAAAAAGAAGGTTCTTAAAAGCGTTGGGGTCCTTGTCCCTCCTAAAAAGCATACAGACATAGTGGAAAATCTCGTCTATAAGCCCCATGGCGTTAAGGCTTCCTGCAGAAACCTGCTTTTCCTTTTCCCCACGGCTTACAAAAAGATCATTCAGCTTTGTCTGAAACTTCTGTACGGCCTTAAGGTTTGCAAAAATAACGTTGCCGCTAGAAGCAAAAAGTCCCTGGTCAAAGTTGCACAAATCGCGGACGTTGCGGCTCACGTGAAATTCATTATAAGAAACGGGCCACTTTGTTTTTTCCATTTAGAAATCCTCCTTAAACATGCAAGCAGGCACTTTGTAGTCTGTACCCAAATTAGAAAAATTAACCAATCTATTTGCCATCGTGGATTTTAACCACTTTCTGAACACGCTGAATAAATTCTTCGTCTTGCAATAAAGCTTCCACGCTCACCGGCATCCTGTAGGTCCAGTTAAAAGCATTCACGCTGCCGGGAACATTAATTCTCTCCGACTGGGCATCCTCAAGAAAATACTTCTGCTGCAAATACAAATAGTCCTGAAGCGGATTAATAAAAAGCGCACTGCCGCATTTTGCAGAATTTTCCATAACAAAAGCCGCCACCTTTTCATCAAAGGGCATGCCCGGCTCTACGGCTACAGATTCATCAGATTCACCTTCAGAAGATGCCACCGCTTTTATAAAGGCCTGGACGCTCTGCTTTTCATCCTGCCACCACTGGCGCACGGTTGAACTGTCATGCACGGAAGTAGTTGCAACGCTAAGCTCCGGGTATTTTTCAAGCGGATAATAAGGCTGCCCATCCTCTTCCCACAAACGGTTCCAGCGCACAACCTTTAGCGAAAGAATCTCCAGCTGCTTAAGAACCTCCGGCATAACCGCAAGATTCACCCCCAAATCCTCCGCACAAGGAATCATTGAGCTTGCGTGGACAATAGGCGTAAGAACAGAAAGTGCCTGTTCCTTCCAAAGCGAATTTTCCTTTTCCTTAAGCCCGTCAAAAGCCTGCCTTAGCTTCTGCTGCTCATCCCAGCCCAAACTCTTCCATGCCGTTGAATTTTCATAAGTGTAGACTGGAATAAAAGTGTCGTCCTCAATCTCTATAAGACAGCGGTCATTCCACTTTTTTTCAAGGGCACGCTTTACGTTGGCATCTTTTGAAATGTCATCGCAAAAATGAACCGTATAAATGTCGCCCGAAACACCTATATCCTTCTTAAAAAGCCACAGTTCCTCATCCCCAAGCCGGTCTGCAACCAGGGACAAAAAGCGGTGGGCCTCATCGTGGTTCCAGGTAATGTCTTCTATTAAGCCCGTAGGAATGTGTGGCTGGGAAAGCCAACGGAGCCTTGAATCGTCAAAGCCAAGTGCATTAAGCTCCTTGCGGGAAAGAGAAGCGTAGGGTTCCGTATGACCAAGATATGCCGAACCTTCCCTGTCCTTTACAGCCCAAATCCTAAAGAAGCCCAAAATGTGGTCAATCCTGAATGCACTGTAATACTGGGAAGCAGTCTTTATGCGGTTTTTCCACCAGTTAAACTCGTCAGCCTCAAGACGCGCCCAGTTGTAAGTTGGAAAGCCCCAGTTCTGGCCGCTTGGATTTTCACCGTCAGGCGGAGAACCAGCCCTCAAATCCTGGTTAAAGAATTCAGGCCATGCCCAACAGTCAGTGCTGTCTTCGTTCATCAGAATTGGAATGTCGCCCTTAAGCAAAATGCCCTTGGACTTAACATAGTCGGCAGCTTCCTTAAACTGCTGGGCGGCACGCATCTGGCACCAAACAAAAAAATTGTGGCTGGACTTAAGAGCCTTGTTCTTAAAGCGCAGCATAATCTGATCGCGGCTAAGCTTCTGCAAATGCTCATCCCAACTTTTCCAAGAAGCCTGCATTGCAGAATCCTTAAGATTCTTAAAAACCGCGTATGGAATCACCCAGCCGTTTTCCTCAACAAAAGCCTCAAGTTCAGCCTTGAATTTTATGGCAGAAGCAGAACCATCCCCCGCATTCACAACATTAACGCCTGTCTTGGAAGCAGTCTTTTTTCCCTCGGCCAGCTTTTCCGCATGGGAATAAAGCAAATGCAAAAGCTTGTATTTTTCCTGGGTAAGCTTGTCGTAGTCAAAGCGGTTCTTGTATTTGTTGGACTTTATATAGGTCTTGTAGGCAGAAGCAAAAGCCTTGTCGTCTTTTAAAGCCCCCTCAAATTCAGGAAGAGACTCAATGCGAATGTAAAGAGGATGCAGCGCAAATGCAGAAAGCCCCGAATACGGGGAAGACTGCGTGCCGGTATCATTAACCGGCAAAAGCTGAATTACACTAAAGCCGCATACCTGGCAAAAGTCAGCGAAGGGTTTTAAAGCCATAAAATCACCAACGGCTTCGCAATCTTTTGTGTACAATGCCGCCAGGGGAATAACAACACCGGTTCTCTTTTCCATAATTATTTTCTATTATATCATGACAATAATTAACTTGCCACAAGTTTTTCTGTTTTTTGCAAAAAAAATTGTTTTTTTAAGGCTCCTTTTAATATTAAACCAAAATTAAAATATTTTTTGCGTTTTTTCTTTTTTGCGGCACTTTTTTATGCTGTCCAAACATTTCCCCAAAGAACATCCATTCCTTGTGTGTGGCCCTTCCGGGGCCCGCTAACGCTCGGCCCGCGCAAGCGCGGTCTTGCCTTCGGCAACCCCTCCACGGCCTGCCGCGCCTTTGTTTGCAAAGGGCAGTTAACCGATTGAGTGGAGAGCTAAACAATCATTTTGGAACAAAAGCAGAAGACTTTTTTACCTTATTAATATGCCAAAAAAGATAGCAATAAATATTCTTCTATGAAAATTTGGGGTTCTTAGGGGCTAGCCCCTAAGCCGTGCCCGAGGATGAGACGGTAGCAAGTGCGTACCGTCGAAGGAGGTTTGGAGGGGAGAAACCAGCGGGCTTCGGACTTTGAGCGGGTTTCTCCCCTCCAAGTTCTGAGGTTCAAGGGTCCCCCCTTGGAACATTTCAATGACAAAATCACAAAAGTGATTTATAATGCAAGTGGGTACGAAAAAGAAACGGACGCAAGGGTAAGGGATTTCCTACGATTTGTCTACACAAACGACCCAAGCGAAGATGACTTTTCTGTCCGCCTTAACAAGCGAGTGGAAAATCTTAAGCAAAGTGAACGGTTCAGGGAGGCATACGCCACAATGAATTTATGGGAAATGGACATACGCCGTCAAGAAAGAAAGGAAGCCTTGGCAGAAGGTCGCGCTCTGGGAGCAGAAGAAAGAGCCGTTGAGGATGCCGTAATCGCCGTAAGGGAGTTTAACATAGACCCCCAGCTTGCCGCAGAAAAAATGAAGGCACCTCTCGAAAAAGTAATGGAAAAGCTCAAGCAAAAATGATTTCCGCCTTTTTCTAGAATTACCCCTTGTTTTTTCTACAAAATGCACATATACTAATATAAAAGCAAAGTTAGAGTTTTCATAAAAAGTCATTGTTATTCAAAAAGTGAAAAAATTTTGGAGGTTTTGATTTGACAGGACTTTTTTTTGCTTTGGCTATTAGTGTAACTTTTTACTTGGGAACAAAATTCTTTTTAAAATTCATAGATTGGCCAAAGTAAGAGCCAGATGCAACTCTGATTCTTGCAGAGGGGAACTATGAATTCTGCATTTTCAAATCTAATTACAATCAAAAACTGCCGTATACATGATTCAGGCCGGGTAAAATTGCCAAGACTCGACTGGGAAATGAAAAGCGGAGAAGCCTGGCTTGTAATAGGACCAAACGGTGGCGGAAAAGCGGAATTCATCAAAGGCCTTGAAGGACAGCTTGAAATCTCCCCAAACGAACTCACTGTAGAACAGTTGGCAGCAGGCCAAACAGCCCTTTATTCATCTGCATTCAGCCAAAAAAGCTCCATAGCAATTGTCTCTTTGGAAAAAGCCGCATCTTTAATAGAAGAAGAAAGACAGCGCGACGAAAGCGAAATCATGGACAAAGAAGATGAAGGGCGGACCGGAAGACAGTACATCTGCGAAGTGCTTGGCGGTTCAAGCAAAAAAGGTGCCCCGCTTCCGCCAATAGCCTCCCGTCTGGAAACCATGCCACAGATAAAGCTTTGCGGTGTAGAAAAAATTCTTGACCGCGGACTGCGCTACATGTCCACAGGAGAAATCCGAAGGACGCTCCTTTGCAGGGCCTTGCTTTCCGGTGCGGGACTTTTAATTCTAAGCGACCCCTTTGCAGGACTTGATGCAGAATCACGCCGCATACTCCTTGAATTCTTTAATACGATTGCAAAACGCCAGCTTACTTTGGCAGACGGCGGAACCACCGGCACTTCTTCCACAAACAGCGGATTCCCCAGAATAATTTTGAGCATGGAACGCTGGCACGAAATTCCAGACGCAATAAACCGCGTTGTAGAATTTACAGAAAAAAAGATTTCCTTCTGCGGCAGCCGTGACGAATACGAAAAAATCGTAGAGGCAAGCAGACAAAAACGCCTTGCAGAACGCGAAGAGCAAAAGCAGAACTTCCTTGATGAACTAAAAAAAATCCGCGAAAACAACAAGGCTCTTTCCGAAAGCATAAACAACACACCACTTCCACCAAGCCTCATCAAATTTGAAAACGTAAACGTAGGCTGGGGCGACCACCACGTTCTTGTAAACCTGAACTGGGAAGTTAAACCGGGCGTGCACTGGCTCTTGCGCGGACCAAACGGTTCTGGAAAGACCACAATCCTTGAACTCATCACCGGGGACAACATGCAGGTCTTCCGCGAAAAAGTAAGCCTCTTTGGAAAGCGCCGTGGAAGCGGAGAAACAATCTGGGACATAAAAAAGCAGCTTGGAATCGTAAGCTACCGTCTCCACGTTGAATACAGAATGGTCGGTGGAACAGAGCTCCAGGACGTTATCATAAGCGGTTTCCACGACAGCATAGGCCTTTACGAACAAGCCACCGACTTTGAAACAGCTGCCGCCCACGAATGGCTAAAACTTGCAGGCTTTCAGGGCAGGGAACACCAGACCTTCTCTTCCCTAAGCTACGGTGAGCAGCGGGCAGTCCTAATCATAAGGGCCGCAGTAAAAACACCCCGCGTCTTAATCCTTGACGAACCCTGCCATGGCCTAGACGAAAACTACCGCCAAAAAATCCTAGACCTGCTGGAAACAATTGCAGACACAGGAACCACAACCCTCCTGCACGTAACCCACGACCCTGCCGAAGTCCTCGAATGCGAAAAGCACATCCTGGAACTGCACCCCGACCAGGAGCCGATGTATAAGATTATAGAAGAAAGTAATTAAATTTGTGGGTTTGCCTTATCAATTATCTGTCAGCACAAGCTCAAAGGTTAGGGTGAACCATTCATCCGATCTTGAGTCCTTGTCCTGAGGGTATATGCTTGTGAAAGTTTTATTATTTTTTAATTCAGTAAGCGTTCTATACGAATTAGGGGTAGATCCCTTATAAATTTTTCCAAGGAAGTCTTCACCTATATTATCATTATCGTATATTTTGCTTGTCCAAATATAAAATTTGCTGCTTGGTGAAGTCAACTTTAAGCTATCGGAAAAAGGAAGGGAGATATCACTTTTTTTGCTACCGATATTCTCTTTATTAGCGTTCTTAATTGTTTTTTCAGCAGAATCATCTGTTTCTGTATAAATTGTCCCAATTAACTGTAAGCCATCGCTCTCGTCATCATCACATCTGAAGATTATCTTGTTGTCCTTAAATTTTACCGTAACTGGCTTAATGTAAACCCACAACTCTTTTTCGTAAGCCTGCGGGGTTGCACATTTATCTCTGCTTTGTTTAACTGTAATTTTGTATTTATTGCCTGCAGATAGTTTCCAGTCGCTGGACTCCTTTTCAACATCATCAATAAAAACTTTTACCGTATTGCCAGTATTTCCTGGACTAACGGTAAAGGCCATCTTGTCGCTTTTAAGGTAGCTAAAGCGGTAAATAGGTAAGCCGTCACTTGCATTTTCATTCGTTGCTGCATTTTCGAATGTAATTGTTGGGTCACGCAAGCCTCCCTGCACATACACTTTTTTTGTAAATGTCTTTGTTGTACAGTGAGCCTTTTCTACCACAAAAGTCAGCGTATGGCCACCAAGTTCAAGGTAACGCTTGCCTCTAGCATCAGCATCTTCTTCAGTACCATCTATTTTTACGGTAACGCTTTCTCCAGCAGCATGGGTAAGTTCAAAATTGGCATTCCCAGTTCCATTTAATGTAAGAGACGTATTGTAGCATGTATAAGCGCCATAGCCACTTTCCTCCGGTGCTTCGGAAGAGGCTGTAATAAAATCGTCACCACTATTTTTATAAAAACGCAGAGTCGGCTCTTCTTGCGCCTTTACCACATACACTCTTTTTGTTACTGTAATTGGAACAGAAAGATTTTTGGACGCCGTCACGGAAATGTTATAAAAGCCTTCTGGATTGGAAACATTTGCAATAGTAATGGGCTGGGTGTCTCCGTATGTCTTTGAGCCGTTTACGTTCACTTCCATTGTAGCACCTTCGCTATGGTTTTGTGCTGTAAAGCCAAAGCTATTTCCAGTATATTCCCATACCTCATAATTAATTCCATCTCTTTCTTCCGTAAGTCCGTTTACCTCTCCGTTGTCGCCAAATGTGATTGTAGGTTCCATTGTATAGCAGGTGCCAAGTCCCTTTGCGGTTGCAACTTTTTCGCTTTTAAGCCCTGTGTTGTTTACGACCGTAACAGCATAATCATACTGTAGGCTTGGAATTTGCTCGTCAAAATAATATGTAAATTCCGTTGCACTGGAAGTCTTACTGTCGGCTGCGGTCAGGTCTCTTGACGCCACAAACTTATATGAGTCCCCTTCCCGGATGTAACATTCAACATGATAGGTCAACCTATCATTCTTATTTCTGTTAAATCTTTGGTCTGGATACTTAAAATGCAGGCAGTGGTAGCCGTCGTTTTCTGCTTCTTCTGGATGGGTTAAATCCCTAGCCCTGTCTGGTGGGGTATTTTGTTTAAAGGTTGCTGAATAAAATAGCTCTGGGTTTTGTTCCTTTAAATTTGATTCCGTAAAAGACGTGCGGTTTTCTGGCCATAGGCATCCCGAAAGAGTCCACTTGCAGCCCTCGTATTCATCGCTTAGCCTTGCGCGTATTCTTATGTGCGTGGAATCAACAAAAGATTCGCTATAGTCCCCGCCTTGCAAAACAACCCCATCTTCATTCTCCAGCTTGAAGTTTTTCTCACCATCAGCCCGGCACATCAAGTGCATTCCCTTGGGGTTAATCGCATACAGATTGATTTCTACATAATCGCTTGCAGAAAGATTTGGAATACCTCCCAGCAAAACATGCTCACTGGCGTACTCTATTTTTCCAACCTGGCAGGTCTCCGTCCAGTACTCATGGTATTCCCTTACCGGCTCATTAAATGAATTGGAGCAAGAAAGACATAGTATCGACAAGAAGAGAAGAGAAGAGAAGAGAATTTCTGACCGTTTTATTTCTTTCATACACTGTCTTTCTCCTTGTTATAACTTATTTCTATAGATAACATTATAACTCAAAATACGACAAATGCAACTACCCCGAAAGGTAGTTTTTAGCCAGTTTTACCCTAAATTCCAAACAGCCCCTTAACCAAGTCAATCACTTTGTCAAAGAAGGATGCAATTATCTTTACGATGTTGGCACCGGCAAGGAAGGTTCCCAGAGTGCTGCCAAGGCTTGACAGGATAAAGACAAGAAGAACGCGGAGCAGCCTGTTTTTATAGAAGCCCTTTATGGAAGTTGCATCCTGCTGCATGGTTTCCATGTCCTGAACTTTTGGCTTGCAGATTAAGGCCTGTACAATTCCGGCTACGATTCCAATTCCTATGAAAGGACAAAGCGACGTTAGCGGCGCACCTATTGCAGAGACAAGGATTGTTATTGGATGGGCACCTGCTATCAGGGCTCCAATTCCTGCAAGGGCGGCATTCCACCAGACCCATGCACTTAGCATGTCAAATCCCTTTTTGCGTCCACCGATTACAAATCCTGCCGCAATCACTGCAATAATCAAAAGCGGAATAATCCACATTGCAATCTTTGAGGCAAGGGACTTTGGCGGAACTTCGCTTATGTCGGAACAGTCAGGGGATTCCGTTCCGGCGGCAATGTCGCTTATGTGCTTCTGGACACCCTTCAAATGACCGGCACCAAGCACCGCAAGAACCTTGTTCCCAGGGCACTGCCAGATATGGCTTGCAAGATAGCGGTCGCGCTCATCAATAAGGACTTCTTTTACCTTGGGAAAGTATTCTGCAACTTCTCCCATCATGGCATCCATTTCGTTTGTCTTCTTTAGGTTTTCAATTTCGTCCGGAGCGGCTTCTTCTTTTGCAAAGGCACTGGCAATAAGAACACCCAGGAGCTTGCATTTGCCCCAGAATGAATTCTTTGCCCAGGCGCGCCTCATCGTTACAGCAATCGGGCGGTCAACCATATACTGGGGAATGTCCAGGGACTTTGCCTTGTTGATTGCGGCAATCATTTCCTGACCAGGCTTAACACCAGTCCCCTGCCCCATGCGCTTTTGGTAAGCGGCAAGAATCAGGTTGGAAAGCATTAAAAAGCCCTGCTTGTTCTTTAGAACTTTTATAATGTCCATCTTGCGCCAAGCTTCGGGATCCTCTATGCTGGCAAGCCTTTTCTGATCCAGTTCTATGGCAACAGAATCAGGATTTTCTTTTTCTACGGCTAGCTCCACTTCCTCCATGCTTTCTTTTGAAACATGGGCGGTTCCCACGAGGACAAATTCCCTGCCGGCAACAACAAGATGCTTTTGCGTGTTGGAGTCTCTGGCGGCAACATTATTTTGCGCTGTCATTTGGCTGCACACTCCATTCAGCAAGGCGGTATTCAAAGAACATTGGGCAATTCATGGAAAGAACCTTTGCGTACCATTCACGGGAAGCTTCAACCCCACCGTAAAGCTCATACAAAAGGCCAAGGTAGAAATACATCTTTCCCTGCTGCTGGCGGCTGCCCAACTGTGCAATCTTCTGGGCAAGCGGCATTTCTCCGCCCCTGTCGTGGAAGACGCGGAGCATTGCGTATTCAATGGAAGACCTGTCCATCTTGCGCAAAACCTTGTCGCTAAATTCGCGGGCTTTAAAGCTGTTGTTCTCGCGGTAGTAGCAATATGTAATCATCAGCGGATAGGAAATATTGTCCTTCTGCTTTTCGTAGCACTT
>DFJV01000101.1:0-12113 GCA_002373205.1 Treponema sp. UBA3662
GCTGGCGGTTTTCCCTGACAATAAGGGGTTTTCTTCGCTTCGTCTACACGAATGACCCGAGAGAAGATGACTTTTCTGGCCGCCTTAAAAAGCGGGTGGAAAATCTTAAGCAAAGTGAAGGGTTCAAGGAGGCATACGCCACAATGGGTATTTGGGAAATGGACATACGCAGGGAAGCCCTAGCAGAAGGTGTGGAAATTGGGCGTGCTCAGGGAGCAGAAGAAAGATCCGTTGAGGCAGCCGTAATCGCCGTAAAAGAGTTTAACATAGAGCCCAAGCTTGCTGCAGAAAAAATGAAGGCTCCTCTTGAAAAAGTAATGGAAAGGCTTGGATTAGCATACACCGAAAGTACAAATACCAACATGGCATAAAAAAACAAGCAACCTACGCCGCCATGGAGCCCCTTTAGTAGCCGAAGGCTATGAGCGTAAGCGAAGGGCGGAACGGCGGTGGCGCAGAGGCATAGACGGTCGGATTAGCTAAAAAGCAGATGGTAGAACTAAAAAAAGTACCGTCCAAAGGTCTACAATCATAAAAATTCGGCAACATTTACAGACCCGCAAGTTTTCAACTTGACACTACTCTTGTTAAAAAGCATGTTTTTTGCTATAATCGTGGAACTATTTTTTAGGGGAATCGTTTGTGTTTTTAAAGAGTCTTGAAATTTACGGTTTTAAATCTTTTGCAGACCGTACTCACATAAATTTTTCTGACGGAATTACGGCGCTTTTGGGTCCAAACGGATGCGGAAAGAGTAATGTTGTTGATGCCATAAAGTGGGTTCTGGCAGAAAACAAGTCAAAGAACCTCCGCGCAGCTTCCATGGAAGACGTTATCTTTAACGGTACGGAAGCCCGCCCAGCCCTTTCCGTGGCAGAAGTTACGCTTACAATTGCCAACGAAAAGGGTATTCTGGACATTGCTGATTCAGAAATTGCACTTAAGAGAAGGCTTTACCGCTCAGGCGAAAACGAATACTTTATCAACAACAGGCAGTGCACCGCTACGGAAGTACGCCGCCTCTTTATGGACACAGGTGTTGGTAAGGCAGCATATTCGGTCATGGAACAGGGTAAGATTGACCAGATTCTTTCTTCCAAACCGGAAGACCGCCGCTACCTTTTTGAGGAAGCCGCAGGTATTAGCCGCAGCAAGGCCCAGGTTCTTGAGGCAGAGCGCGAACTTGAGCGCACAAGGGCAAACCTTGCCCAAATAGACGTTGGTCTTGCCGAAACAAAGCGCACCTACGAAACGCTGAAGGTTCAGTCAGACAAAACCGCAAAATTCCGCAAGCTAAACGAAGACAAATTCAACTTTGAGCTGGACATTCAGCTCCTTAAGCTTAAGGATTTTACGCAGAACAAGAGCCGCCACGAGTCAGAGAAAAAAGAGGCGGAGGAAAAACGCGACGCTGTTGCTGCGGAAATAGAAGAAATATACGCAACGCTCAACGAGAACACCGACAAAATCAAGGCCCTTGAGGAACAGAGGGGCAGCAAGGAGCAGGAAAGCATAAAGATTTTTACCGAGCAGAACGGCAAAAAGAACATGGCAAAGCAGCTCCGTGACCAGTTCAGCACAATCAAGGAAAAAATCGGCCAGATAGAAAACCGCATCAAGAACATTCAGGAACGCATAGACGAATACAACGAGGACATAGACAGCCAGAATGCGGAGCTTTACGAAAAGAACAAGAACCTTGACGACATAAACAAGAACATAGAAAGCTTTACCGAAAACATAACACAGTCATCCGGGCAAATTGACGAAAACCAGAAGATTATTGGCACCAACAACGGAAAGATTCACAACCTTGACGCAGAGCGCGACCAGCTTCAGAAGGAACTTGCGGCTATCACGGAAGACATTGTAAAAGAACTTGACGCAAAGCTAAAGGACGCAGGTTACTCTTCACAGGCAAACAAAGCTGCAAAGGAAGAACTTTCCACTACCCTTGAAAAAATTAAAATCTTTGCAACAGGAAGAACCAATATCTTTAGGGACTTTGCATCCCTTCCCAACCATTCTGAAAAGGACAGCGCAAAATTCAGTGCAGATGCAGTTCAGGCTTTTGAAGATTTGGGCAAAATGCTTCAGGAACTTAGCTCAAACATAGAAAGCTACACAAAGACAACGCCCCAGTTTATAGATGAATTCCTTTCGCCGGAAGGTATCATCACCAAAAAGCGCGGGATTGACACTTCCATACAGGACAATATTTCCAAAATTAATTCCATCCGCGAAGAAAACGCAAGCCTTAGCGAGCGCAATGCAGAGCTGAACAAGAAGATAGAGGAATACAAGGAAACCCTTGGCAAACTGCGCATAAACCATGCGGAAATGGTTCAGCAGATTCATTCCTGCCAGCAGCAGATTTCAACCCTAAAGAAAACACTGGCCTCACAGCAGACAGCCCTTCAGGAGCAGCAGGAAGAACTATTTGAGGAAAACCGCCACAAGGACGACATGGAAGGCCAGATTGAGACCATAGACGAAGAGATTGCGGAACTCCAGCAGAGGGGCGAGGCAACGGCTAGGGAACTTAAGGATCTTGACAGCCAGATTCTGGAATGCAACAGCCGTGTAAGCGGAAAGAAGAACGCCCTTCAGAAAAAGCAGGAAGAGCGCAACAAGTACCAGGCCCAGCTTGAAAGGTTCTCAATCTCAATAGCCCAAAACGAAACGGAAATCCGCAACATCAAGCAGAACTTCCAGGACAACTACTCGCGTGACCTTATGGAATACGAAGAGCGCATGTACACCATTACGGAAAACACTTCAAGCCTCCGCGAAAAACTTAGCCAGACTAAGCAGAAGATTACCGATCTTGGACAGGTTAACCTTATGGCCGTTGAACAGTTTGCAGAGGAAAAGGACCGCTACGAAAGGCAGCAGGCAAGCTACAACGACACAAAGCAGACCTTGGAAAAGCTTGTCCGCGTAAGTGAAGAAATCCGCACAAAGTCTTCAGAGATGTTCCTTGACACCTACACCAAAATCAGAAAGAATTTCCACAACATGTTCCGACGCCTCTTTACAGGAGGACGCGCAGAGCTACGCCTTGTGGATCCTGCCAACGTGCTTACAACAGGTATAGAAATTTACGCACAGCCGCCAGGAAAAAAGCTGGAGAACATTTCCCTGCTTTCCGGTGGAGAAAAGACAATGACAGCCCTTGCCCTTCTGTTTGCAACATATCAGGTTCGCCCCAGCCCATTCTGTCTTTTGGACGAGATTGACGCCGCCCTTGACGACAAGAACGTAGCTTCTTTTGTTACGGCTCTTAGGGCATTTGCAAACGTTAGCCAGTACATCGTTATTACCCATAACAGGAAGACAGCCGTGGGTGCAAGCTCTGCAATCGGTGTTACTATGGAAGAAAGCGGTATTTCTAAGGTTATTGCAATCCGCCTCGATGAAAAGACAAGCAACGGTGAGCTTACCTTTGACGATGATGATGGCTTTGTGGAAGAGGACGTGCCGGCAGAAGAGGGAATCGTAATTCCACCGCGCCCGCCCCGCCGCGAACACAATCCGGACGGAACCTTAAAGGAAGAGACCAAGCCGGAAGATGAAGCTCCTGCCACAGTAAACGCTTCTGCCGAAGCAGAAAATGTCCCTGCTACAGAAAATGCAGCTGTAGAAACAGAGACAACTGCCACAGATGATGCCCCTGCAGAAGGAGAAACACCAGCCAAAGAGGAGACTCCTGTCGAAGCTGAAAATGCCCCTGCTACAGAAAATGCAGCTGTAGAAACAGAGGCAACTGCCAGCAAGGAAGAAATTTCCGCAGAAGAAGGCGAAAATTCCTCCCAAAAGCAGGAAATTCCAGGGGAAATGCAAAATTAGGCAAAATTGAGCAAAATACTAACCAAAATACATAAAATTCTTGGTGTGAAAATGCCGAAACTTAAAGAGAAGAGGTAGATTCTTAAACCTATGGATTTTTTAGACAACATAAAAGACGCTTACGACAATCTTGCCGCAAAGACAAGCCGCCTTGCAGTAACAATACTGGGCATCATACTCCTTCTTTTTGTATGTGCCCTTATTGCCCTGGGTGTGCATTCATGCAACCAAAAGAAAATTGGCGAGGTAAAGCGCGAAGACTTCAAGACAGAAGACGAATTTATCCCGCCCAGCAACATAAAGCTTACGGAAGACTATTATTTTTCCAGGGAGCCCAAAGAAAGCTGGAGCCAGGAAGAAATTGAAAAATGGTTTTCCAACCCGAACACCGTCAATATGAACGAACTAAAGCAGGCCAACGATGTGCTTGTTGATGAAATAATAGGAGCAGCTCCATGAAAAAAATAAGAGAGAGATTTTCTTTATCCGCAAATAAAGCAGGTTTTATCCTTGCCTGCGCGCTAATTCCGTTTTCTATGATTAACGGAGCAGCCCAAAGTTCCACCGTAACAAGCGGCACGGAAGTAAAAGACGTTGTGGCTGACCTAAAAGAAAGCGAAACAATAGTTCTTCCTCCTCAGGCAGCAGGAACAAAAGAGCCTGTTGAATTCCATGCGGCAGACAAAGAACCGGCAGAAAAAAAGAACGTCTACGAAAACACAGGCAAAGAGGCAACAGACTTTGAAGCCGCAACTCCGGCGCAGACAAAGGCACAGAACGCTGCCACCACAGGCACTGTCCCGGCAGAAAGCAGCCAGACACAGGCAGCCCCAGCCCAGACAGGAGCATCTTCTGCACAGACAACCACAATCGTGGAACCGCCCTACACCACCACAAAGGTCACTACAGAAACAGTAACCACAAAAACCGTAACTACGGAAACCCGCACAACGGAATCTTCCATAACATCCGGTCCAGGCTTACCTGCAGAAGAAAGGATTGACGGCCCCCTAGCACCTGTTCAGGAAAAGCACTCATGGGATACACCTTCAACAAAAACCGCACCTGCTTCTCCAAAAGCCAATGCCCAGGAAAAGAAAGAAAGCGAAAAGAAGCAGGAGCCGGAAGCAAACCTTAAGATAAAGGAAACTGAACCAAAGAAAAAGCCAGCAGCGGCAAAAGAGCCTGCAAAAGCTCCGGCAAAGCAGCCCGCAAAGACGGAAGCAAAGCCAGCTGCTCCAAAACAGCCTGCCCAGAACACAAAACCTGCAGCAAAAGAGCCGGCAAAGCAGCCTGCAAAAGCCCAGACGCAAAGCCCCGCACAAAGGCAGAACTCTGGCAGCGGCAATACAGCCCGCCCAGCCACTACTTCACCCGCAGCAAGCAATTCTGCAAGCAATGCCCCAGTAGCAAAGCCAGCACCTGTACCTACAGAAAAAGAAGCAAGCCCTGCACCAAAGGCAAGCCAGAGCGAACAGAAGGCCAAAACACCAGTTCCTGCAGAAGACGAAAAGCCCAGCCGCTCCGTTACTGTAAAGAACAGCCAGTACTTGGACGTAATCTACCCGGGCTCAGGATGGATTTATCTTGGCGAAAAAGACGCAAACGACCTTATGCGCTACTACGGCCGCAAAGTTTCCCCCGACGGTGAAGAGACAAAATTCACTCTAAAGGCAACAAAAAGCGGAAGCACAGTCCTGCATTTCTACAAGAACGACGCACTTGCAGGAAAGTTCATAGAAGACTACCTTGCAGTTTCAGTTTCTACGGAAACAGAGCGTGACACCCACGTAAGCGCACCAAACTACGCAGACTACGTGCCAAAGGGACAGCGTGGCAAAAACCTCCCGGCAGAAGAAGCCGCACCAAAAGCCACGGAAGCCGTAACGGAAAGACCCGCACAGGCAGAAAGCAAATCAAGCCCAAAGATTGTGGCATCTTCTTCCACAGGCACTTCAATAGAAAGAAGCTCAGGCTCAGCCTCACAAATCCAGGAACAGCGCCCGGCAAGCCAAAACCAGGCGGCAAACGTAGCAGCCGGAGATCTCCTAAAGAAGGCCCAGCAGGAATACGACGCAAAGCAGTATGCCCAGTGCCTTGCAACAATCCAGGAATTCTACAAAAATGCAGACGAATCAAAGATGGACCAGGCCCTCTACCTTGAAGCACGCGCTCTCGAAGCCCCTTCCCCATCAAGGAACATCAAATCTGCCCTCCACACCTACCAAACTCTGGTGAACCGCTATCCTCAGAGCTCACTTTGGGAAGCCGCCAACAACAGGATAACCTACATCCAGCGCATGTACATAGACATAAGATAATTCCAAGCCAGATTGATTCATAGATTTTTATGCGGCACTTGCATCTGTAAGCGCCGCATTTTTTTGCAAAGCATCTGCAAAGCCTAACTTGAAGTAAAATCATTTTTACTGTATAGTATTTGCATCAATCATCACATTCCCAGAGGAAAATATGTTAGACTACAGATTCATAAAGGAAAACCTCCAAGCCGTTAAGGAAAACATCAAAAACCGCAACATGACGGCAGACGCAGACCTTGTTGTAAAACTCTACGACGAGCGCACAGCTCTAACCACAAAATTGCAGAACCTCCAGCAGAAGCGCAACGCAAACGCAGCATCAATGAAGCAGAAGCTGGACGCAGAAACAAGGCAGAAATATATAGAAGAAGGAAAAGCCCTCAAGGACGAAATTGCCCAGGCACAAAAGGAACTTGAAGAAAAAGAACAGCTTTTGGACGAAGCCGCCCGCAAGATTCCAAACATGGCAAATCCGGAAGTTCCAATCGGAAAGGTTGACACAGAAAACCTTGAAGTAAAAAAGGTTGGAACTCCCCGCAAGTTCGACTTTAAGCCAAAGGATCACGTTCAGCTTGGAGAGGCACTCGGACTCATAGACTTTGACCGCGGAACAAAGGTTTCTGGCCCCAAGTTCTACTACCTCAAGAACGAGGCAGTCTTCCTTGAACAGGCCCTTATCATGTACGCACTCAACATCCTCCGCAAGCACAACTTTACAACATTCATCACTCCGGATGTTGCAAAGCAGGAAATTCTCCAGGGAATCGGCTTTAATCCGCGCGGAAACGAAAGCAACGTCTACTGCATAGAAGACGAGGGCACATGCCTTGTTGCAACCGCAGAAATCACCCTGGGCGGCTACCACTCAGGCGAAATCCTTGACAAGTCAAAGCTTCCTCTTTTCTACTGCGGTCTAAGCCACTGCTTCCGCCGCGAAGCTGGAGCAGCAGGCCACTTTTCAAAGGGACTTTACCGCGTACACCAGTTTGACAAGGTGGAAATGTTCGTCTACAGCCTGCCGGAAGAAAGCGACAAAATCCACGAGCAGCTTCGCTTAATAGAAGAAGAAATCTTTACAGGCCTTGGCATTCCATTCCGCGTAGTGGACACATGCACAGGAGACCTTGGCGCACCAGCCTACCGCAAGTGGGACCTTGAAGCATGGATGCCGGGACGCGCAGACGAAGAACACCCCGAAGGCGACTGGGGAGAAGTAACATCAACTTCAAACTGCACGGACTACCAGGCACGCCGCCTTAACGTAAAGTACCGCGACGACGACGGAAAGAACAAGTACGTGCACATGCTCAACGGAACTGCAATCGCCGTAGGAAGGGCAATGCTTGCAATACTGGAAAACTACCAGAATGCAGACGGTTCAGTTACAATTCCGCCGGCACTCGTTCCCTTCTGCGGCTTTGACAAGATAAGCCCAAAGCAGAACAGCTAGCATTCACCAGCACTGGGAGAAGAGGCAAATGAAGACACAAAACTTTGCAAAATCAATTTTTCTTATACTGCTCTTCTTTGCCTTCATCACCCTGGTGGCCATACTAAAAATTTTAAACGCTTTTTTTATTCCGCTTACGGTAAGCATACTGCTTTCCTTTGTCTTCTACCCCTTCTGCAAAAAACTGCACAAGCTACGCATTCCCTGGGCACTTTGCGTAACAATAGTAATCGTTGTAGCCCTCTTTGCCCTTTATTTTATTGGCAACCTGCTTGCAAACAGCCTTAGCACAATAGTCCACACCTATCCAAAATACGAAGAGCGCTTTACATCCATTTACCAGACCTTCTGCAAAACCTTCAAAATTCATTATGAGGAAGACTCATCCCTTTTCGTAAACCTCTGGAATTCAATCAAGGTGCGCTCCACCCTGCAGAACATGGCCTTTACGCTTAGCGGTTCAATAGTTGACTTTACAAAAAAGTTCCTTGTCGTGGGCCTGCTCACAATTTTCCTGCTGCTCGAAATAAATTCAATGAAGGACAAAATAACAAAGGCTTTTCCCATCAGGGAATTTGGCAAAAAGATTCTTAACATTGCGGAAAACACAATAAGCGACGTAACCCACTACATTTCAATCAAGTTCATAATATCGCTTCTTACAGGAATCCTTGTCTTTGCCATAACCTTCTTTGCAAAGATGGACTTCCCCGTGCTCTGGGGCTTCCTTTCATTCGTGCTAAATTTTATACCAAGCTTTGGCTCAATAATTTCCTGCGCACTTACAACGCTCTTTGCCCTGCTGCAATTCTACCCGGAATGGGGCTTAGTCCTCTTCATAGGAATTGCAACAGTCAGCATCAACATGATTTTGGGCAACATAATTGAACCGCGCTGGGAAGGCTCAGACCTAGGCATTTCCCCCTTCATCATATTGGTAAGCCTTTCTTTCTGGGGATGGATGTGGGGATTTTTGGGCATGATCCTTGCAGTACCGCTCATGGTAATAATCAAAATTGTCTGCGAAAACATAGAACTTCTGCAGCCCTTTGCGGTAATCATAGGAACAAACAAAAGCCACAGGCGCAAAAAGAAAGAGGAAGACTAGTACTTTTTCTTTTCCATAATAAAGCGGGAGTCTTCTGCCTTAATGCCAAGGTAGCGGCATACAAAGCACCTTTTTTCTCCAGAAGAATAAATGTTTTCCACAGTGCAGGGAACTTTTATCGTGCGCTTTAGATGATGCTCAGGCCTTATGTCAAATTCAAAGGTAAGGACGTATTCCCCCTCAAGCTCCAGCAGGTTTGTTGTGTTTCCAGTTGCGGCAACAAAACGCTGCTCGTCCACAAAGATAATGTCCATTGGCTCTACCCGCCCCTGGAAAGACGCCGTTCTTACCGCCAAGGGAGAAACAAGGTAGCGGCAGACAGGAATAAGATGCAGGCCGTTCCCCACAGACGGAGACATGCTCTTTTTTGCATCAGCTATAAAACCACCCAGCATGTTCTTTGCGGCATTCTGAAATTCAGCGGGAATGTCGGAAAAAACAGGCTTGGAAAAAAGGTTGTATTCCTCGCAGGGGGGAATGCATTCGTAAGACACGCTGCTGTTGCCCCTTGCCGCAAAAGAAAGGCTTGCCTTAAAGCTCAGCTCTCCACCAACACCGTCCTTGGCAGGGTCATGGATTCTTGCAATCTCCTGTGGAATGGAAAAGAAATACCCTTCCCTGCGCTCCACTATTCTTGTCATAAAGAAGAGCCCTACCCGGTTAAAATAGAATTCAACACGGCAGACCATACCAGCAAACATTGCGGCATCCTGAACAGACTTTCTGATTACTCCGCTACCGTCTTCCGTAATCTTGTATGAATCTGGGGAAAGCACAACAGGAAAAAATTCATTAGCATATACATAGTTATGGTTTGCAGAACGCTCCATAGTAAGCGTAAGCGGTATCTTTTGCTCGCTAAAAGCTTTTATAACAACGTCGCGTTCCAGCTTGGTAATATTTTCTAAAGACTCTCCTGCCATATATTTCTCCTATTCTATCTATTCCTGATACGAATTCCTAAAAGTTATTTGGCTAATCTTCCACGCTTCTTCATTTTTCTGAACATAAACAACCGCATCAAAGCTATAGCCGTTCTTTAGCAAAAACCGCACCGGGCACTCATAGACATTCTTTGTTGAACCCGGCTTTCCTGCCACGTAGGACTGCAAAGAAAAATTCTTACCCAGCTCCATGCGCAAGTCGTAGCGAAAAATCGCAAGGGAATAAAGGTTCTTGGCTTCAAAGAAGGTCTCCGCATCCTTGCCCGAAACAAGCGCCTTGCAAAAAGAATCAAGCACCACCCGGGCATCAGCTTCCATGCCGGACAAATCCAGCTCGTAAAAATCCGGAAGCGAAGGATAAACCGGCGGCATGCTTTCCAAAACGGCATTAAGACTAAAGGTGTCTTGCGGAACAGACGCGGTAACCCCCGGAATGCCAGATACTTTTCCCGCAAGCAAAGAAGCGTCTATCTGGGAAGTCCAGTTTGTAGACGAGCACAAAAGCTCGGCCTCGCTCCTTAGCGTTGCGCGGGATTCCGATGAAGAGTCGTTCTGGGATGAGCAGGAAGCGCAAAAAAACGCAGACACAAAAATCAGCACAAGAAAAACTTTTTCCATCAATATTACTTTAGCACATTTTCTTTCTAAAAGCAATAATTCATACTGGCACAACATGGAAATCAGTTTTGGGCTTCACTACCAGGAAAATCTGGCTGAAAATCCATGATGCGAGGTAATAGGAATCTGACTCCCTTCGGGGCTTGAAGCTATGCTGCCTGGTTCGCTCCTCGCAAATGGATTTTCATCCAGATTTTCCTTTCCGTTACGCCCAAAACTGATTTCCAATTGCTTTGCATAAAAAAGATCGTAGATACAAAGTTTCAAGCCATGCGGTTTTCAGGCGGATTTGACTTCCGCTACACCACAAACTGATTTCCAGTTGCTTTTCATAAAAACAAGCGCTATCATTAACACATGAAGAAATTTATTTTGCTATCACTCACCTTTATTTTTACACAGGCATTTTTAGCACTTAACGCAAGTGCAGACAGTGCGGGGGCAAACTCAACGCCCCGCGTACAGGCAGAAAGAATCGGAGTCTACAAGTGCGGAAGACAGCCCAAGCAGGTTGTCTTTAGCCCGGACGGAGAATACATAGTAATGCCCCTCTTGGAAGACGACGGCTTTGACATATTCAGCATAAAGGAAAAGAAAATCATAAAGCGCATAAACCCGCCAAACGCAAAAAAAGTAGGCTTTGCGGAAGGAATCTTTGTCCCCTCAAAAAATGCCTTCTTTGTCTCACAGATGACAACCGCAACCGTCTACGAATACACCTACCCCGGCTTTGAATACAAACGCGCAATCCCCACAAACGCAGTCTGGTCAAAAATAATCGAATGGTGCCCGCAAAAAAACATGCTTGCAGTCTCAAACTGGTGCTCAAACGACGTTTCGCTAATCAACTACGACTCAGGCAAAGTCATTACAAAACTAAGGACAGGAAAAGCCCCACGAGGCCTCTACTTCTACGACGGCGGAAAAAAGCTCCTCGTCCTCTCCTACGAATCCGGCACCCTCGAAGCCTTTGACACGGAAAGCTTTGCAAGAATAAACAAGCTGGAAATTCCAAAAGCCAGCATGAGGCACGCAGCCCCCAGCGCAGACGGAAAGACAGTCTTTATAAGCGACATGTACTACGCAAAAGTCTACAAGTTTGACCTTGAAAGCTTTACCATCACCGCCAAATTTTCAACCTTCCACAAGCCAAACACAATCGCCCTCTACAAAAACCGCTACCTCTTCATAAGCTGCCGCGGCCCCAACAACCCGGTAGACTACACAAGGCGCAGCCCGGAAAACGGCAAAATCCAGATCATAGACACAAAAACCATGACGCTCCTAAAAGAAATCCCCGGCGGAAACCAGCCCACAGGCCTTGCCCTAAGCCCCGACGGAACCATGCTCTGCTTCTCCAACTTCCAGGACTACAACATAGAGCTCTACAAAATTAGCATTGACCAGTAATGCCTTATATTCTTTTGGACGGAACCTTCCTTTGCTCTTCGACTTTGCTTAATGGCTAACTCGACAAACATGCCCATGCGCCACCGCCCTTCCAGCCTTCGCTAACGCTCATCCCGCCCTACGGCCGGGACTGCGGGCTTCCACGGCGGCGTAGGTCGCTGCATAAAAAAATCCCTCCCTGGATTTTTTTATGATTGCAGAATTGCCTTGCAATTCTGCATGCGCTAAGTCGCCATCCATGGCTTAATATTTGTTGGCTTAGAAATCACATAACCGTCACCTGCCACAGATTCCGGGTCGTAGCCCGGAATGACAAAAATATTTTTACCGCGAGTTTCCTCAGGAAACTCGTAGCACAAACGCAGTTTGTGCCCGTCACCCTGAACGCAGACTGTCACCCTGAACTTGATTCA
>DFJV01000101.1:12168-13516 GCA_002373205.1 Treponema sp. UBA3662
CCCTGAACTTGATTCAGGGTCTGTATAAGTTTTACTGCCAACTTTTAAAGATCTAAAGCGAGTTCGGGATAAAAGAGTTTTTGCTACGTAATTACAGTCCTAAGACCTGCCTTGCTTCCTGCTGTCTAGGATGTTACTGCGCGGAGCGAACAACGCGAAAGCCGAGACGACCTTCGCCACCTAATGGATAGCAACCTGCATCCATAGCAAACCCCCTCCATGCAACAGATAATGCCCAAAGAACGTTATTATTAAAATACCAGTCCCCCCCCCTGTATCCCCTAAATGACGCTCCATTTCGAGAAGAAGGTCCTGTAAAAGGAACTCCAACAAGATTATCCACACACCAGTCCCAGCACCATTCCCAAACATTGCCACTCATATCGTAAAGTCCTAGTGCATTTGGAAGTTTCTTCTTTACCTCATGTGTTCTACCTTCACTGTTTTCTCCATACCAGGCATATTGTCCAAGGCATTCTTTATTACTGGTTCCTGCATAACAGGTCGGAATCTGCAAAGAAACACCTGACTTTCCTCCAAGTGCTGCATATTCCCATTCCACCTCAGTTGGCAGGCGATAGCCATTTTTTGAAAAATCACAGGTCACATTATCCCACGCATCATTTTTTGCATTAGGAATACTTCCCCATTCTTCAACATTTGATTCTCCACTTATACTGTAGCATGGGGCAAAACCTTCCTGAACGCTTCTCTTATTACAGTACACAATTGCGGCATACCAGCTTACAGATTCTACAGGACGTTTTCCCTGACTTTCCCCATCTGCCACCTTTTTGTCGCCAGAATCCCCGACAAAGAAACTAGGATTAATTCCCATTATGGCCGTATACTCATCCTGTGTTACCTCATGATTGCAAATATAAAAATCCTTTACCAATACAGTTCTTCCTTCTATAAATACACCTTTTCTATCCCATCTATCAGCAGATAAAGAATCATTAAAATCACTAGAATAAAACTTATTGCCACCAGTAACAGTTGTCCCTATCACTTTTACAAAATCTCCCTGAGCATCTCCATCGTCATCGCCACCACTATCCCCACTGCAGCCTGTTGCAACAAAAGTAAGGTACAGCCCCAAAAAAGAAACAATCATAAAAAATACAGCCCTAAACTTTTTCATATTACTCCTCCATAATAATTTTATATTCTACAGATTACGGGGCGAAGCCCAGAATACGGATGCCATTTTTTTTCACGGCCCTTCGACTAAGCCGCTCGAAGCTGCACTGCGAGAGCCAGAGACCTCCCTTAAGGGAATGGTCCGGGTGTATTTAAAATGTATATAAGGACGGTCTAGACCGTGAGACGTGAGACGTGAGACGTG
>DFJV01000101.1:13619-19576 GCA_002373205.1 Treponema sp. UBA3662
GAGACGTGAGACGTGAGACGTGAGAATTTTGACCCATGCTACAATTCATGTCAAGGGGGAGACGCTTAAATTTTCTAACACTTTTTATCATAAAACCCTCTCTTATGTTTCTTTCAATATAAGGAAAGAGGTATGCTTTGTCAAGTTTGTTTTCTGTTGTTACGCAAAGTTATTTTTCAAGTCTATCGTACAAAACCAACTCTTGCCCGGTGGATTTATTAACTTTCTTTTTGTACAAGAGCGACCACTTTGCCTGGCCTTCTGAATAATCTTTATCGGCCTGCGGAAAAAAGGAGCGGCAGAAGTATTTTCCGTTTGTTTTATCTTCTGAATATTTGCTCTCGGCTTTCTGTTAAAACACGGCTCAAATCTTTTAGATACTGCAATCCAGCTAGATGAAAGAAGTTATGTTCCTCAAAACTTATGGCAAGAGAAAGATTCTTACCTTTCCTACCCAAAATAACCTGATATTCAACATCTAGTATTTTTTTGTAGGCTTTTGCAGCTTGAAGAATATCCGCCATTGTCTCTCCAAAAAAGAAAAAGCCCCGCGCCAATCGCAGAGCTTTCCACATTCCATTTTCCTTCAGCTGAAAAATTCAGCCTACATCTGGCTTTTGGTAAACGGAGAACCGTCGTAAGACTTTGCAAAGCACAGCCCTTCCAGATTCTACACTTTGCTTTAAAACGCCTAACAGACACTCAAGTTGCCTGCCGCCTTGATTGGCAAGGACTTATTGTATTCAATATACTGCATTTTCCTTGTACAGTCAAGAAAAATAGCCGTTACCTTCCACAGCTCCCGGGTCAAGCTCGGAATGACGGATGGCCCGTCACCCTGAACTTGATTCAGGGTCTGCATAAGTTTTGGCATGCATCTTCTGCACTGGCCCTTCGACGGAGCTCAGGGGCCGGACGGGTTCGGGATGACGGATGGATGTTACCTTCCACAGATTCCGGGTCGAGCCCGGAATGACGCGGGGCTAGAAAAGATTCCTTTCGTAATGCAGATTAAACCTAGCCGGGATTGGAGGGGCGGCGCAGCCGTTGCCACAGGCAATGGAGCGGGTCAGGGTCCCGCGGAACCCCGGAAAGCCCGTAACAAAAGGCCTCCCTGCCGTTTGTTGCTTATGTTTGCTACTTTTGCGCTAACAAATGACGCGCCGTCCGTGGCGCTATTGGTTCACAAAAAAAAATAGAGGCAGGGCAGTTTAAAAGGACGTGTGCTCCAGAGAAGAAGAAAAATTCAGGGAAGGCAAATGGGTAACTTGTAAGGAATGATTTTCCATTGTTGACCAAAAGGGCGGTTACATATATTATAGTAGAGAATTTTTATAAGGATTAGGAGAAGAAAATGGCTCTTACGTTGGCTGAAAAAATCATACAGAACCATATTGTGAAAGGCTCGCTGGATTTTACTCCAGGGCAGCCCATTGAGCGCGGCAAGGACATCGCGATTAAGATTGACCAGACGCTTACGCAGGATGCAACAGGCACAATGGCATACCTTCAGTTTGAGACTATCGGAGTGCCCCGTGTAAAGACGGAAGTGAGCGTAAGTTACGTTGACCACAATACGCTTCAGACAGACTTTAAGAATCATGACGACCACCGCTACCTTCAGTCGGTTGCGGCAAAGTACGGTCTTTATTTTTCACGCCCTGGTAACGGTGTTTGCCACCAGGTTCACATTGAGCACTTTGGTAAGCCGGGAAAGACCCTTTTGGGTTCGGACAGCCACACTCCGACTGGCGGCGGCATTGGAATGATTGCAATTGGTGCGGGCGGTATTGACGTTGCAGTTGCAATGGGTGGCGGTGCATTCCACCTTGCAATGCCCAAGGTTTTTGGCGTAAAGCTTACAGGCACACTGCGCAAGGGTATTGGCGCAAAGGACATTATTCTTGAAGTTCTCCGCCGTGAGAGCGTAAAGGGTGGCGTTGGTGCCGTATACGAATATTTTGGCGAAGGTGTTGAAAGCCTTACCGTTCCCCAGAGGGCAACTGTTACAAACATGGGCGCGGAGCTTGGCGCAACTTGTTCCGTATTCCCTTCTGACGCTACTACAAAGAAATTCCTTAAGAGCATGGGCCGCGAAAATGACTGGACGGAGCTTAAGGCAGACGAGGGCGCTGTTTACGACAAGGTTATAGAGATAAACCTTTCTGAACTTAATGCAATGGCTGCTTGCCCCAATTCACCGGACAACGTGAAGACATTGAAGGAGCTTAGCGGTACAAAGGTTACCCAGGTTGCAATCGGAAGCTGCACAAACTCTTCTTTGGACGACCTTGCATCCGTTGCGGCTATTGTAAAGGGTAAGCACATTGCACCGGGCGTTGAGGCAGGTATTGCACCTGGTAGCCGCACCACCCTCTTGATGGCAGACAAGGCTGGAATTCTTGGCACATTGATTAGGGCTGGATTCCGCATTTTGGAAAGCGCTTGCGGTCCCTGCATTGGCATGGGCTTTGCACCAAACAGCGAGGGTGTTTCGCTGCGCACATTCAACCGCAACTTTAAGGGTCGCTCTGGAACTGCGGACGCAGGCATTTACCTTGTTAGCCCGGAGACTGCAGCGGCGGCGGCTATTACTGGCGTTATGACTGATCCTTCTACCCTTGACTGGGAAGACGCATCTTGGACTGCAAACGGCCGCATTTCACTTCTTGACGGAAAGGACAGCCGTCTTTCTGCAGAGGAAATTCTTGCAGACGCACAGGACGAAGGTATGCTTATTGCCCCGCTTCCGTTGGAAAAGGCAAAGGATGTAGAGATTGTCCGCGGACCAAACATTAAGCCCTGCCCACCCTGCAAGGAATGTGCGGACAACCTTAAGTTGCCAGTTCTTTTGAAGGCCGCAAGCAACGTTTCTACGGACGACATTATGCCTGCAGGAACAAAGGTTCTTCCTTTTAGAAGCAACATTCCGGAAATCAGCAAGTTCACATACGAGAGATTGGATGCAAACTTCTACAAGAAGGCAGAGGCAATCAATTTTAGCGGTTGTATTGTTGTTGGTGCGGAAAACTTTGGTCAGGGTTCAAGCCGTGAGCATGCGGCACTTGGACCAATGTACCTTGGCGTAAGGGCAATCATCACAAAGAGCTTTGCCCGCATCCACAAGGCAAACCTGATCAACTACGGAATCATCCCGATTACCTTTAAGAATCCAGATGACTACGACAAAATCAGCGAAGGCGACACTGTTGAAATTTCAAACATCTTTAAGAGCCTTAAAGACGGCAGCGACTTTGACGTTACCGTGCATTCAAAGGCCGGGGATGTTAAGATTTGCGGTGTGAACGACCTTGCAGAACGCAGCCGCAACATCCTTCTTGCAGGAGGCCTTGCTTCCTACACAAGGGCTGGTGGCCAGTAAACCGCGTAAAATGTCCAAAATGCTTAATTTTTGCCTAAAAAATTTGCATTTTGGAGCTAACTGTTATATACTTTAAATTAATTGGAGAATTCTCTAAAATTTTTATTTTAGGGAATTTTCTTTATTTTGAGGCTATAACAAATATGACGGTTGGCTATTACCGTCAGAAAGCTGCGACGGGGTTTTGCATGTTTAATATTCACAATATCATGGAAGAGCAAGTTGAAAGCCGGGTTAACCAGCTGTACGACCATGTTAAGGGGCAAAATGCACCTTGGCTGGATTGCGACTGCGAAAACTGCCGGAAGGACACCATCTGCTATGTGCTGAACAGGATTCCTCCGCGCTATATCCTTAGCGGACGCGGCGTAACACACGCATCCACGGTCTTGAACGACAGCCAGCTTCTTGCGGACATAGACCGCCTTGCCTACGAAGGCATGAAGATGGTGAATTCCCTGCAGCGCCCCTACCACAAGTCAGCAGGCGCAAATTCCTCTAAGAGCCAGGAGTCTGCGTCAAACATACCTATGTTCGTATTTCCAACCTTCATAGGGAACGTTTATGACGGTTCAACTTTCGAGCCGCTTGCAAACGCATCCGTAATTCTTAAGGAGGGCAAAATTCCTGCGGAAATGATGGATGCAAGCTGGCCCAACCCCTGCAGCACATACGACGCCACCAAGGGAGGCTATTCTTTTTGGGTGGCACCGGAAGTTGCGGAAGATGCAAAGGTTAACAAGGAATTTTCCTTTACGCTGGAAGTTTCGGCGGAAGGATATGTTTCCGTAACCTATTCCTTCGATGTTCCTTTAACAAGTGAAGTGAACAACCGCAGCGAGTTGAATTCAACAAGCAGTTTAAAAATAAAGGATTTGTTCCTTTTCCGCTCAGACATAAAGAATGAACTGGAATAGGAAGAATCAAAGGAGAAAAAAATGGAACAGTATTCAGTAAACGGTACAAAAGCAGAAACCGGTTATGAATTTTTGGCAAAAACCTACGGCTGGATGTTTCTTGCCCTGGTTGTAAGCGCAGCATGTGCCTACCTGGCAGCATTTTACTACCCCCTCATGAAAATCATCTGGGGCTCAAAATTTGTCTTTTACGGACTTATCATTGCAGAATTTGCCCTTGTAATAGGACTTTCCGCAGCAATCAAGACCCTTCCGCTTTCGCTGGCAACCCTCTTTTTCCTGCTCTACGCGGCAATAAACGGTCTTACACTGTCTTCTGTGTTCCTTATCTACCAGACACAGTCTATTTGCCTTGCTTTCTTTTCTACGGCCCTTATGTTCGGTCTTATGAGCGTATACGGTGTTACCACAAAGAAGAATCTTGCAACAGCCGGCCACTATCTTATGATGGCTCTTATTGGTCTTGTTATCGTAATGGTTGTGAACAGGCTTATAACATTCTTTACACACACACCGCTCACATGGCTTGACTGGCTGCTTTCCGTTGCATCCGTAATCATCTTTACAGGATTGACGGCTTACGATGCACAGAAGATTGCAATGATTGGCTCCCACGATGACGGTTCTGATGCCTACAAAAAGATTTCTATCTACGGAGCCTTGCAGCTTTACCTTGACTTTATTAACATCTTCCTTTCTCTTCTAAGGCTCTTTGGAAAGAAGCGCTAGGAAGAAGACAATTCCCTTCGACAGGCTCAGGGAACGAGCTTGGTGGGGTTGGTGAGCTAGTCGAACCACGCAGCGTAGCTTCCAGCGGCCTGCCGAACCACGGTTCACGGTTGGTGAGTTTGTCGAACCACGCAGCGTAACTTCCAGCGGCTTGTCGAACCAAAAACAAAAAAGCCGGTAACCTTGAATGGAAACCGGCTCTTTTTTTGGCACATTCACATGCCCTGTCTTAAATAATCAAGACTTATTTTGCTTCTGAAGCAGCACCTTCTGCAGCCTTCATACCGTAGCGCTTGTTGAAGCGGTCGATACGTCCTGCTGTGTCAACAAGCTTCTGCTTACCAGTAAAGAAAGGATGGCATGCTGAACAAATTTCAACATGGATGTCTTTTACTGTTGAGCGAGTTTCGATTACGTTGCCACAAACGCAAGTAATCTTTGTCAACTGGTACTCAGGATGTGTGTCCTTTTTCATAATTCAACTCCTATACTTGCCCGATATTGAAGAAATCCCGGTTAGCCCTACGGAGACTAAGAAAAACAAGAACTCCGTATCATTCCCTCACCGTTAGAAATCAAGTCAATACCACAAGCTTGAAATTCAAGTTATATAAGTATATACAAAAGCATTCAAATAGTCAATAGACCTGTTACATTGCTGCTGTTCCGGCGTTCATGCTGGCAAGGAAGGCATCGTTGTCCTTGGTCTTCTTCATCTTGTCCATGATAAGTTCAAGGATGTCTGCGTCTTCCATTGGGTTAAGCACTTTGCGGAGAATCCACATCTTCTGGAGCTCGTTTTCTGTAAGCAAAAGCTCTTCCTTTCTTGTACCGCTCTTTTTGATGTTGATTGCGGGGAAAAGTCTGCGTTCGGCAAGCTTTCTGTCAAGGTCAATTTCGCTGTTGCCGGTACCCTTGAATTCTTCGAA
>DFJV01000047.1:0-30507 GCA_002373205.1 Treponema sp. UBA3662
GAAAAATTGGCTCCCAGCGGTTTTTCTGCCGCAATACGGAAACTCGAAATTGGATCTATTAAAAAGAGATTCCGAATCAAGTTCGGAATGACCAGCTAACTGATAGCAGTTGAACTAGAAAGCTTCCCTTTCCCAGGCGGATATGCGCTGCTCAATAGTGAGGATGGGCTTTTGCTTTGGTTCAGAAGAGCCTTGCCCTGCCCCTGTACTTTCTGCCGCAACTTTCTTTACCTGCACACAGTCCAAGAGGTAGGGAATAACAACCTTTTCCTTTAGGCTGGGCCAGCGTGGGCTAAGGATATTTGGACAGGAAAGATATTCACCCATAGGAAGGTTTTCCAAAAGAGAGCGGTAGCGCAGCGGATAGACGTTTGCATTCACCTTTACAAGAGAAGAAAATCCCCCGGCAATACCAAAGGAAATGCTGTCCAGCTTTAAGGAATCCTGACGTTCAAGCAGCTTCTTCTGAACGCTTTCTGTATAGAACCACTCCATGAATTTCTGGGCGGCATCCTTGTGTTCAGCAAACTTGCAAAGCCCCATGGTAACAATGTCGTCCTCTACCATAATGCGCCCCTCTTCCCCAACCCAGCGGTAGGTAAGCCCGGAGAACTGCTCTTCCGTAAGCATAAAAAGGTCACTGCTCTTTATAAAGGCAAAGAAACACCTGTCTGCGGAAAACTGCTTGTACTTTGGCATGTAAAGGTACTTGAACTGAAAGTTAAGCTCAGTCTCAGTATCAGAGTCACACTGCTGCGTCCAAGCCTTCATGTATTCAGCGGTATTTTTTAGGGCATCGGCATCCCAGCCAAAATGCTCCTTCTTTTCCACATAGCTTGCACCGTTCATTCTGGAAGCAAGGTATAGAAAGTCTCCGTCCCATGAAGGCGCAAAACCCATGCACTCAAAAGAACCGTCCTCATTCTTCTTGTTGAATTCAGAAGAAAGCTTCTTTATGCCGTCCAGGGTAATAAAATGGTCGTCGGTAACAAGGGGCTCGTTCTTCTTTCTGAACATAACCGCATCAAGGTTAAAGCTCACCGGCAAAAGGTACTGCTTGGAATTCATAAGGCCGTAGTCAAGCAGCTTTGAATAGAATTCGCTCTTTTGCAAAAGCCCACCGCTAAACATATAGTCCAGGGGAAGAAAATATTTTCGTGTAGAAGAATTTTTTAGCCAGGAGGAAACAACAAGATCTGGCTGAATCTCGTCTTCAAGTGGCGGCATGGAACGCGCAGGCTCTTGCTTAAAGATAACCACCGCCTTTGCATCGTTGTGCTCCTTGTTAAAAAGCTCTGCATACGAAGCAAATTCCGGAATGTCGGTCCAAATTATAAGCGGTTCATTTTTTTTGTTGCCGCAAGAAGAAAAAATCAGGGTTACCGCCAAGCAAAAAAGACAAAGCGCAAAAGAAAAGCCTTTTTTTGCCAAAACAGCGGCCAACCCAAACTTGTTATTATTTAGACAGCTCTTCGGCTGTATCATAAATTGCCTTGTAAACAAAATCAATCTTATCCTCTTCAAGACTGCTGAATGCAACACGCAGAGTATGCGGGTCGATTGATATTGTACCGATTTCCTTTTCTTTTAGCAACTTCTGCCTAAGAACTTCCGCGTCCACAGTCTTTGTGTGCAGGGACATAAAGTAGCCGGAATTAAATGGCAGCGGCTCAATGGCAGAACTTTTGCGGCTGCTAACAAAAGCCTTAACCTTATTGTAGCGCTTCTCCAGAATCTTGCGGAATTCTTCCTTTTCCTTATCCACTGACGGGTTTGCAAAAGCCTTAAGAAGAATTGTCTGTGGCGGAGTTGAAGAGCAGGAAACAGAAGAGCGGATTGCAGCCATAAGCTTCTTTACAAGAGCATCGTACTGTTCCTCGGTAAAGCCCTTGCAACCAAAAGTAATAAAGCCGCAGCGGAAGCCCCATGCAAAGTCTTCCTTTGTAGGACCGTCAATCTTTGCGGCAAGAACGTTGGGGCTAAGATCTGCAAGGTAAGCAAACAAAGACTGGCTCTCTATATCGCTCTCGTAGTTAAGGCCAAAGTATGCATCATCGCACCAAACCATAACCTTTTTACCGGCATCAGCAATTTCCTTTACAATGGAAACAAGCTGCTTTGCCTCTGCAGCAGTAGGACTGTAGCCAGACGGATTCTGGGGAAAGTTCAAAAGAACACGCACTGAACCGCTTGCATTAGCCTGCTCAGTAAGGGTGGCCTTTAAACCTTCTATATTGAATTTTCCGTCCTTGAACATCTGGAACTGAACAAAACCAGCATTGCGCCTTGCAGATGCAATAAGAACATAATTGTCCCAAGAAGGATCTGCTGCAACAAGTGGCTTTGACTCGTCAAGGAAAAGGTCAGCCAAATAAGAAATACCTGCTGTAAGACCAGGAACCACAACCGGCAGAGAAGTGGATTTTTCCTTTAGCAAAGGATTCTTTTTAATCTGGGCAGCCTTCCACGCGGCACGGATGTCCGGATTACCGGCAGTCGGTGAATAAGAAACAAGCTCGCGGGACTCAAGCTCCGGCACAACAGCCTGAACGCTTGGCAAAACGGCTGGCTTTCCGTCCACAAGGGTAATACCTATAGTACAGTTAGCCTTTTTACCGAGTTTTTTAGCTTCCCCACCCTGGGCAATAATTCCCTTGGGAAAATACAAGCGCTCTCCCAAATCGGAAAGCAAATCCCCGGCAACAGTACCGGCCAACACATCATTCAATTCTTTTGCTAAAGGGTTAATCATAATTTTATACTATCGTTTTTTTACTTTGAATGTCAATATTTTTATGCAAAGAACTGCATATTTATGCATTTTCACTTCATCTTTTTAATCTTTTGGACGGTACTTTTTCCTGCTCTACCATATATTTTTTGGCTAACCCGACCGAACACTACTTTGCGCCACGGGCTTTCCAGGGTTCCGGCTTTCGCCTCCATTGCTGTCGCAACGAGTTGCAAGCAACTCGCCCTTCCAATCCCTCGTAGGTTGCCATTTTTTAAATGCATTCAATTGTATCGATAGGAAACCTAATCAATTACTCATTAACCAGTCCAGTGCGTTTTTGCGGATTATTCCTTCATAGTCGCCATCTGGATCATCATCAAGTGTAAGAAGCAATTTAGGATAATTATCTTTTACAGCTTTTAGAGGACGAAGTTCCCTTTGCAATGTGTCCTCATCTCTTACCGAAGCCGAAACCTGAATATAAGTATTTCCCTTATCATTTTGCGCTACAAAATCAATTTCCATATCATCAATTTTACCAACATAAACTGAATAGCCGCGGCGGATAAGTTCAAGATAAATTATGTTTTCAAGGATATGGCCTACATCCATCGCTTTTTTTCCAAGCATGAAATTACGCAGACCGATATCTGCAACATAATATTTTTCAAGACTCTTAAGATATTCTTTTCCCTTGATATTATAACGTCCTGCGCGATATACGATAAAACTTTCTTCAAGCGAGCTTACGTATTTTTCTATTGTTTTGGAATCTGATTTTCTTCCGCCGGAAGTCAGTGTGTCGGCAATTTTTTTTGATGAAAGTTCTGAGCCTATGTTATCAAATAAAAACTGAGTTACGCTTTTTAGTACAAGAGTATCAGCAATTTTTTTTCTATCAATAATATCTTTTACAAGGATTGTGTTATAGATTCCTTCGAGATATGGATTTATTTCCTGAGGTGTTTCCAAAAGTTCAAGAACATAAGGGAATGAACTTGTTTCTACATACTGTCTGTAGGCTGCAGAAAGATTTTTGCCTTGATTTGTTGCAGTAACAAATTCTTTAAAAGAAAATGGAAGCATTTTGATTTCTACATAACGGCCGCTTATAAGAGTTGCAATTTCGCTTGAAAGCAAAGAGGAGTTGGAACCGGTAAGATACAAATCTACATTGTCTTTTATATAAAGACTGTCTACGACATCCGGAAAATTTTCCACCCGCTGAATTTCATCCAGAAAGATGTAATTCATTTTTTTTGAAAGATGGCTTTTGATGTATTTATATAGTGAATCAGGATTACGAAGTGCTTTGTTGTCGTAGTCTTCAAAGTTTATGAAGATAATCTGCTCTTTATCTACACCATCGGAAAGAAGCTCATCGCGAAACATTTCAAGAACGGTGGACTTTCCACAACGCCTAATACCTGTGACAATCTTTATGAGCTTTTTATGCTTTAAATTTCTGAGACGTGCCAGAGGTTCGGGACGAGGAATTCTTTTGCTGTCTATTCTGTTTAAAGATTTCACAATTAAATTATAATCCAAAAAGTATATAAAAACAAGATTTTTTTGGAATGCATTCCGAAAAGTATATTTTCTCCTATATCATACCACGCCCCACCAATCTTGTAAAACAATAAGCTTGGTGGTAAAATCAGACGTTCACTTTAAAAGGGAAATGGTGGGGTGCGCTTCACGGTTCCCGCGAGGATTTTTTATGTCTATTTTACAAAGTATTCTTTTGGGTGCCTTACAGGGGCTTGCTGAATTTTTGCCGATTTCTTCTTCGGGGCATCTTGCCATTGCGCAGAAGCTTTTTGGGCTTGAAGACCTGCCGCTTTTGTTTGACGTCTTTTTGCATCTTGCAACGCTCTGTGCGGTAGTGCTTTTCTTTTGGAAAAAGATATGGAAGCTTTTGTGCACTTTTGCAAGGCTTGTTTTTAGAAGGCCGGCACCAGAAGGAATTAGCGAGGCAGAGGAAAAAGACAGCCGCTCCTACATTCTTGCCGTAATTCTTACTACGCTTGTAACAGGCGTAATCGGAATTGCGGTGGAAAAGCTGCTTCCTTCCCTAAGCATTAAATTTGTTTGCGCAGGTTTTATTGTTACGGCAGGCCTTTTGATTATCTCTGCAATAATAGCAAAGAGGCAGAAGTTGCAAAAGGCAGAGGGCAGCGAAAAAAAGGCTCCGTCTAAGGTTCAGGCCCTTATCATAGGTCTTGCACAGGGATTTGGAACTTTACCTGGCATTTCAAGAAGCGGCTCTACTATTGCGGGCGCTCTTTCTTGCGGCGTAAACAGGCAGATTGCAGGGGAATATTCTTTTATAGCATCAATTCCTGCAATTCTTGGGGCATTTATTTTGGAAGCAAAGGACTTGGGGGAAGTTTCTTCTTCAATAGGAATTGCTCCAGTCGTAGTGGGATGCATTACAGCTTTTGCAGTTGGATATTTGTCTCTTGCCCTTCTGATGAAGATAATCAAAAAAGGAAAGCTTGAATGGTTTGCCTGTTACCTTATTCCTGCCGGCATACTGGGACTATTGTTTCTTTAAAAATCCTTTTAGCAGAAAGAGCCTAGCCCCGATTGTAAGGGCGCGTGGTAAAAAATTGCATCCATGCAATTTTTTACCCATGAGTTTTCCTTTGGAAAACTCACCTGTTATTAAAATAACAAAATAACGCGCCCTCCTTGGCGCTATCTATCCAACAACCAAGCCGGAACCCTGAAAAGCGGGTAATAAAATAAATTGGGGGTAGCAAACAGGCTACCCCACAGTTAAAAAAGCAATACGCTCCAAAAAAAGAAAAAGGCTATTCCGACTTTGCGGCTCCGGGGAGGCCTATATCCTTTCTGTAGAACATGTTTTCGAATTTTATTTGCTCCATTGCTTTGTAAGCACCTTTCCAGGCAGCTTCGAAGGTGTCGCTGTAGCATGAGCAGGCAAGTACGCGTCCACCGCTGGTTACAAGTCCGGTAGAACCTGCAGGCAGTGGGTTTGGATGGCGGCGGTCTGCAATTGCACCGGCAATGAATACCTTTGCTCCAATTTCTGCCACGCGATCTTTTTCCATAAGGATTGGAATGCCTTTCTGGTATTCGCGGGGATAGCCTCCGCTTACGGCAACAGGTGCTACGACAAAGCCTTTTTTCCAGGCAAACTTAAAGTCTTTTAGGCTACCGTCGCTTATGGCCTTGCACATTGCGGCAAAGTCAAAGTCCATGAGCGGAAGAACCGCCTGTGTTTCCGGGTCACCAAGGCGCACGTTGTATTCAAGGCACTTGGGTCCGTCTTTTGTTAGCATTAGGCCAAAGAAGATAAAGCCACGGTAGTCGTATTTTTCTGCGATAAGGCCTTTAAGGGTTGGCTCAAGGATGTTTTTGTTGAACTGCTCAAGGATTTCTGGAGTTACGTCGCTTACAGGGCTTATTGCACCCATTCCGCCGGTATTGGGACCCTTTGCTCCGTCGCATAGTCTCTTGTGGTCACGGGCACTCTGGAAAGGAACAATAACGGCTTTTCCCTCTTTTGCAAATTCTGGGGTTACGCTTACAGCCGCAAGAATTGAAATTTCGTCTCCGGTAAGATATTCCTCGATTACGAGCTTGTTTCCTGCTTCACCAACGCTATGGTTTTCCATAAGGTCCACAACCGCATTCTTGGCATCGTCCAGGGTCTTTGCTACAACAACACCCTTTCCGGCTGCAAGGCCGTCCGCTTTGATTACGATTGGGGCACCCTCTTTTTCCACGTAGGCAAGGGCTTCTTTTTCGTCAGTAAAAGTGCGGCTCTTTGCACATGCCACACCGTACTTGTTCATAAAATCTTTGGCAAGGTCTTTGCTTGCTTCCAGCTGGGCGGCATCGTATTTTGCTCCAACCGTCGGAATTCCTGCATTCCAAAAAGCGTCTGCAATTCCTTCTGCAAGGGGATTTTCCGGGCCAACAACAACAAGGTCGCATCCTTCGTGTTTTGCAACCTGAACATAGGCACCGTTCTTATCCGATTTGTTCTGTATGTAATCAGTCTGGGATATGTCCACGTTTACACATTTGTCTTCAAAAGCTGTTCCACCGTTTCCGGGAACGCATACCACAGATTCAACCAAATTACTCTGGGCCAGTTTCCAAGCAATTGCATGCTCGCGGCCACCATTACCAACAACAAGTACTTTCATACGGCTATATTATGATAAAGACAACGAATTTTCAAGCAGTAAAAATCTTTGCTGCTCTCAGGGAAAGTTGCACCATGAAACGGCTTCCGCGCTACGCTTGTGCAGAATGTTTCATGGTGCAACTTTCCCTTACGCAGCAAAAATTTTATTGCAAACATAGAAATAAGGATAAAAAAAACAGGTTCCCGGTGGGGAGCCTGTTCTCTTGAAGTGATAAGCCGCGCTTATTTTTTTGCGCACTTTCTTCCGCAAGCTTTTGCTTTTGGAGCAGCAGCTTTAGCTGGTTTTGCAGCCTTTTCTGCCTTAGGTGCCTTTGCCACCTTCTTTGCAGCGGGAGCCTTCTTTTCTTCAACTGTCTCGTCTACAATCTGTGAATCCGCATTTTTCTTTATGGAAGCAATTCCATTCTTGCAGGCATCGCGTGTCTTGTAACCTTCGCCCGAACCAACAATCTGTCCGTTGCGTGCAATAAGACGGAAGCGGTATTCCTTTTTCTTGTCCAAATAAAGTTCATACTTTGGCTTGCTTTCTGTTTTATATCCAGCAACAGTCTGATCCTCTACAGGAGAGTCTGCAATGCGCTGAATACTAGCAATGCCTTTCTTGCAGGTAGCCTTTGTCTTGTAAACCTGCGAAGTAAGAACAACCTCCCCGTTTCCGGCAACCAAGTTGAATTTTACACCTGTCTTTGCTTTACTGACTACAAATTTTCCCATCCGTTCACCTCTCGATATTTTAGGCTTAAGCCATTTAGCTTACGCCGTATAGCTTATGCCTCCAGGCTGCACCCAAAGAAGTTATCAGGAACAACCCTTATTACCATTAGTATAAAACAGCTTTTTTGATTACGCAAATTTTATTTTCTTTTTTTATCAAGAAATATTCATCATGTTGTCTTGTAGTCCTTAAGCAAGCCCATGACCTCTTCGGAAATCTGATTGTTCTTCTTTGCCGAATCACTTGATTTTTCCGCATCACTAGAAATCATGAATATGGAATCAGCCGCACGCTGGGAAAGCTCCTTGATGTTCTGAGCCTCCGAGCGCAAAGTTTCAATTCCGGAGAATACCACTTCGTTGTGCCGCTTCATGTTAACGGATTCTTCCTGGATTGCCTGGGATGAAGCCTTTATTACCGCCATGGAGTCAAGCATGCTCTTTGTTCCAAGCTGCTGCTCGTCAATTCCTCCGTGAACTTCCTGAAGCATCTTTTCAATCTCGCGGATCTTCTTTGTAACGTTCTCAAAAGACTTGGTGCTAAGGTTGGAAGAACGCACAATGTCGTTGATAATATCGTTAATAGTGTTGATAAGCTCGTTAATAGACTGGGACTGCTTTGAAGAGTTTTCCGCAAGCATACGGATTTCCTGGGCAACAACGGCAAAACCTTTTCCTGCTTCACCTGCATGGGCCGCCTCAATAGACGCGTTCATAGCAAGAAGGTTGGTACGCTGGGAAATGTCGTCAATAACCTTGTTTGCATTTGAAAGGTTGGAAGACTGCTCCACAATCTGGTGAACCTTCTGCGATACAGCCTGCTGGTCTCTGCGGCCAGTTTCCGCATCCTGAACAAGCAGGTTATAGTTCTGGTAGATCTTGTTCACGTTCTTGTCTATGCTGTCCGTGTTTCCAGAAAGCTCTTCTACCGTAGCGGCAAAATTTGTAATCGTATCCGTCTGGGTAGAAATCTTTCCGTTAAGCAGGTTAACAGAATCGTTAAGGCGCTGGGTGCTTTCAAAAACGGAATTTACGCTTTCGCTCTGGATTGCGGCCTTAGAGTCAATAGCTTCTATGGCACTTTCCGCAATGCTAACAGAATCCTTGGTGTTGTTTGTGTTTGATTCTACCTCGCGCCCTGTAGAGCCAAGGGCCTGCACGGAAGACTTTAGAGTAGAAACAAGGTTTAGCAGGGTCTTGTTAAGTATGTTGCAGCTCTTGGCAAGGTCACCAATTTCATCATCGTTGCCAACAGGAATCTGGTGCGAAAGGTCAGCCTTACCGGATGCAATGTCCGAAACATGTGAAGAAATATTCCTTACGCGGCCAAAAATCTTGTTTGTGGTATAGGAAAGAACCGTTATAAGACAGGCAAGCAGAATAAGCGTTATGACAATGGAAACGAGTATGCTCCTAGTGATTGTGCCCATGATTGAATTTGCATCAAAGTCTGCACCAACAATACCGACTATCTCGCCCTTTGCATTTTTAATAGGGGCATATACGCTGCTTGTCCATCCCCATTCATCCTGCCTCTGAAGGCCGGAACTTTCTATGGTGCCATCGCGCATGGTCTTAAAGGGGGCATCGCCGTAGCTTGAAATGTCCTCTTCCGTACCAAGCGGCGAAAAGTTATCCGTATCGCTGGGGTCGCAGCTGCCGTCTACAACATAGGCATAAACCGTACCTTCTTTTGGAACCATGGTATAAAGATATTTGCAGTTTGTGGCAGACTTAAGCTTAAAAAGCTCAACGCGCAGGTTTTCGTAATACCTGTCATTTTCGTTTAGCGTCCTTGAAAGCTCAAGGAATTTGTCCGGATCAACAATTGCGGCAGCCCTTTTTGCAATAGGAATACCCGCTTCCCTCGTAATCTTATGGCTAAGGTTCAGAATGGCGGAAACACTTACAATGGCCATTATCGTAAAAGAAATAAAAAGAAAAACAGCAGAAAATATAATAGTCTTAAATTTCAACGATATTGTATTCATAACTCCGATTTTACCATGACTCCTTAAATTTGTCATTAAATTTTTTGTTTTTTGGAGTTTTTGGACGGTAATTTCTAGGACGAAGTCCTGCGTGCTCTACCAAGCTACTCTTTGGCTAATTCGACCGAACATGCCTTTGCGCCACGGGCTTTGCGGGGTTCCGCTTACGCTCCATTGCAGTTGTGTGAGCAACTGCAACTTACGCCCCTCCAATCCCGCGTAGGTTGCTGTAAAATTTGCCGCCAAGAAAAACTGGATTACAAGCCCTTTGCACAATTGCGCCCAGAGTTCTTTGCACTGTAAAGCGCGCCGTCTGCGTCACGGATGTGCTTTTCGTAGTCAAAAGGAACCTTTGCTTCAAAGTGGGTAAAGCCCACGCTTATTGTTACGGTTTTAGCAGGAGCCTCTGGAGAGTCAAAGGGAATGTTAAGCTCCCTTACCGCAACACACAGCCTGTTTGCGGTCTCCTCCAGCTCAGAAGCAGAAAGGCTGCCGTTAATCCCGCAGAATTCCTCGCCTCCGTACCTAAAAAACTTAAAGTCATTGCTTTCGCCAAACTTTGCAAGGAAACTTCCCAACGCAGAAAGGCATGCATCCCCTGCCTGGTGGCCGTAAGTGTCGTTAAAGAGCTTGAACTTGTCTATGTCCATCATAAAGATGCCGGTAACAGGGGGCAATTTTCCCTCGGAAACCTGGTTCAGCGTGTCAAAAAGCATGCGGCGGTTGGAAAGCCCCGTAAGCGCATCGGTATTCCGCTCATGGTCAAGGATTCTGTTAACGTCAAACCTGCGGAGCGTTATGGAGCGAAGGCCCGTTCCCAGTATTGAGCCTACGAGAAAAAATGACGCGCTGTCCATAATGTCTGCCGGCCAGACTTCGCGCACCTTAAAGTTTACGGCAACAAAAATATTGGCAAGGCAAACCCCAAGGCAAAAGAGGCTTACGCGGTAGGAGCGGTCTATGAGCATGACGGGATAAACTGTAAGAAAGCAGATGGCCGTAACAAATTCCCTGGTATTGCTCCGCTTAAAATTGACGATGATAGAAAAGCCCGCCAAAAAAACAAAGAATATGTAAAGGAAAACCTGGGGGCAGCGGGAAACCGCCCGCTTAAACAACTGAATCAGAAGCCGAATTGCAATGGTAAGCAAAGCAAAGAGAATATAGATGAATTTTATGGGTGTTTCTGAAAATGGGGGAATCGAAAAGAAAATGAGCAGCAGGCTAACGCCAACGGAAACATTAAGACAGAGCCTAAGCAACATGTATTCAAACATGTTTATAGAGACCTTGTTTTTTTCAAAAAGTTCCTTTTCGTCCGGCGGGAACAAAAAATTCAAAAAGCCCATAATATATGCCTTTATCCATTATATTAAAATAAACCAAAATCTTTCAAGAGACATGCAGGCAATCCGCTAAAAAAAATGAATCGCAAAAATGCGCGCCCAAGCAAGCTACGCCGCCGTGGAGGGGCCCGCAGGAGGCGGGTTGCGGCAGCAATGGAGGGGAAGGGGCCCCGGAACCCCGGAAGGGCGGTGACGCAGAGGCATGGCAGCCGAATTAGCAAAAAAATGTATGGTAGAGCAATTAGGACTTTCGTCCTTAAAAGTACCGTCCTAAAAACACCGCCAAAATTAAATCCCGGCAAAATAATTGTGCTAAATTAAAAAGTCTGCTATATTTCATTCCATGGATTTTAAGAACCCCTTCGTCATAATCTTTATTGCAGGAACACTTTTTAAATTTCTTCTGGACACAATCCTTGAATTTATTGACTACAAATTCCGCCAAAAGCACGGTCTGGAAATTCCCACGGAGCTGGAAGGCCTTGTAGACGGGCCAACTCTAAAAAAAACCTGCGCCTACGAAAACGCAAACTATTTTTCCGGCATTCCCTACAGCCTGCTTAGCCTTGCCCTTACCTTTGCCCTTGTCTTTTCGCTTTACTTTGTATTTTGCTACGAAAAGAGTCTTTCCATGGCAAATGGCAACTCATACCTTACAATCCTTCTTTTTGCCCTGTTTGTTAGCATTCCTTCCATAATACTTTCCATTCCTTTTGAGCTTTACGATGAATTCAAAATAGAAAAGAAATTCGGCTTTTCCAACATGACTTTGGGCATGTGGCTGCTGGACCAGCTAAAGTCCCTTGTAATAGGCCTTGTCCTTGGAGTGCCCCTTATCCTTGTTGCAGTTGCGCTTATGAACCATATTGAACACTGGTGGTTCTTCCTTGGCTCTGTATACATTGCATTCAGTCTGGCCGTTTCCTACATTTACCCGGTTTTGATTGCGCCTGTCTTTAACAAATTTACCCCTCTGGAAGATGGAGAGCTAAGGGAAAGGCTTTTTGCCCTGCTGGAAAAATGCGGCTTTAAGGCTTCGGGCATATTCGTAATGGACGCATCCCGCCGCAGTTCCCACAGCAATGCCTACTTTACAGGCTTTGGCAAGAACAAGCGCATAGTCCTCTACGACACTTTGCTAAAGCAGCTTACCACTGACGAAATAGAAGCCGTCCTTGGCCACGAGCTGGGGCATTTTAAGAAGCACCACATCATAAAGCGCATGTGCGTTATGTTCCCGCTGATTTTTGCGTTTTTGTTTGCAGCCTGGCTTTTAATAAAGATTCCGTCACTTTATTCAGGCTTTGGATTTAAAGACATTGACTTTAATGGCTTTGAAGTTAAGGGCTTTTCAGGCAGCACAGCCGCCATTTTTGAAGAAGGCAAGTCCATTCCTGCCACTTTGCAGTACGTTGGAATCTACCTGCTTTCGCTCATATTCGGTGGCTTCGGGCCAATTTTTAGCCTTATCTCCAACACATTCAGCCGCCGCGACGAATTTGAAGCGGACAAATTTGCCGTTACCACCTGTGCCGAAAGAGAAGCACTTGTCTCTGCCCTAATAAAGCTGAACAAGGAAAACCTTAGCGAGATTCAAGTTCCTACTATATACAGCATCTTTAACTACAGCCACCCGCCGCTCTTGGAACGCATAAAGGCCATAAAGGCATGCCACGGAAATCAATTTTGTGTTCCGCTCCCAGGCAAATCCGTCTGAAAACCCGCTGTGTCGCGGAATAGGAAATTAAACTCGCTACGCTCGTTCCGCTCCAATGCGGGTTTTCAGCCGCCTTCGCCTTCCGCTACACACAAAATTGATTTCCGGCTTTTTAGCATAGGAAAAATAAAAAAATTTTGCTTCCGTTGCGCTTCTTTTTATTAACTGTCACCATATTTTATGAAAATAGATTTCTGTGAAAGCATGCAAAAAACACTCGATTTATTCTTAAATTTGGTGTATACTATTTAGCAAAGACCATTTTGGGGGAAGATAAAAAATGAATTCACCTGCTTCGATTACAAATAACTACACAGACATTGCCGAGGCCAAAACCAAACTCCCGCTTGGAAAAATGCTCGTTCTTGGCATTTTTGCCGGAGCATTCATTGCCTTTGGTGCCATAGGAAGCCAAATAGCCGCATTCGGCGTACAGCCCGCTGCATTGGGGCGCATGCTTAGCGCAGCAGTCTTCCCAATAGGACTTATGCTTGTCCTTGTTGCCGGAGCAGAGCTTTTTACCGGTAACTGCCTTATAATCGTTTCTGTCCTGGAAAAGCGGGCAACCCTTTCTGGACTCTTGCGCAACTGGCTCTTTGTCTACCTTGGAAACCTTATTGGCGGAGTTGCAGTTGCAGCCCTTGCTGTTTACGGCCACGTCTTTGACATGTACAACTGCGAGCTTGCAAAGGTTGCTGTAACCACAGCCGTAAGCAAAGTAAACCTTGACTTTCTGGATGCATTCATAAAGGGTATTCTCTGCAACGTCCTGGTCTGCGGTGCGGTCTGGGTGTCTTTTGCAGCGGATGAACTTGCGGGAAAAGTCCTGGCACTCTTCCTTCCAGTTTCGCTTTTTGTACTCTGCGGATTTGAACACTGCGTTGCAAACATGTACTTTGTACCGGCAGGAATCCTTTCTTCCATTGAATACAAAATTCCAATAGAAAGCATTGGTGCAGTTCCCTTTATGGGCTACGATGTAGAAGGCGCCCTTGCCCTGCTGCTTAAATTCCTCTACAAAAACCTTCTCCCGGTAACGCTCGGAAACATCTTTGGCGGTGCAATAATTCTGGGACTTGGCTACTGGTTTGTCTACTACCAGAGCTGCCGCGACAAATAATGCCAAAAAAAACAGGGTATGCAGACTTACCCCTGCACACCGGAACAGTTCCCAAGTGGCTTGCAGACAGAATGCGTGACTTGGGAACTCAAATCATAGAAGCACTTCTTATTGAATACGGCCGCAAAGAAGTACTGCGCCGTCTAAGCGACCCCCTCTGGTTCCAGAGCCTTGGAGCTGTCCTTGGCATGGACTGGCATTCATCAGGAATCACAACAAGCGTAATGTATGCCCTAAAAAGGGGAATCAATGCCCGCGCAAAAGAATTTGGGCTTGTTATATGTGGAGGAAGGGGCAAATACTCCCGCGAAACACCCAGCCAGCTTGAATACATGGGAGAGCACACAGGCCTAGACGCAGCCCCCCTAATCCGGGCAAGCAAGCTATGCGCAAAAGTGGACAACACCGCAGTCCAAGACGGATTACAGCTTTACCTGCACAACTTTATCCTTAGCGCAGACGGTGACTGGGCAGTTGTCCAGCAGGGAATGAACCCCGCAGAAAAAAAAGCTCGCCGCTACCACTGGTGCTCGCAAAACCTAAAGTCTTTTACAGAAGAACCCCATTCAGGCGTAACAGGCGAAAACGAAGGCAAAATCCTAAACCTAACCGACGCAAATGCCGCAGACACAAGAGAGTCAATCCTTAACCTTGCAAAAGACGAACCGCGAATCATCTTAAAAGAAGCCTCGGACATATTGCGCCTAAAAGCCCCAAAAGACTTTCAAGAAGAAAAACAGCTTACCCTCTTTGCAGACAGCCCCTGCAAAGACACGCAGCTTATCATAGAAAATAGCCGCAACTGCATCATGCCAGCCCACCACGAAGTTAGGGCAGAAGACGTAGACCTAAAGCGCCTTGGTGCAGTCCTTGCAACCGCCTACGAAAGCCAGCCCAAAGACTTTGAAAGCCTGCTCCTAACCAAAAACTTAGGCCCAAGAACCCTTCAGTCCCTAACCCTTGTAAGCGAAGTAATCCACGGAACCCCCTCCCGATTCCGCGACCCGGCAAGATTCAGCTTTGCGCACGGAGGCAAAGACGGCCACCCCTTCCCGGTACCGCTAAACATCTACGACGAATCAATCCGCATCCTGGGAGATTCCATAGAAAAATCCAAGCTGGGCTACAAAGACAAAAGCGAATGCCTAAAACGCCTGCACAAAACCGCCCTTCAAATAGAAAAAAACTGCTCGCCACAAGCAGACTTTGACAAAACCATAGCCCGCGAAAAAGAGCACTCCATTGAATGGGGTGGCCGCACTGTAAGCGACTGAATAATTTTTTCTTTTTTCTAGTTACAAATCTTTGCATACATAGTAGGTTGTTCGTCCGCTGCCTTTCTTTTCTATTTTGCCTGTATCACAAAGTCCTTTGATGGCTTTTTCGATAGTCTGGCGGGCAAGGGCAGGGCATTCTTCCTGAATGTCACTCTTTGTAAATTTTCCGATACGGTTTTTGATAACTTTTTCGATGGTTTCAGTTGCGGAAAGTTTTTCATCTATCAGCTTTAGCCGTTCTTCAAAATCCCTGTATGCGGAAAGGATTATTCCCAAAAGATATTTTACAAACGGTGTGTTGTCATTTGTGTTTTCGTTCCAGTTTTCAGAAGAAGCTTCAAGGACATCGTAATAAGTGTCTTTTGTTTTTTCGATTTTCTTTTCAAGACTTATATATTTGCATACGACAAATCCTGAACGATACAGCAAGAGCGTTGTTAAAAGCCTGGACATTCTTCCATTTCCGTCATTGAAGGGGTGTATGCACAAAAAGTCTTTGATGAAATTCGCAATTAAAAGCAAAGGTTCTATTTCGCCCAAGTCCATTGCACGATTAAAAGTTTCGCAAAGCTCTTGAACAGCCTCTGGAGTTTCAACCGGCGTTAATGGTGTAAAAAGCGTTCGGCTGCTTCCGTCCGGCATGGTTGCAACAATATAGTTTTGAACATTCTTGAATTTGCCTCCAAAATCAGGACTTGCATATTGATACAAATACTTATGGAGCTGGAGAATATAATTTGAGCTGATAGGAATATATTCGAAGTTTTCATGGATGATATTAAGAATATCACGGTAGCCCATGATTTCTTTTTCGTCACGGTTACGGGGAGTAGTTTTATCAGTAACGAGCTGTTTGATTCGTAATTCTGTAGTGACAATACCTTCAATTTTGTTTGAGCTTTCTGTACTTTGAATTTTAGCAATTTCTACCAGTTTATCGAGTTTGTCTTTTTTTTGATGTACAAAAAGTTCCTGCCGGCCTTTGTATTCTCTTATTTTAGAAATAAATCCTAAGATTTCAGTATCAAGTGTACAGTTTTGAAGTTTTGAATAATCAAAAGTCCGCATTTTTATTCTCCTACGGCTTAGGCTTTCTCCTATTTTAACATACAAAATAGGAGAAAACAAGGCTCTATAGGAGAAAGATCCACTCCTCTCCCCAAAAGCCACAAAGACATCATCACAGAACTTTATAAACGGCAAATTTTGAGCTAAACTATGGTAAGTTATAAAAGAAAAATTATCCAAAATATTCTCGCTTACAAATGCAATCTTTTCGCTGGCCTTTTTGATAACGGGCTTGGTCTTTACTGTCTACCCCTTAAATGACTGTGTTTGCGACTCTCCTTTTTTGCCGCTCGCCCTTCCCCTTTCTTTTTTTCTCAATCCACTTGCCATGATTTCTGACATAATCACCGCAGTAATCGCAAAGGGCAAACTTAGAAAGCTGAACATTATCCTCCTGATTGCAGACGTTTTGCTGGAACTTTTCCTTTTCTATGCAATAGTTTTGACCGTGGGATAAAGCAAACCACAGCCAGCAAATCAGAGGACAAAAAAAATTCCTGTGTTATAATAAGAATTAAGGAGACAGCCCTATGTCAAAGACAATTACATTCAGCAGCCTGCCGCAGAACTGTGCAGAGCTTAAGGCTCTTCCGCAGGCAAAGCTTACCGATCCCTTTGAAGTTGCAGCCCTGGTTGTTGCAGTTTTGTGCCGCTACGAGCAGAGTGTAGACGACTGCATCGAAATGCTCAACTTGCTAAAAGGCCCCCAGCCACTTAGCAATTATGACAAGCAGTTCCTTAAGGACCGCCTGGTTGGAAAATACTATGTGCCCAGAAGCTACTTTGCAGGAACTTCCCCGCAAAACAACTACGAACCCACAAAGCCCTACTCGGTAACGGTTTCCGAAAATTCCCATTCCCATGACCAGGAAGGCTACGTAACGCTCTGGATTACATCATCCGGGGCAGATTCCCAAAGAAGCGTAAAACTGCGCCAAAAGGGAGACCAGTGGTTCCTGTGGGAAAACTTCCTTATGCCAGACATAAGAAAACCCGCCGCAGAAGACCCCTGGGCCTAACTGTCGAACAATAGCATAAATGCCATTAACATAAAGAACCGTCATGCCGAACTAGATTCGGCATCTCTCTTCAATATAATAATTTGAGATTCTGAGTCAAGCTCAGAATGACTCAAAGTTAATGGCATTACCAAACGCATGCACACCTATCTATTGCGCATCAGCTTCTTTCTTTTCCTTTGCCGCCTTGTTTTTCCTGCTGCTGTAAATAAGCCCCACGCCTATAAGCAAAACCATAATAATGAATCCGCTCCTTGCACTGCCAATTTTCTTTACATTTTCATCAAGCTGGCCTTTTAGGGCATCCGCAGAATCCACCTTGCCGTTAAAGACATAATAAACTTCCGTCTTTCCAAGCATAAATGGCTTAAAGGAATTTCCCCTCTGCTCAGCCAAAACCGAAAGATAGGGGTATTTTTCAACATCATAATAATTGTACTTAAGGTTCAGGTCTCCTTCTTTTGCAACCTCTGTAATTGGGCCGTAGTAAAATTCATCATGCTTAAGGCCGCAAACAGTTTTCTGCTTGGTATACTCAGCGCCAGCCTTAACAAGCTCAAGCCCCTTTGCATCAAGAACAAAATCCCCAACATGGGGCGTTACCGTTTTTTCCACCGAATAAAGACTGTCCAGCCCGGAAGACGCACCCGCTTTTTGCTCGGTACGCTCCTTCCAGTCATAATGCGTTTCTCCCTTCTTCTGATATGAATAAAATTCCCTTACAGTCCTCTTTGCCTTAAAAGTGTTCAGCGGTTCATCCAGCTCATCAAAAGAAATCTTTGAATCAAAAGCAATCTTCCCCGCAACAAGCACCAGCTTTCCTTCATTGGCAGAATCAACCTTTCCGTCAGAAACAATGACCGTATTTTTAAGGATGTTCTTGTTCAAAGCCTTAGTGCCATTCTTAACCTTAACTCCTGTTACCACCAAAAAAGCAACAAGCGCTCCCAAAATTATCATTCCCTTAGAAATTTTCATAAATCCTCCAGATTCCTGTTTTTAATCATAATAAAACTAAATGATTTCTTTTTGAAGTCTTTTATCTTCTTCTGCGGCACTTTTTCTTGCTAAGGGCTTTCCGGGGTTCCGCGGGTCCCTCCCCGCTCCATTGCTCCGCAACGCACTCCGTGCGCCCCTCCAATCCCGGCCGTGCTCGCTTTGTAATAGAAACGCCGCTATTCATAAGGCTAAGATTTTCATAGAAATGATTTTTAATATGTGATAAATTGTATGTACAAAACCATGTTGCGTAGATGCCATTGGCGCAAAAAGAGACCAGAAGAAAATGTTAAGAAAACTTGATGATAATAAGGCACTAGAAATACTAATCAAGCTGGATATAAGACATTCGATTTGACTTGAAAATAAAGTAACTTTCGGGAAAGATAATATGCAACAGCACAGGAGGGCTTTTGGAGAAAAATGAGGAACATGAAATACCAACCTTTGGCTTTTGCGGAGATATTTTATATGAAATGTATTTGCAAAAAAAATAAAGGCATAACAAATTAAAAGATATAATAAGCCTCAGATTTAGACACGGAGGAAAAAACTATGCAGCGAACCCCTATAAAAAAACTTATTCTGCCTCTTTTACTGGCCGCACTTCTTACCGCGGAGCAGGGATTTGCTCAGGTGGCGGGGGCAAAGACGGAGTTTGTTTGGAAAAGCAAGGAATTAAAAGAAGCGGGCTTGGATGCAAAAAAAATTGAGGCATTCAACAAGGCGCTACTTCCTACAGAAGTTACTTCCTGCATCATTGTTAAAGACGGCGCAATTGTAAGCGAATATTACAAGAGCGGCTACAGTAAGGAAAGCTTGTTTCCCATGCACTCTGTTTCAAAGAGCGTTACAGGCACTATTGTTGGAATAGCAATTAAGCAGGAATATTTTGGACTTGACGAGCCCATAATAAATTACTTTCCGGAGCTAAAAGACAAAAGCGACTCCCGCTTTAAAAAAATCACCATACGGGACTTGTTAAAAAACACATCGGGCTTGGTTTCTACGGATTCTTCATTATGGGCTCAGTGGAGAAGCTGCGGTGACTGGATAGACTTTTTGTTTAAAAGGCCTCTTTCTTACGCACCGGGAAAAGTCTTTGAATATTCAACCGGGAACACGCATTTGCTTAGCGCAATAATTCAGAAGACTACAAAAAAAACTTTGGACGAATACGGAAGGGAAGTTTTATTCAAGCCACTTGGTTTGGATTCCGCCTATTTTGAAAGCGACCCCAATAAAATAAGCGACGGTGGAAACGGACTTTACCTTACCGCAAGAGACATGGCCCGCTTTGGACTTTTGTACTTGAACAAGGGAATGTGGGAAGGTTCGCAAATTGTCCCCCAAAGCTGGATAGATGAATCAACAAAAATTCAAACTCCGGGGCAGGCACGTTATGGCTACCAGTGGTGGATCCGTTGGTTTGGAAAGGAACAAGTACGCGGCTTTTTTGCTCACGGCTGGGGTGAACAAGTTATAGCTGTTATTCCAGAGAAAAAGCTTGTAATAACTTTTTCCAGCCGTTACCCCGACAACAGAAAAAACGCCACCTACTGGCAGTGGATTGGAGACATTGTGGATGCATGCACAAAGCCTCTCATTCATCATAAGCGGTAAGAAGCTTTTCGCCCAACTTAACAAGCGGAGCAGAGGGCAGTTTTGTCCAAGTCTCTTTTTCTGGAACAGAGTCGTCAAACATATTATAGGTAACGGTCTGTTTTTTGCGGGCAAGGTAATTTTCGCTCACCTTTTGGGCATCACCGGAATAGCGCGAAAAAGACCCGTAGTTCTTTCCTATTAAAAAGAAGTCTCCTTTTTGAAAGCGGAACAAATATTCTGTCTTGGGAGAGTCGGAACTTCCCGCTGAATAAAATTCACCCACAGAAATTGTTATAACACCCTTCTTGCTCACTGATATTTCTGTTTCATGAAAGCAGTCTTCATTTTCTTCGTCATTACCAGGAATTGTATTTTTGTATTCCTTAAAAAGCTTGTACCTGTCATTCTCCTGACCTAAAAATATTGCCATCACAGGCTTGTTAAAATTGTAAACATAGCCGTCCTCGCGGGTACGCATAAAATCTGGATCCTTTGGCGTAGCTATAACAATAAGGTCACTGAATCCGTCCTTGTTAAAATCACCGCCTTCCATTATGCAGTCAGATTCAAGTTTGATCGACGACACACCGCCCCAATATTCTGGAAAAAGATTCACATCGTATTCCTTTTGAGCACTAACGGCAGCTGTAAGCATTGCGGCACAAGCAATTGTTGCAAAAATTTTCTTTATCATAACGCCCCCTTTTGGTAAGACCAAGCACAAGTTCATTCTACACTAATATAACAACCTTGACCACCACCATTTGCCATTAAGCAAAAAATATACTATATTAGCGCTATGATTAAGGCTCAAATTCAAGACAAGGAACTATTGGAATATCTGGAAGCGCTTCCTGCGGACGACATGATTCATTTTACTATGGCAAACGGACGTGTTCGCGGCGCTGTTTTTGCAGGAACCCATTTTGTTAACACAATGCGTGCCCAGCACAATACTGGCATTCTTGAAACCTACATTTTGGGACAGGCATCCCTTTGCGGCGCACTTTTGATTCCTGCAGTAATGAAGGGACGCGAGCATTTGAGCTGGCGCTACGATGTTGAAGAATCCGTTGCAAAAGGTTTTAATGTGGAGGCTGACTCTACCGGCTGGGTAAGAAGCTACCTTTTTGAAGACCACATTCCCGTGGAAAAGCCGCTTGAAAGCTGGGACTTAAAGCCCTTCCTTGGCGGCGAAGGCTACATGACCATTCAGACCGCAAGGCCTGGAGACAAGTATCCGCAGACAAGTTCGGTAAACACGACGGGCAACATTGCAGATGACCTTGTTTTTTATTTTGACCGCAGCGAGCAGCTAAAATCAGCCCTTACAACTTCCATCCAGATGGACAAGGCCGGACGTGTTATTGGTGCCGGTGGAATTTTTATTCAGGTAATGCCAAAGACAGGCGGACATTCATCCGACGGAAAGCAGAACCTTGGAGCGCAAATAAATTCATCTTCCGACAATGACGAAGACGAAGAGCTTATTTCTTCGCTAGAAAAATCATTCAACCGCTCACCATCACTGGGCACTTGGTTCAGCAGGGGAAAGTCCGCAGAGGAACTTGTTCATGAACTTTATGCAGACTTGAACCCGGTCGTTGCCCTGCACAGAAGCATTGTCTATGACTGCCCTTGCACAAAGGAAACTTTTATTAAGCACTTAAAGGCTCTTCCCAAAGAAGAAATTGCAGACATAAAGGCAAAGGGAGAAGACATAACCCTTACATGCCGCAACTGCGGTTCTGTTTACACGGTTAGCCCAGACGAGATTTAAAAGGAATGGTAAAGCTTCACATACCCACTTTGCTAAGGCTCTGGCGCTCCAACAGAAATGCTTCTGCTCTTTCTGCACAAGAGGCAGCTTCTGTTAGCAAGGCGCTTTTAAACCTTCAGAGGGGACTTACCGGAGACAGGCAGCTTGCAGGGGCTGGCTACATGCAGGACAAAAATCTTTTGGGAGCATACCTCCTTTATTACTGGCCAGTCTCCTACACGCAGATTTCCTGCTGTACAAATTATTTTTCTGATGAGCTAAAACTTCTTGCAGAAAAAAATGAGCTTAACATTCTGGATATTGGTTCAGGGCCGGGACCAGCATCTTGCGCTCTAACCGACTGTGCTTTAAAGGCAAATGCAAACTTACAAATAAACCTTGACCTTTTTGATTCAAGCAGCAGGGCCTTGGACTTGGCAAAAAAAATATTTGAATATGATTACAAGGAAAATGTTAGCACAAGCTGCAAAACCCTTAACCTTGAGCAGGCGGATTTTTCTTTGCCGCAAAAAAAGTACGACATAATAGTTGCAAGCCATTCGCTTAACGAGCTTTGGAAAGACAAGGCGGAATCCCTGCAAAAAAAAGAAGGGCTTCTTCTTGAACTTTCCTCTTTGCTGAAGGAGGGAGGAATATTGCTTTTGTGCGAACCTGCCCTTTTAAAAACAAGCCGCACTCTTATAGGCCTGCGCGATTTTCTTGTAAAAAGCAATTTGACCCTTTTGGCACCCTGCCCCTGCACTTCTTTTCAAACTGAATGCCCTGCTCTAAAGGCCGGGGAAAACCAAACATGCCATGCAGAAATTCAATGGAAGCCTGTGGAACCAGTTGCAACTCTTGCACGTCTTGCTAAATTGGACAGGACTTCCGTTAAGATGACTTTCTTTGCATTCAAAAAAAATGTAGAAGGACTTTGTAAAGAAACACACCCTTTGCAGGCGGATTTGCAGAATGAATATTGCGTGGTTTCCGACCCAATGCTTAACAAGTCCGGCCGGGTAAGACTTCTCTTGTGCAACGGAAGCAGACGCATTGCCTTTTCTGCAAAAAAGGACGACCGCCATGCAAAAGAAATAGGCTTCTTTGGCCTGTCCCGCTACGACAAGATTGCCCTGGAAGAGCCTGAATTGCGCGGAACAGAAGATGCACCCGCTTACGGCGTTACGGAAAAAACAAAAATCTTGAACAAAAAATCAATACAATAGCCTACGCCGCCATGGAGGGGCGCGAAGCGTTGCCGTGGTGGGTGAGCTTGTCGAACCCCAGGCAATGGAGGCGAAAGCCGGAACCCCGGAACGGCGGTAACACCAAAAACTGACAGTCGAATTAGCCCAAGAATGTAAGGTAAAACAAAGCAAGTATCGTCCAAAAGAAAAAAAAGAAAAAATTAAGAAGTGCTTTCTTGGGAACTTTGCTCGGAATCTGTTTCCTGCACGGCACCCATGTTGCGGTATTTTAGAGGCGTCATCTTTCGGTACTTTTTAAATATTTTTATAAAGTAGCTAAAGTCGTTAAAACCGCAGTCAAGCGCAATGGAATTTAGCTTGTCGGAAGATTCCCTTAGCCTTGAGCAAGCCCTGTTTATGCGGAACCAGTTAAGGTATTCAATCGGGGAACGGCCTGTAATGTCTTTAAAGACGCGGCAAAAATATTTTGGCGAAAGGTTTGCCTGTTCTGCCATTTCGTCAAGGGAAAGGTCCTTGTTGTAATTGTTGCGGATGTAATTTATTACGCATTCCATCTGCTCGGACTGGCGCTTCTTTAAATTTGAAATTACGTTCTTTGTGGTAAAGAGGTGCTGCTTTTTGTATTGGCCAAGCAAAAGCAAAAGGTAGCCGGAAGCCAAAAGTTCCGTACCGTCGGGATTTACTTTTAGAACGTCAAACAAATTTTCTATGCAGGCCTTCATCTCTGCATTTGTTGCAGGGATTACATTTTCCAGCTTGATTGTTCCGCTTAAAATGTCGCCAATAAAATTGTCGGGCAAGTAGGAATGCTGGCGGATTAAGTCTATGCTAAAGACAACCGATTCATACAGGGCATTGCCTTTTTTTGCTCCATCTCCGTGCAGGATGTTGCCGGGAATAAAGCAGGAGTCTCCCTTTTGCAAGATGTGTTCCGCCCCTTCTACAAAGAAAGTGTATTCGCCGGAAATTATATGGATAAGCTCAAAGTCGGAATGCCAGTGGATGGGCAAGTCGTAATGAGGGTCAACGGTATTGTTAAGGTAATATTTTAGCGGAAACAAGTCGGTTCCGCGCTTTACGGTTTCTTCTTTGCTTTCACCGAATTTTTTCTGAGGATAGGCTGAATATTCGTTTATTAATACTTTCTTCATATTTTATAAGAATTATATCATGCGTATTTTTGTAATGCAATACTAAAGTTATATACAAAGGCAATTTTGTCGCTTTTCAGATTGAATTTTTGATAATATAATCATATTATGATTGAAAAATATTCCTTTGGACAAAACATAGAGACAGATGCGGTAGTAAACAAGATGCGCTCCTTGCCTTGCGCGCAATTGAACCTTGGAAAGGTAAAAAGCGACTGGCCCTTTGAATGGGAATACGAGCTTGAAAAAGACGCTGTGGTCTTTGGTCTTGGGGAAAACATGCGTGGCATGAACAAGCGGGGCTTTTCCTACACAAGCTTCTGCTCCGACGTTCCAAATCAGGATGAATCAACTCATTCAATGTACGGCGCCCACAATTTTCTTATTGTGTTCAGCAGGATAAAAACATTCGGTCTTTTTTTTGACACCGCTTCTGAAATTACCTTTGACATTGACTGGACAAAGAGCGGAGTGATGAATGTTAGCACAAAGGACACAGGACTTGACCTTTACGCAATCTACGCTGACTCTTGCAAAACAGAGCGCAAGGAATCCGCACTTGACGACATTACGCGGCAGTTCCGCACACTTATTGGGCAGAGCTACATTCCGCCAAAGTGGGCATTCGGCTTCCAGCAAAGCCGCTGGGGCTACAAGAGTGAAGAAGACGTTCTTGAGGTTGCAAAAAGGCACAGGGAGGCTTCACTTCCTTTGGACATGATTTGCCTTGACATTGACTACATGCAGGACTACAAGGATTTTACCGTTGATAAAAAAAAGTTCCCGGACTTGAAAAAACTTTCTGATGATTTGAAGAAAGAAGGAATCCGCCTTGTTCCGATTATTGATGCTGGAGTTAAAGCACAAAAGGGATACGATGTTTACGAAGATGGAATTGCAAAGGGGTACTTCTGCAAAAAAGAGGACGGTTCTGTCTTTACCGCAGGAGTTTGGCCCGGAGCTTCCCACTTTACCGACTTTTGCAAAAAAGAAGCAAGCGACTGGTTTGGCTCAAAATACAAAGTTCTTACGGACATGGGAATTGAAGGCTTTTGGAACGACATGAATGAACCTGCTATGTTCTATTCGACGGAAAGCCTAAAAAATGCCTTTGACAAGATAGAGGAATACAGCGGAAAGGATTTGGACATAAATTCATTTTTTGAATTTAAGGATTCAAGCTGCTCCACTTTTAACAGGCGAGATGACTATGAGCGCTTCTACCACCAAGTAACGGATTCTTCTGGCGAGACAAAAAAAATGCGCCATGACAAAATCCACAACATATACGGCTCTTTTATGACTCGGGCAGCGGCTCTGGGGCTAAAAAAAGCTTGTCCCCAAAAACGCTTCCTCTTGTACAGCCGCGCATCCTGCATAGGTTCCCACCGCTACGGAGGCATTTGGACTGGAGACAACAAGTCCCTCTGGTGTGACTTGCTGCAGGAAATAAAAATGCTGCCTGGTCTTAACATGGCAGGCTTTTTGTACAGCGGGGCAGACATAGGAGGTTTTGGCTGCGACACAAGCCGTGACCTTCTTTTGCGCTGGCTTGCCTTGGGCTGCTTTACCCCACTTATGAGGAATCACTGTGCTTTGGGCGGCAGGCAACAGGAGGCCTATCAGTTTGAAGGCGTGGAAGACTTCAAGAGTGTCATGGATTTGCGCTATGCCCTTGTACCCTATATCTACAGTGAATTTGTAAAGGCTGCCCTTACAGGCGGAATGTATATTAAGCCACTGGCATTTGAATGGCCGGAAGACGACAGGGCAATAAACTGCGAAGATCAGCTTCTTGTTGGCGAAGGCATAATGATTGCACCTGTTTACACCCAGAACGCAAGGGGACGCTATGTTTACCTTCCAGAAGACATGACTATGGTAACTTGGCGCGGCGGAAAGTTTGAGCAAACGCTTCTTGCAAAAGGCGACCACTTTATAAATGTGCCTGTGGAAACAGTCGTATTCTTTGTTCGCTCAAAAAAGCTTGTGCCACTTTGCAAACCCGCACCATGTACTGAAAAGCTTGACACAAAAAACTTTACCTTTGCGGGCGACGGAACTTGCTACGAGCTTTATGATGATGACGGATTATCTTTGGACATAGACTTGAAAAAGGGAACAAGGAGTCTGACCCCTGGACTTTAACAAGATAGCGGTGCAAAAAAGCTAGCGGTCATTCTTCCTGAAGAAGAATCTCTGCCAGCTGAACCGTCTTTGAATCAACCTTGTTTGAACAAAGTATAATCTGCAGAGCCTCACGCCCTAAACCCTGGGCAATAATGCTTTTTGCGGCAGCAATCTTTTCTTGGCAAACAGATTCTTCATAGGTTTCTTTTGCGCTCATAAGCTGCATTATGTAAGCTTCGTCGCTATCCGGGTCGGAAAAATCCTTGTAGTATTCAACAAAGACTTTGAATCCCACTGTGTTAAGTTCGTCCAATAGTTTTTTTGAAAAGGGCATGTCCAGTTCTGGGGCTGGCTGGAATTCCATTTCGTCTTCCATATCAAGGATTGACTCAAATTCATCTTCGGGTGCAGAAAAATCGATTATTTTTGGCATGAACATTCCCCCTAAACAAAAACTTTGGCTTTTATTTTCCTACGCAGAAATGGGAAAAAATTGAACCAAGAACATCATCCGGCGTAACTTCCCCGGTAACTTCTCCAAGAGAATCAAGGCTGTCTTCCAAGTCCTGAACAACAGCATCCATTGAATATCCTTCTTTTGCAACGGTAAGTGAATGTTCCACGCGCTCAAGGGCTTCCGCAACAGATTCCTTCTGACGCTCACTGCCAAGGCCTGCCTGCATTCCGCTGTCTTTTCCTGCAAGGTTTACAAGTATTTCTTTTACGGCAGAAACAAGGTCTGCTATTCCGCTTCCTTTTTTTGCAGAGACGCAAACGGCTTTCTGCCAAAGGGCATCACTTTCGCCGGGAAGGGGATTGGTTGGCAAGGGGGTTGAACCTTCACAGTCGCATTTGTTCCAAACCAAAATCACTGGTCTTCCCTTGCGGCTTTTTATAAAGTCAATGTCTTCTTTTCCAAATTCCTTGGTGGAATCCGCCAGGTACAAAATTACATCTGCCTCGCTGGACAAGTCTTTTGTAAGCTCAACACCTGCCGCTTCAATTTTGTCTTCCGTATTGCGGAGGCCTGCCGTGTCAAAAAGGCGTGCAGGGATTCCTTCAAAGTCTGCCCAGCTTTCAAGCCAGTCACGGGTGGTTCCTTCTATGTCGCTTACGATTGCCCTGTCTTCTTTTAAGAGGGAATTAAAGAGGCTTGATTTTCCGGCATTGGTTTTTCCGCACAAGACAAGCCTTGCACCGTCCTGATAAAGTTTTTCGCTTTTCCAAGATTCAGACAGGGAGCGCAACCTTTTTACGGCTTTACGCAAATTTGTTTCGTCAAAAGTGTCGGATATGTTTTCTTCGTCTTCCGGGTATTCAATCTGAACTTCTATGGCGGCCAAGGTGTCTACAATCAGCTTTTTGATTGAATCAATTTCTGCAAAAAGGTTTCCTGCAAGGCGGCCGGCAGCCCTTCCGCGAGAACCGTCAGTTTTGCTGTCTATGATTTCCCTTACCGCTTCTGCCTTTGTTAAATCGGTCTTGCCGTTTATGTAGGCCCGAAAAGTGAATTCGCCACGTTCTGCCTGACGAAATCCGTTTTTTAAAAGCAGGGAAAGCACAGCCTTTACAACGGAAACTCCGCCGTGGCAGTAGACTTCCACCATGTCTTCGCCTGTAAAAGATTTTGGGCTTTTGTAGACACCCAGCATTACCTCGTCTATCTTGGTTGTGCCGTCAAGAAGCCAGCCGTAGACAAGGGAATTTGGGGATGAAGCAAGCAGGGCATTGGGGCGGGAAAATATTTTTGCTACAAGCTGAATGCAGCCCTTCCCGCTTGTGCGCACAATGCCGATTGCTCCTGGGGAAAGCGGTGTTGCAATTGCCGCAATAGCTTCCTCGGGGGTATAGCCCAAGTTTGTCACTAATAGTTTCCTTTATGAACAGAATCGGATGAAGAGTTGCTGTAGCGACCCTGTTCCCATTCCTGATTCAAAACAGTATCCAAAATGGATATTATCTTTTCGTCATGTTCTTTGCCGTAAGCGGGAGCTTTCTTTTTGTTAAGCTTTGCGGAAGGCTCCTCTGCTTTTGCGGGCTTGTCCTGCTCTTTTTGCTCAGACTTAACTTCTGTCTTTTCGCCCTGAGCCTCTTGTTCTGCTTCCTTCTCTGCTTTTATTCCAGCCGTGCTGAATGCGGGAGTTGCCTGGTGAACCGTTGCTTCGCTTGACTTCCAGGGGGAATCGCTATCACCCGGATCGGGGAAGATGTCCTGGTAGCGGCCGCTATTGTTCCAGTACATGTAGCCGCGATCCAAACCGTCGCGTGTTCCAAAGATTTCGCGCTTAACGTAGTTTGCATCGTAATACTTGTAGTCATAGCGCACGCCAAGATAGAATGCCTGAACCCAAGGGCGCACGATTATTTTGTTGCGGCCAATTACTGTATTGCGGTAGCTGCCGTAGAAATAAATTCTGTAGGGGCGTTCCGTAACAGGTGCGTATTCCATAAAGTTCTGCTCAAAGTGTGAAGGATAGAACATTGGGCAGATTACGTCAACATAGTCGCTCATAAGCTCTACGTCCTGGCCTGTTCTTGTGCTTGAGCGGTACCAGCCGTTTGCACCGTAAATGTCAATTCCTATAGGGGCATTTATGTTTTCGCGGGCATAACGGAGGAAGGAAACAAGGGCACTTTCCTTGTCCATTCCTGCATCCTTCCAGCGGTAGCTTGCCTGGCGCAAGTTCAAGCCGTCGGTTGGGAAGCGGATGTAGTCAAACTGAATCTCGTCAAAGCCGCGTTCAATAAGTTCCTTTGCAATCTGAACGTTGTATTCCCAAACATCTTCTGAATATGGGTCGCACCAGTTTTCGCCGTAGTAAAGGGTTCTGCTTCCGGTAACGTTGCCGTCTGCATCCTTAACTTCTTCCGTACCCCTTGTGCCAATCCAAGGAGCGCCTGTTGAGGCATTCCAAACCGCGTACTGCTTTTTTCCGTAGAGGGAAAGGTTCTTGTCCTTAAAGACCACGACGCGGGCTACAAGATACACATTGTCCTTTTTGAATTCAGGAACAAATTCATCAAAATTAATCTTGTACTGGCTAACAGGATCCTTTGCCTTTACGTTTGGATTCTTTGGGTCAAAGTGAATCATTCCAGAGTCGTCTTTCATTTCTACGACAAGGCAATTCAACTTATTCTTCTTGATAAGGTCTCTGTAGCGGTTGATTCCCTGAAGGTTTCTAACCGAATATGCAGAGCAGTAAACAGCTTTTTTATTGTCCGCAATCTTTGAATAAGGACTGCGGCATGTGTCGGGTTTTAAAAGCCAGAGTTCGTTAAACTGGAGGGCAGAAACTCCTGTGTAGTCTTCCGGAATATATGCAGTGTTTACATTTTCACCGGCTGAATAGAGCAGGTTTCTCCAGGATTTTGTCTGGTCTGCTGAATCTAAGGCTTCGTTTGAACCAAGAGAAATTTTTCCGAATTTTCCAACGCCTACGTAAAAGAGACCGTCCTTGGCCTGGCAAAGACTGTCGATTGTAGCGGCTTTTTCCGTACCGGAATAGACTTTTACAGCCTTGCGGGCCTTCCAGTCAAAGCGGTAGATGTTGGGCAAGAAGCTCTGGGCACAATAAATGTCTGCATAGACTTTGCCGTCTTTTGTCTTGCACAATACGGGAACAATGTCGCTAACTTCGTCCGGGGTTGATGTTGGCAAGGCAACAAAGCCTGCGGAAACATCCGTCCATGCAGGTTTCTTTGCATCTGCGCGGTAGTAGCTGAATCCGTAGATTGAATGTGACATGAAAACAACGAGTTCCGTGCCGGAAATGCTGCCGTCCTTTTCGTAGACAGGCATGTGGCAGACAGCAACCGCCTTTATTCCGGCTGTGTATTTGCTTGTTGAAGAAATGGATTTCCAGGTCTGGCCGCCGTCGCGCGTAAGGTAGACGTCATCCTTTGTTGCGGTAACAAGAATATTGGGGTCAAAGGGGTCTGCGGCAAGGTCTTTTAAGAGGGCAGGCTGCTTGTAAAGGGACTTTGTTTTTCCGTCGTATTTTTTTAGCGTAAGGAAGGGCAAGCCATTGTTGCATTCGGCAAAATCAAGCAAATTTATTGAAGAAATTATTCCCTTTGAAGTGACGAAATACCATTTGTCCTGAAGGTTTCCGTCTTGGTCGGTAACATCAGTGTGGACTATCTGGGTAACATTTCCGCCCGTCCAAACAGCATTGCTTGCTCCCCTGGACGACACTTTGTAAATGCCTGTGTCCGTACCAACAATCAGGTTTTTAGAGGTAGAAACAACTTCTTCCTTGGATTTTATCTTTGCAAGTTCAGATGCTTCTGGAATTTTATATAGATAATTGCCCTGGGCAATACAAATATTTGCACTTAGAATTAAGCCGATTTTAATGAATATTTTACGCATAATCTTCTTATCGGTATAAATATTTATACAGTTTAGAGATTTCAAAGAGGCATAAAGCAGGAACTCGAAAGTAAGTTTTGGGTGTGGCTCCCAGTCAAATCCGTCTGAAAA
>DFJV01000047.1:30584-40988 GCA_002373205.1 Treponema sp. UBA3662
GAATAGGAAATTAAACTCGCTACGCTCGTTCCGCTCCAATGCGAGTTTTCAGTCGTCTTTGACTTCCGCCGCACCCAAAACTTACTTCCGGTTTACTTCTGGTTTCTCTGTATAAGAAAATTAGGAAAAAATATGAGATTGATTTATTAAACTTTGTGTGGCATAATTGAGAAAAAAGGAGGCATCTCGATGGCTGACATCTCAAAAAGAATTTCACGAAAATCTATAAAGGCAAAGAAAAAGTATGCCATTAAGACTATAAAAAAGCAGGCTAAGGAAAAAATTCACGACATAAAGATTCAGTATGCGGCAAATCCGGAAAGGCAGCAGGAAAAAGATTCCGAAAAGCAGCACAAAAGGACGCTCAGGATTCAGCGGCGCAACGCCCGTCTTGCATATTACGCAAAACAACCAAGGCCTTTTACAGTTGGAGAGGAAATTTCCAATTCCATAATCCACGGAATTGCGGCTGGTCTTAGCATAGCGGCTATAGTGCTTCTTGCGGTTAGGGCCTATTTTTACGCCCCGGCTGGAATGGACAGGTCTTCTTGCGTGGCAAGCTTTGTGATTTTTGGCTCAATGCTTTTTATAACATACACAATGTCTACGCTCTACCATGCGCTCACCCCCTATGGGGCAAGGAAAGTCTTTTCTATTTTGGACCACGATGCAATTTATCTTATGCTGGCGGGTACATACACACCTTTCCTGCTTCTGGGTACAAAGAGCCATACCGGCATACTGATTGCCACAATATGGACTGTTACGGCAGTCCTTATTGCTCTTTATTCCGTATTTGGCTCCAAGCTTAGGACTTTTTCTTTCTTTACATACTTCTTGATTGGATGGATTTTGGTTGCGGCGGTGCTTTGCAGGCAGATAGAGGTTACGCAAAGAAGCCAGAATTTTATGCTCGCAGGTGCGATTGTTTATTCTGTTGGCTGCGGCTTCTTTATCCTGCGGAAATTCAAGTGGACACATTCAATGTTCCACCTCTTTTCGCTTGCGGCAAGCGTGCTGCACTTCTTTAGCGTGTACTTCCTTGTCTAAATTTTTACTATAGAAGAATTTTCCAGAACCGAAGCATTCTTGCTGAAGTAGATGTAGTGGGCGTGTTTTTGGCTTAGTTCTTCCATGAATGTTGCGGCATCTGCTTCTTCCGGGATTGCAAAGCCAATAACGCTTTTGCAGTCCTTTATGCGGCGGGCGCAGTGCTTGCAGCTGGCGGTAAAGTTGTCTTTTTGGGCAGCGGTAAGGCCAGATTTTCCTGCTTCGGGAACTATGATTGCAAAGCGGTTTTCTTCATCCAGCACTTTTAGATAGTCCCTAAGGTTTGCCAAAAGCTCTTCGTTGTAGCTTGTTTCGTCAAGGCCTATCTCTTCCCAGGAAATGCTAACAAGCAGCGGACTTTTGTTGTCTGCCGGAAGCTTTGAAGATGCAGTGAGGTCTTTTGCGCTAAGCGGGGTACAATTTTCTGTGGAAACGGCAGTTCCGTCTATGGCAAAGAGGCTGTTGTCTTTACTTGTAAAAAGCGGTTCAAGTTTCATGGCAAAGATTATACACTTTTGCAGAGAAAAAAAAAGCCCCTCCAGAAATCAAGTGCAAATATTAACAAGAAAGCACTTCCATTCCTGCCTACATTCCAGTGCTTTCTTAACATATTTTTTTTTACATTACAATTATTGGAAAATACACTTGGTTTCTACAACCCTTGGAGAAAATATAAGAGACAAAAAAAACTCCCCTGTTGCCAAGGGAGTCTTGCTATAGAAGCGTATAGAATATAATTCTATTCTGTTAAAATCTTAACAACTTCTGCCTTGTCCTGGGTGTTCAGAATCTGGGCACGCTTGTCGGCAGACTTAAACAAGAGGCTTACTTCTGCCAAGAACTGAAGGTGGGGACCAGTCTTGTTTACCGGAGACAAAGTCATGATAAAGATACGGCATGGCTCCTGATCCAAGCTGTCAAAGTCAACAGCCTTGTCAGAAACACCAATACAGGCAACCAAATCAGATACTGTATCCGTCTTTCCGTGCGGAATTGCAATTCCATGCTTCATGCCTGTGGACATCTTGCGCTCGCGATCCAAAACGCACTCTTTGGCAGCAGCCTTATCTGTTACTTTGCCTGCTTTTACAAGAATCTCCAGCAGTTCATCAATGATTTCTTCTTTAGTAGTTCCCTTCAAGTGGAGCTCTACGGTTTCTGGTGTTAATACAGTTCTTAAGTCCATACTTTCAGTTTAGGATTAGTCGCTTAATTTGTCAAGGAAAAAAATCTAAAACGGTGTAAAAATTTATATAAATATTTCCGCAAATTATTGCACTATTTTCCCAAATTCTCCTTTCTGTTCTGTTATATGATGTATTTTTCAGAACATTATGATACAAATCGCTTGTTTTGTAAACAGTTTGCACGCTTAGCAAGCGTCTGCAAAGCAATTCAACGCCTTAGAAAAGAACTTTTTCGTTTGTGATAAAGTTTTTTTTAAGGGAATCCACTTAGAAAGTACTTCTTTCTTGCCAAAAAATAACAAGCCATGGAGGGCTTTTTTAAGGGCAAGTCCTACGCCGCCATGGAGGGGCCAGCCGCAAGGCTGGTTGCGAAAGCAATGGAGGGCGAGATGCCCGGAACCCCGGAACGGCGGTGACGCAAGGCCTGTTCGGTCGAATTAGCCAACAAATAAATTGGTAGAGCCTAAAAAAGCACCGTCCAGAAACTACTTTTCTTTATGCCTTTTATCAAGCTCGTTGTAGACATCCTGCCAATTAACGCCTTCTTTGTACATAAGGACGCTTACAAAATAAAGCAGGTCTGCGGCTTCCCAAACAACTTCGTCCTTGCCTTCTGCTTCGGTAAGTTCTTCCGCTTCTTCCATAACCTTTTCGCGAACACGCTTGTCGTTAAGGGTTGCGGTATAGCTTCCGGGCTTGGGGTTTGCAAAACGGTCCGCAATAGTTGCGTAAAGCCTTTCCATGTTGCTCTTTGCATCCGGTTCAGAACCAAAACAGGTCCAGCTTCCTGTGTGGCAGGCTCCTCCGTGGGGGATAACCGTTGCAAGAACAGTGTCGCGGTCGCAGTCTGCGCGGAGCTTAACAAGCTGCAAGAAGTGTCCGCTTGTTTCTCCCTTTGTCCAAAGAGCCTTGCGTGTTCTGCTAAAGAAGGTAAGTTTTCCGTCTTTGAATGTGCGCTCAAAGGCTTCCTTGTTGGCATAGCCCATCATAAGCACTTCGCCAGCTTCGCTTTGGGCAATAACGGGAATCATTCCGTCTGTTTTTTTCCAGTCAAGGCATTCTATAAAGCTGTCTTTTAGCGAAACAACGCCTGTGTACAAGGCCATTCCAAGCTGAACGTCGCAGCCCATGCGCTCAAGTTCCACAACCTGCTCTAGGGAATTGACCCCGCCTGCAGCAACGACACGGCACTTTACCGCATTGCGGAGCTCTTTTACCATGCCCATGTCCGTACCCTGCATACAGCCTTCTTTTTCTACGCATGTGAACAAAAGCTCGCTTGCATATTTTTCTGCCTCACGGGCACCTTCGATAAGCGAAATGTTTGCGGTTTCTGTCCAGCCTTTTACGGCAATCTTTCCGTTTATTGCGTCAACAGAAATGATTATGCGCTGTCTGCCGATTGCCTTAACAAGTTCGTCAAGGAAAGCCGTGTTAAGGATTGGCTCACCGTCTTTGCGGGAAGCGTTCCAGGCTGCAGAACCGATTATTACTTTTTCTGCACCAAGGGAAATAAGCTGGCGTGCCTTTTTTACGTCACGGATTCCACCGCCCACACGGACGTTTCCGCGGCGCAAAAGAGACTTTAAAAGCTCCGTATTTTTTGTATTGCCTTTTTCGTCCGTGTTGCGCAAAGCTGCGTCCAGGTCAATAATTGCAACTTCGCCGTATTTGTTGAATTCATCAATGAGAGCGTCTGAATCATCACGCTGCAAAACCAAATCTTTGCCGTTTTTTAACTGGACAACATGTCCGTCCTTTAAGTCAATAGAAGAAATTACCATGGTGCTAATATAGCATTATTTGGTGTAATAGTTAAGAGGGGCACGGAAATCAGATTTGGGCTCCACTACCAGCAAAATCTGTCTGAAAATTCATGGTGCGCGGTAATAGGACTTTCGCTCCCTTCGGTCGCTCCGTGCAAATGAATTTTCAGCCATATTTTGCTTCCCGTTGCGCCCAAATCTGATTTCCGGGTTCTTTACATCAAAGAAAAATTCGGGGAGCCAATTTTTCTGCTGCAAATATAAAACTCGAAGTTTGCCCTACTATTCTTCACCGCGAAGGATTTTGCGCACAAGGATGCCGCTTTTGGAAAGGTCTTCTTCCTTCCAGCCGCCTTTTGCGTTGCGGTCTTTGTTCATCTTGAGCACGCCGGAGTCTTCGCCCTTGTTGTTTACAGACCAGTTCACCCAGGAAATTTTCTTCTTTGCCATAAAGCGGGTCCATTCAAGGGTATCTTTTTCAAATACGCCGCCGTCGCCGGAAGCCTGGGTTGTTCCCCATTCGGTTACAAAAACAGGCAGCCCCTGCTTTAAAGCCTTTGAAACAACATCACGCCCATCTTGGCCGGTTGTTCCCGCATAGAAGTGGTAGGTATACATTATGTTCTTTTGCCCGGTGATGGGATTTTTTGCCGCGCTAAGAAGGTCGCTGCTCCAGATTGGCGTTCCTACAATAATCAGGTTGTCGCAGTATTTTCTGATTACAGGGATAATCTGTTCCGCAAAGGGCTTTATGTTGCCGTCCCAGGTAACGTCTTCTCCGTTGGGCTCATTGCAGATTTCGTAGATTATGTTGGGGCAGTCTGCATAAGTGCTTGCAATCATGTCAAAAAATTCTGCCGCAGCGTCCACGTTTACAAGGGGATCGTTGTCGGAAAGAATGTGCCAGTCCACAATAACGTAAATGCCAAGCTGCTTAGCCGCTTCAATTGAATCTATAACTTTGGAGACCACGCTCTTGTTGCCAAGGTAGCCGCCACGGGTGTACATGGCAGCACGCCAAATGTCGCAGTTCCAGTCGTCACGCAGCCACTTGATTACGTCGTAATTTGCATACTTTCCGTACCAATGCAAACCGTGGGAGCTCATTCCGCAAAGCTGCACGGGCTTTCCGTCCTGACCGCAAAGCTGGGTTCCCTGAACGTTAAGGGCGCCGTAGCGTTCAAGCGGAGTTTTTCCGTCGCTAAGGATTTTTCTTTTGCCGCCGCCACAGGAAGCGAACAAAGTCATAAAAAGCATAAATGCTATTGTCTTAAAAAATATCTTCTTCATACCGCCAATTATAGCATACAAAATGCAAATTGAAAGACAAAATTTTGAATTTCGCACATGTACTGCCCAAAGCCAGGTCACGCATGGAAGAATCACAAGGCCTGAGGCCGGATTGGAAGGGTGCTGGGTAAAAAATCGCCTCCCTGCAATTTTTTACCCGCAAGTTTCCTTACGAAAACTTGCAAAATTTCATCTGCCAACAAATGACGCGCCATCCGTGGCGCTCCTTGTTCTACAATAAAAGGCGGAACCCTGGAAAGCCGTTCTACGATTAAGGTTTGTTTGCAAAAAATGCAGCCCGCAAAAGGAGAAGCTGCCGTCCAAAAGAGCAAAAAATAAGATAGTACTAGAAAATTTCTTAAAAAAGGTGTATAATTTTTTGAAAAATGAACATTCAACAATTTATGCCGGTAGACATACATGATTTTACACAACTACGAAACAAAAATTTAATTTTTGCGGACAAATCGGAATGCATTTTTAACCTTGCAAGACAGGAGCAATTTGTTTTTCTGGCCCGTCCACCCATGTTCGGCAAATCACTGCTTGTTTCGTTTTTAAAGAACTATTTTGAAGGCCGCAGGGAGTTGTTTCTTGGCCTAAAAATTGCCTGCCTTGAAGACGCAGCAAAAAATCCCTGGACGGTATACCCGGTTCTTTCCTTTAACTTTACAAAATTCCGCACGCCGGCAAATCCAGACGCCCCCATTGTTTTTACCGCAGAAGATGAATTCATGGAGCAGCTTAGGGAACAGGGCGAAAGGCTCAATTTTAAGGTAGAAGAGCATGACCCCTTCCTTGCGCTAACTTCCGCCCTAAAGCAGGTGTGTGCCGAATCCCAAAAACCAGCCGTAATACTCTTTGACGACTTTTTGGCACCGGCATTTTCTTCGGCATCATTTTCCGAGCAGTCAAAAGAAAGCATTGACTTTCTAAAGGCCCTGACACTTACCGTAAAGTCGGCAGGCCCAAATTTGCGCTTTGCATTTTTTACGGACAGCGCAAACCTTTCCTACACGGACTCCTTCCTTTACAAGGACATAAGCCTTTCTCCAATGTACAAGGACATCTGCGGCTTTACCCACGCAGACCTAACCCGCTACTTTGCCCACGAAATTGCAATGCTGGCCGCAACAACAGCCGTTGCCCCGCAAACCGTGCTCAACCACCTCTTAAACAACTACGGCGGCTACAAATTCTCCCCGGCTTCAAAAAACACCCTTTACAACCCCTACGACCTTGTAAGGCTTTTTGACGAATACAAATGGAACCACTTCTGGGCAAGTTCTATCTTTAAGAAGTCGGCAAGCCCCTCTGTTGCAAAAGACAAGATTTCCCTTGTTAAAAAAATCCCCATGATGGAATTCAGCAGGAGAGACTTCCTCTCTTTCCACGCAGGCAAAACGAATCTTCTTCCCCTCCTCTACTCAAGAGGAATAATTTCCATAAAAGAATACGACGCTTCGTCTGAAAAATTCAGGCTCGATTTTCCAAATCAAGAGACGCGGGACTTTTTCACGCGGATTATTTTGTCGGCAAATAAATGAAGATAAAAAGGCTGGGCAAGAAATTTTCATTCAACAACCTCAACATAAAGCAAAAAATGCTTGCCCTTTACTTTTTCGCCTTCATCCTGCCGCTTGTAACAATAACGATTATCCTTACTAAATGGATTAACAAGACTATTATGGAAAGGCAGTTTGCGCTGGCAAAGACATCGCTCGAACAAACATCCAGCCTCCTTACCTCCATTCTGACCAACTGCGAGCAGCTTGGCGACACGCTTTTTTCCACCAGGGCTGTTCAAAAGGCACTTGAATACCAGTTCAACTCGGAGCAGGAAGTTTACAAATACTACACAACGCTTTCCTTCCTTCCTGACTTTTCACGCTCAAACCCGGACGTTCTTAACTTTATCTACTACACGGAAAACCAGACGATTATAGAAAACGCATATTTTACCCGCGTTACGGACGAAATAAAAGGCAAAAGCTGGTACAAGGCGGCGGTTGCTGCTTCAGGACGCCCCATCTGGGTCATAAAAAATTCAGAGACGCTTGACTCGCAGACTCTGGCACTTGTCCGGGCCCTCTTTAACAGAACCACTGGAACCCTTACCGGCGTACTTGCCCTTCACCTGGACAACAGGAAAATCGAACAGTTGGTTAATGCCCACAAGGACCAGACAATCGTTCTTGTAGACGGCAAGGTTGCATTTTCTTCCAGACCGTTTGCCTTTAAGGAAAAGCTTTCCCTTAGCACAGGCCTCAACATAGGGGAATTCAAGTCGGACAACATTCTTTGGGGAAAGGACCGCTCACTTACCATGCTTTACGGCCTTTACCACGAGTACGGAAACTCCATAACCCTTGCGCAGATAATCCCCCGCAAGGATCTTGAGTCCGCAACAAATTTCGTTGTCCTTTTGTGCGTGCTTCTTATGGCTGGCGGTTCAATACTTTCGCTTTCACTTCTGCAAATCTTTACCCGCTACATGGCAAAACGCGTAAGCTACCTTCAGATGCAGATAAACAGAATCGTCCAGAACAACTTTGAGCTTGGCCCACGCCTTTCCGGCTCAGATGAATTTGCAGAAATATACGACGCCCTTATGGCAACGTCCAACAACATAAAAACCCTTATCGATGAAGTGTACCGCCACAAAATCCAGAGGGAACAGCTTTTGGCAAGGCAGAACGACATCCGCTTTAAGATGCTTTCCAACCAGATAAACCCCCACTTCCTCTTTAACTCTCTGGAAACAATAAGAATGCAGGCCATCGAAGACGACAACAAAGAAGTTGCAAAGACAATCAAGCTGCTTGCAAAAATCCTTAGGCACAACCTTTCCGTCTCCAACAACCCGGTTTCCCTAAAAGCAGAAATTGAGGCGGTGGACAACTACCTTGCCATTCAGCACCTGCGCTTTGCAGACCGGATAAAATACAGCATAGACATTCACACAGACATAAGCGATGCGGTAATCCTTCCCCTGCTCATACAGCCACTCGTGGAAAATTCATTCTCCCACGGACTCCAGGACAGAAAAATTGGCGGTTTAATAGAAATCTCCATAGACACCTGCAACGGCGGAAAAGTATTCCAAATTTCCATAAAGGACAACGGCTGCGGAATAACAAAGGAAGAACTTGCAAAGCTAAAGGCAAGGCTTGCAACAGGAACCGTAGAAAACTTCAGTTCATCAATAGGAATGGTAAACGTAAACCAAAGAATCAAACTCTTCTACGGGCAGGACTACGGTTTGGAAATAGAAAGCGAAATTGAAAAAGGAACTTTGGTAACAATAAAAATTCCTGCTGAATTCAACTCTGACGGAGGCAAAAATGTCTGAACGGCTAATAAAAGTCCTTATTGTTGATGACGAGGCAATTGTCCGCAACGGGCTAAAAAAAATAATCAACTGGGAAAAAATCGGCTGCACAATCTGCGGCGAGGCCTCCAACGGAAAAGAAGCCCTGGACAAAATAAACGAACTCTTTCCTTCAATAGTATTGCTGGACGTAACCATGCCGGTGATGAGCGGAATAGAAGTCCTTGCAGAAGTGCACAACAACCCCAAGAACTACCCCGGCAACCCCCAGTTCATAATCCTTTCAGGCTACAGCGACTTTGACTACGCCCACAAGGCCATCAACTACGGAGCAAAAGGCTACCTGGTAAAGCCGGTGGACGAAGACATTCTGGAAGAAAAAATAATCGCACTTGCAAACGAAGTCCGCCTTGAATCAGAGACAAACACCCTGCGCACAAAATCCAACAAGGAAAACCTTGCAAAAAAATTCTCACAGATGTTCCTCTTTGGCGCGGTGGACGATGCCTTTAACCCGGAAGAAGACTCCAACGACACCTTCCGCGTGGCATTCATCTCGCCCGTACTCTGCGGCTGCGAAGGCCAGCTCCAGTCCTTAAAGTTTGCAATAGAACATTCATTCAAATTCTGCAAATTCATCTACTTCTCCATGGAAGCAGAAATGATTCTTGTGCTAAAGAACGAGGAAGATTTTTCCGTTGAACACAACTTCAATGCCCTCTGCAAGGCTCTGCAAAAAAAAGGCTCAATTGCCGCAATAGGAAAATCCGGCAAGGGGCTGCAGGGTGCGCTGGACAGCTACAACCAGGCAAAGAAGCTCTATTCAAGGCTCTTCTTCTTTGAAAACATCCCCTTCATCACAGAAGAAAACATTGACTCAAAGACAATACTCCCGCAAAAGCTCACCCCAAGCGAAGACGTTAACCTCTTCAGCTGCATAGGCGACCTTGTAAAGTACATAGAAATATACGACCTGGAAAACATAAGCAAGATAATTCAGGAACAGAGGGAAGCCCTAAAAACAAGCATGAAAACCGCAGACCAGGTAAAAAAAATCTGCATGGCCTTTATCGTGGAACTCAGCAACCAGATACGCACAAAGCACCCCGAAAAGGAACTAACCGCAGTTTCCGCAATGGACCTTGTAAACCTAATCTATTCGCAAAACTACTTTGACGAAATGATACGCATCGTAAGCGACTACACCAACGGACTTGCAGAAGCCTTCACCTCAAATTCCTCAAACTCCACAATCCTCAAAGTAATCCAATACGTCAAGAGCAACTACAACACCGACCTAAAACTGGAAATGCTTGGCAACCTCTTTAACTGCAACAGCGCCTACCTGGGCAAAAAATTCCGCGAATACACGGGCGTCCCCTTCAACACCTACATGGACATCATCCGCATAGAAAAAGCAAAGAACATGATTGCCACCACCGACCTAAAAATTTACGAAATCTCAAAACTCGTGGGCTACAGCAACACCGACTACTTCTACCTAAAATTCAAAAAGCACACCAACATGACCCCAAAAGAATTCAAGGCATCCCAGGCAAAGACTCAGGGTTAGAAAACAATTCTCTTACCCAAGGAGGGGGAAGTCTCCCCCTCGCTCCAGCCACGAGTCGTTCCGCAAATGCCGCAAGTGGCAAAAATTTAAAAGCAAACAACTGTCACCCTGAGCTTGTCTCAGGGTCTGTAACGCAACAAAGTACCTGTTTTTAAACCAAGCCACTTCCATCATTTGCTCCACTTTGTCGTGTCTTCCGCTACCCCC
>DFJV01000068.1 GCA_002373205.1 Treponema sp. UBA3662
CTAAAAAAACAACTGCTGCAATTCTTTTCTAATTTCCTTTATTGAATAAAAACTAAATGTCGTTACTTTTCCATTTCCCTCAAAATCTATCCGCACATTTATTGCACCGTCATAATCTTTTGGGAAAGCATGTTCCGCAATTTTGTCTGTATCAAACACACAGTCCTTGCATTTGTACATCCATTGGTAATATTCTTCAATGTTACTATTTTTTATCGGGAACCTACGGAACTCATCCTCGTTAACTGCATAAATTGTTATAGAACTATAACGCTTTTCTTTGGGAAAAATATTCAGCCCCATAAAAACAAAAAATAGAATCAAAATACTTTTTTTTCATACCGTCCCCCACGAACAACAATCTGCTTCTAGGTTTTATAAACAAATCAACCTGCTCTTCCTTAAATTCTGATTTCTGCATGCAAAAGACAATTACAGGAGCCAGCAATAAAATGCATTACATTTCCTCTGCAATTTTTCTATACTGCTTTGCCTGTTCATCATTAGGATTCAGAATCAAGCTAAAATCAAGGTCTTTTATTGCATCTTGTTTTTTTTTCATCTTTATATATGTCGCTGCTCGAAATTTATACCATTCTGAATTATCAGGGGATAATTTTATTGCGTATGTTATATCATCTATTGATTTTTTGTTTTTACTAAGATTCATATATGCAACTCCACGCAGCGCATAGAGAGATGGATTTGAATTATCAATTTTTATTGCAGAAGTAAAATCTGCCACCGCATTTTTATATTTTCCCATAGACATATATACGTTTCCCCGTGAGTGAAATCCCTCTAACGAATTAGGAGCAATACTAATAACATAGTTACAGTCTGCAATTGCATCTGCATACTTATTAAGTTTTGTATATGCATCCGCACGAGTAAGATACAAGGTTATATATGATGGATTATATTTCTGGGCTTCCGTACAATCTTCTACGACATTTTCATATTTTCCCATTTCAAGATAGAGCAATGCGCGGTTCGTATAATTCTTCCCTAAATCAACTCCCCTAAGCTTACCATAATAAATAGATGCGCTGTAATCCCGGATTGCGGCATCCCTTTGACCAATCGCCCTGTATGCAGAAGCCCTCATGTCATAACACTCATGTGCATTGGCATTCAGGGAAATGGCTTCACTCTCATCTTCTATTGCTTTTTCATATTCACCCAAATCATACTGTGCACATCCGTGAAGATGTAATGTCTCATAATCACGGATTCCTGAATTGAGCATTGTATCAAGATCTGCAATAGCCAGCTGTGGTTTGTTCATTTCCAAATAAATGAATGCCCGGTAATACAAAGCTTCATCATCGCGAGGATTATCCGCAAGAATTTTTTCCAGACAAAGCAACGAATCCTCAACCCTATTAGCTGAATGATACTCTGCCATTTTTTTAATTAGCGCTTTTTTCTCATCATTGGGCATGGCAAACAATAATGAAAAATGAGTAAAAAATATTACAACAGATATAACAAAAAAATTTATCTTCTTCATAAACGTCCACACACACAAACAATCATCCGTTCACTAATGCACAAACCAACCAACCTACGCCGCCATGGAGCCCCGGCAGTACCGCGCAAGCGGTATGAGCCGAATAGGCGAAGGGCGGAACGGCGGTGACGCAGAGGCATGCCCGCTCGAATTAGCCAAGCAACAAATTGGTAGAGCAAGCAGGACTGCGTCCTAAAGACTGCGTCCAGAAAATCACCGTCCCAAATTTTATATAAACTACCTGCGCTCCACAGAACCATCAGCATGTGCAACAAAAACAGAAGGAACATTTTTTGTAAAGAATCCGCATTCCACAACGCCGGTTATAGAATCGATTTTGTCTTCCATTTCCAAAGCATTCACAGGATTCTCCCAAGTGCAGTCCAGAATCATGTTTCCGTTGTCCGTAACAACAGGGCCGGCCTTTCGAACCCCCTGACGCAAAATGCATTCGGCGCCAAGCTTTTCCAGCTCACGGATTATGCTAACACGAGCCTCCGCAATAATTTCTACAGGAAGTGCAAACTTCGTTCCGTGGCTTTCCACAACCTTAGACTCATCCGCAACAATAACAAATTCCTTGGAATTGTAAGCAATAATTTTTTCGCGCAAGAGGGCAGCTCCGCCTCCCTTAATCAAAGAGTTTCCGGGTCCAACTTCATCAGCTCCGTCAATTGCCAAATCCAAACTTCCGCCAATCGTCATGTCGTTCATGCTGTAAACAGGAATGCCAAGTTCCTGGCAGGCCACAGTTGTCTGAAAGCTAGTAGCCACAGCCTTTACGTCTTTCAGTGTTCCGTCCTTAATGCGCTCGCTAAGCCTCTTTACCGCAGGCATGGCTGTAGAACCTGTTCCAAGGCCAATCTTTATTCCGCTAAAAATTTTTCCTTCTTTTATAAGCGTGTCAATTGCAGTTACCGCCGCAAGAACCTTCTGTTCATTCTGATTAATTGCCATATATTTCCTCTCTTAATTTTATTGTAACCAAGTTCTAATACTGAACCCCAGTAAAAAGCTCAAACTGTTCGTAGCCCTGGTACTTTAGCATGGAATATCCGTTGCAAACCTTGCAGCCAGCACGAGCGGCCCTTTCCATAACAGGCGTAACTTCCGGCACATAGATAATGTCAAAAAGCATTTCCTTTCCAGTAAAATCGTAAAAGAAAATCGGATCGTTTTCTTCCGTAGAAGGCGGGGGGCATCCCATTCCCTTTGATGTTGTCTGAATTATTATGTCGCTGTATTTTTTTAGCATGGGGCCAGAATCTTCGGAAAGAGACGCATACTTAAAGTCGTACTTGTCCGCAAGAAGTTTTGCCCTTGCAATTGTCCTGTTAAAAATGCATGCGTTACCGTGAAGCTTTTTTACCGCATAGGCAATAGCCTTTGAAGCCCCGCCCGAACCAATGATTGCAACCTTTTTATGCGCAAGACTTTTAAGCCCTGTAAACTCCAGAAGCGCCCTTGTAAAACCTGTAACATCCGTGTTGTATGCGTGCCAAGAGTCATGCGAATGAACAACAGTGTTGCATGCACCAATGTCCTGGGCAATAGGGTCAATGTCTTTTATTTCGTCAAGAACATCTTCCTTGTGGGGAATCGTAACAGACATTCCCTCCACGCCAACAACGTTTGCAAAATAAAATGCCTGCTTAAGCTTTTCCGCACGAATTGGAATGTAAACCGAATTCATGTCGTGGTTCATGTAGCCGGTATTGTGCAAGAGCGGACTGTTCGTAGCAGAAAGGGGCCATCCCGTAATGCCAAAGATTTTTGTGTTGTCGTCAATCTTGCTAAAGTGGTAGGTGTCGTTCAGCGTAACAGGATCCACATGCGCAAGTGACTGGAGAGAAGAAGAACATTCCTGAGGAGAAGAATAAGTAAGAAAATTCTTTAGCTTTGCACTAAGCAGTCTTGAGGGAACACCAAGCGGCCCCATTGCAAGAAGGATGTGGTTGTTGTCCTTAAATTCCTGAGCCTGGGCAAAAAGTTTTGTAACGTCATCAAGAGTATGCGGCATAAAGGCAATCTTTGGAATTTCGTAACCGGTTGTGCAAAGCTGCCGCAAACGCGAATGAATATCGGAAATAGGATTTTCCATATCGTGAACGCTGCGGATAATTTTTATTCCGTATGCCATTGCCGCATCCTGCAAACTTGGAATATGAAAGTCTTCCTCAAAATCAACGTACTTAAAATTTTTGTTTGCATCAGAATCCGCAAAAGAAAGTGCCCTTGCAAAAAGAACCGTGCGGCTGGCTTCCCCTTCAATATATTTTCCGCCGTCAACACGACGCCTTATCGTCAGAATACAGGGCAAGCCCGCCAAGCGCGGAAATTTTCTTGTAAAGAAACGCTCATCCTCATTCAGAAAATCAACCCGCAATTCTGCAATGTCAACATACTTACGGTATTTGTTCAGAAGCTCCAAGTCTTCGTCCAGAGTGCTGCCTGTAAGGGTAAGGCACATCAAGGGTCTTTCCATAAAAACCTCATTTTTCGCCGTCTTTAAATATGCAATATACTATCACAAAAGCGCGCAATATTCTATAGAAAATTTATTTGAAATTTTAGTGTAATCTTCAGGACGAACCTCTGTCTGCTCTACCATTTTATTTCTTGGCTAACTCGGCAAACAGGCCTTTGCGCCACCGCCCTTCCAGGCTTCGCTAACGCTCATCCCCGCGCAAGCGCGTGGACTAAAGGCCTTACACGGCGGCGTAGGCTTATATTCACCTTTAAACCGCTGATTGTTTTTTTTCCGCACAATTGCTATACTTACCTCGTAACCTAGGGTTCTAACAAGTCTTATAACAAAGGGTGTTCCATGAAAAAGATTCTTGTAGTCATCGACATGCAAAATGATTTTATTGACGGTTCTCTTGGCACAAAAGAAGCTCAGGCAATCGTTCAAAACGTAAAAGAAAAAATTGCAAAGTACGCAGAGCCAAACTGCGCCGTTTTTGCAACCCGCGACACGCACACGGAAAACTACATGCAGACGCAGGAAGGACAAAACCTGCCTGTAGAACACTGCATCAAAGGCACACACGGATGGCAAATCAACAGCACAATTGCAGCCGAACTGGAAAAAGCAAATGCCACCATTATAGACAAGCCAACATTCGGTTCAATGGAATTGCAGCAGACAATTTCTGAACTTTCTTCCATTGAACAAATAAAGATTGAACTGGTTGGTCTTTGCACGGACATTTGCGTTGTCTCAAACGCATTGCTCTTAAAGGCAAGAATGCCGGAAGTTTTCATTAGCGTAGACCCATCATGCTGTGCAGGCGTTACCCCAGCAAAACACGAAGCCGCACTGGAAACAATGCGCTCCTGCCAGATTTCTATCTCGTAAGAAAAAGCCTTACAGCGCAAAAGACCAAGGTTGCAAGCAAGGAAGATGCATACATCAATCTGCACGAACGCCTAATGTCTTTTGCGCAGGGCTTACGTATTTCATCCCCCAAAAATTCCTTGTGCTCCAAAATGCCACCATACAAAGCATCTCCCCCAAGTTGAATTTCCATTGCTCCAGCATAGACGCTTTCTGTCTGTGCAGAATTTGGACTTTGATGCTTGTAACGGTCCCGCCTAAAAATTCTAAAAGCATTTCCCGCCTTAAGCCTTAGCAGGGGGCAAGAGGCAATTGCAAAGATGGCACTAAGCCTTGCAGGAATAAAACCAAACAGGTCATCGCATCTTGCGGCAGCGGTTCCAAAAAAACGGTAGCGGTCATTCTTATACCCCACCATCGAATCCATCGTGTTTATGGCTTTGTAAACCATTCCCAGAACAGGCCCACCCAGTGCCATGTAAAAAAGAGGGGCAATCACTCCGTCATTTGAATTCTCCGCTACGGTTTCCACGGTTGCCTTTACAATTTCTTCTTCCGTTAAATTTTGCGTATCACGGCCAACTATACGGCTAAGCGCTTTCCTTGATTCCTCTATTGAAGAAGCCTGCATTTTTTTTAGGACATTCATGCTTTCCTTTTTTAAGTCATTAGCCGCAATGCACCAGTAGCAAAGGAGCACCTCAATAGCAAAGCCCGCTACAAAATGCATCTTGTAAGAAAAATGCACCAATGCAAAACTTATGCCGTCTGTAACAAAGAGCACCAAAAACACAAGCACGAATCCCATTCCCCTTTGCCTAGCTTTTGTATCTGATGAATTTAAAAGCCCTTTTTCCAACAGAGAAATCAGAGCTCCTATAAAGCGCACAGGGTGGGGCATACAGTGGGGGTCGCCAATAAAAAAGTCCAGGACAAAGCCCGCTAAAATTGCAAATACAATATGATATTTTTCCAACATTTAAAACCCAAGCAAAATAAAAATTCCAGAAGAAACCGCAGCAATAGTTTCCGCCATGCAGACAAACCATCCGCAAAGATCGCCTGTAACCCCGCCAAATTTATTCCGCGCCATAAGCCTAAAGTAGGCAAAAAACAATGCAAGAAGAATGATAATGCAGGATCCGCTTATTGGCGAAAAATAAAGCATTGCCAAGGAGCAAAAAAGCCATTCAAGAACAAGCACGGCATTCGTTATTTTCTTTGCCGCAGAGCTAGAAAAAGCATAAAGCGTTCCGTCATTTTTTGCACATTTAAAATTAACAGCCGCAAAAGCACTGAATATTCTAGAAAGTGCAAAAGAAAGACACCATGAAAAAAAGCTACAGTTGAATCCAAAGGCAGATGCAAAGGCCAAATAGATAAGACACAAAAGCAAAAATTTTATTACCGCAAATGAGCCTATGTGGGGATCCTTTAAAATAAGAAGTTTTTCCTCTTTGCTTTTATAAGAAGACAGGGCATCGCTTGTGTCCAAAAAACCATCTGCATGGATTCCGCCTGTTACCAGCAAGGGAATGACCAGCAGGGAAAGTGTTTGCAAAAGCAAGTTTGCAGCATACCTTTGGCATAAAAACATCCAGCAAAAAAGCAACGCCCCTGTAACCGCACCCACAAAAGGGAAAAAGCAAAGCGCATAACGCAGATTCTTTTCATTCCATTCCACACGCGGCATTGGAATTTTTGAGTACATGGAAAAAGCAACGGCAATAGATTTTACTATCATTCAACTTCCTCCGCCAAAATCTAATTTTTCATAGTAGGCATTTTTTCCGTCCAGACAAATTTTATAGCCCTGGCCGCAAGCGCACCGCCATTCGTAAAAGTTTTTATTTTCATCAGGAAAGAAATATTGCATAAGTGCAACCACAGGGCCTCCGTGCGTAAAAATTGCAATTCTTTTTTCTTCTTTTCCAGCAAGTAATTTTTTTATAAAAGATATTACTCTGTCCTTCATCTGCAAAGAGCTTTCTCCTCCGGGGCAAACATTCAGTTCGTTGCAACCGGAAATCCACATCTGGTACTGCCACTTGTCCTTTAGCTCATCGTAAGAATGGCATTCAAAAATTCCAAAGTCAATTTCCCGCAATGCCGCTTCTTTTTGGTAGGCCACACCCGGATAGAGAATTTCAAGGCTCATGTCTGTCCGCTTCATTCCGCTTGAATAAAAAGAATAGCCTAAAAGATCTGGCATCATCTCCTTTTGTTTTTGCAGCAATTCAATTCCCTTACTACTTAGAGGAATATCTGTTTTTCCGCAGTACAAATGCTGCTCTGCTTCTTTTGTAAGCCCATGACGGAAGAGGTAAATCGTGGTCAAAGTTCACCCCCGTATTTCTTGAGCAAGGCCAAAGCAAACCCTTTCGCAATAAGATTCCTTTGCAATCATCTGAAAATATTCCCCTGTTTTTTCTCTCCATTCACGAAGGTCTTTTTCCATAGGCACCACTCCGCAAAAAATATCCGTAGCAACAAAAACCGTATCTTTTTTCCAGTCCACCCTTGGCTGAATTTTATTCTTCATGCAAAACCAGATATAATTTTCAAGATAGGCAATGCAGCGCCTGGAAAAATCCGGCTCCGCATCTTTTTTGCAAATACAAACGTCGTCGCTGCCAAGGCAAAAGCGTTTCTTTGCATACTCAAGCTTGCCGTTATGGGCACCGCCTGTTACAAAAAAATATTTTTTTACTCTTTCACTGTCCTGCAAAATTTTATCTCCGCCTTTCATAAAATTAGCATAACCGTTTTTTACTTCAACCACAATATCAGAGAGGCCACAAATAAAAGAAGAAGCATTTGCAAGAAGGTGCCTAAAAGCTTCCGTTTCCATTCCGTAGCTTTCCGCATCAGAAAAAATGGAATCACAGACAAACACGCTGTTTTTAGCTCTTGTCACAAACTCATCCAGCATTTCCTTTAGCTTTTCCCAAGAATTAAAATCAGTCTCGCCGTTTTTGAACATGATATTGGAAAGCAAAGATGTAAGACTTTCCACCAAAAAAGTTCCGCCCGGAATATTTTTTTTATCCTCAAAAATTTCTTTAAGGTTGTATGGGCATTCAATAGTTTTAAATCCCAAACCAGAGCGGGACTCTATATGCTTTTTAATTCTAAGTTCATCTTCCCCATCACAGGGAATCATAGTGGCAACGTAATAAAGATTTTTTTTGTCCGAAATTTTTACAGAAAGATTTTGAGCAAAATCACTCTTTCCGCTTTTTGAACCGCCAAAAACAAAAACAACCATTTAAAAATCTCTCTGCTTCCGTATTTCATTTAAATAAGAATCGTCAATCCCGGCTCCATTAAATGATGCCATATCATTCATAATTACGCAAGCCGCTTTTACAACCTCAAATGCCAAGGGGCATCCGCTGCCTTCACCCAAACGCATGTTCAGGTCAAGGAATGGCTTTACACCAACTTCCTCCGCCGCAAGAAGATACCCCTTTTCTTTTGACTTATGCGAAGGAATAAAATAGCCTGCACTTATACTTGAAATTCTTTTTGCACACAAGGCCGAAACCATAGAGATATATCCGTCAATCACGACAGGCAGCCTACATTGCGCCGCACCAAGAAAAACTCCGCACATGGCCGCAATATCAAAGCCCCCGACTTTTGCAATCACACCAAGTACATCGCTGGAATCCGGTTTGTTTATATCCAGAGCTCTTTGTATTACTGTCTTTTTCCTTGCAAAGGCTTCGTCCGTAATTCCGCCACCCCTTCCGGTAACATCATTAGGATTCGCATTTGTAAGAGCACACAAAACAGCTGTAGAAGTTGTCGTGTTCCCTATTCCCATTTCTCCCGTTCCCAATATTTGAACACCTTCATCCCTTGCCTTTTTTGCAAGCTCAATTCCTGTTGCAAATGCTGCAAGGCATTCTTCACGGCTCATCGCAAAAGTCTTTGAAATATTGTTCGTGCCCCGGCGTATTTTTTTGTTCAAAATTTTATCGCAGCTATAATCACATTTTATGCCCACGTCAACAACCTGAACTTCACAGCCAAAGTTTTTTGCAATGGCAGACATTCCGGTTTTGTATTCAGTCATATTTACGGCCTGGGATGCCGTTACGCTTTGAGGGGCAGAAGCAACCCCCTCCTGGGCAACACCGTTGTCGGCACATAAGACAACTATCCTTTTTTTTTCAATCTCATTTTTTATGCTTCCAGTTATTCCTGCAATCTGAACGGCAAGCTCCTGAAGCATTCCAAGGCTCCCCGGAGGCATTGCAAGGTTTGCCTGATATTTTCTTGCATTCTCGCAAGCAGACAAATCCAGAGGCTTTATGGAATTTACAAAATCGAAAAATTCATCTTCGGTCATTTTCTTTTAGAACCTTCTTTAATGCAGATAGCAGTATTTTATTTTTCCTTCTTGTCTGAATTGCAATCCTAATAAAACCCTTGCCTAAGTTTTTAAAATCAGAGCAATCGCGGACAAAAATCCCAGCATCCAAAAGTTTTTCAAAAATGTTTTCTTTTGTTTCCACAAGAATAAAATTTGCATCACTTGGATAAACCTTCATTCCAAGCAAAGACAACTCTTCTTCCAAAAATATTCTCTCGCGCTCAATCAAACGAATTGTTTTTTTCAGATAGCTTTCCTGAGTCAAAGCCTCAAGACCAGCCGCCTGTGCCAAAGATGAAACATTCCATTCACTCTGCAAAAATTCCATCTGCTTTACAATACTTGAATCTGAACAAAGTGCATAGCCAAGCCGTAATCCTGCCATGGCATATATCTTGGTAAAGGCATTAATTAAAACAATGTTTTTATGCGTACCAATATATTTGCATACTCCAGCATTCTTCTTATCAACAAAATCCATAAAACATTCATCGGCAACCAGGATAATGTTTTTGGCAGCGCAAAGCTCAACAATTTCTCTTAAAAGCCCTTCTTCTATGAGGGAAGATGTTGGATTGTTGGGGTTGCACAAAAAAATCGCATCCAGGTCATCTGTTACGCAAGAAAGAAAATCTCTTGTTAATGCAAAGCCACGCTCTTTTTTTAAGTCATAAAACTTTGGCTTAATGTTACAGCCAAGCAAGGCTCTTTCATATCCGCCAAAAGTGGGGGCAAGAAGAAGAATCCGTGTTTTTCTCTGACTCTGCAACCATCTTGCAAGAAGAGTAATCAGGTCCGAAGCTCCATTCCCAACCAGAACATTATTTTGACCAACATGTTTTTTAACAGCAATGGCATTTTTTAAATTCAAACATTTTTGGTCGGGATACAGAGAAGCTGTCTTTGCACTCTTTTTTATTGCGGTCTTAACCTTTGCTGGCATACCCAAGGGATTCACGTTTACAGAAAAATCATATTTTATCCGCCTTGAACATTCTCCGCCATGAACATATTCTTTTAAGTTTTCTTCTGCTACAGGCCGCGTCTTTAAAAGAGAAATAACTTTGGAATAATTATCCTTCAAATGAGGAAAAAGGCAGTCTGTACACTTTTTTATTTTTACACCATTTTTTTCAATAAATGCAGGATTGCCCGGGCAGTTTGCAAATGTATAAAATGGGCAAAAGCAGAACATACAGTTTATGTTATCACTACCTTTGTGGCAGGGGTAATATTTGCATTCATGGTTTTCAAAATAGCAAAAATCATCTTTCATCGCTTACCTTCTTTGATGCTTTATACTCGACAGCCTTATCCAAAAAAGATTCTACAAATTCAGGACATGAGTTATAGTAAAGATGAGGAAAGCCAGCCAAGACATTCTTTTGCTTTACTATGCAAGGGCTTCCTTTTCGCCCGGAAGGTTTTTCTGAAAAGAATTCCTCCCCATTCTTGCTGCTTTCAAAATAATGAAATTCATGCCCCTTAATTTTAAAGCGCGAATCTTTTGATGTATACAGGGCATAACCAAAGCGCACAAGTTTTCCTGTATAAAAAGACTTCCCTTCTATTGCTCCGCACATCTTATATTTTTTTCCGTCCTGGCAAACAAGCTCTTTTTGCAGATACATAAACCCACCGCATTCCGCCAAAACAGGAATATTATTTTTTACCAAAGCGCATATTGAATCTTTCATTGAATAATTTTCTTCCAATTTCTCTGCATACAATTCAGGATAGCCACCGCCAATTATAATAGCATCAACATCTGGAAGACTGCTGTCATTCAGCGGAGAAAAATATTCTACAGAAGCGCCTAACTCTTCTATTATTTTTATATTTTTTTTGTAATAAAAGCAAAAGGCATCGTCATAGGCAATACCAATTTTTAAGCCTGCATATTTTTTTTCTTTTATAAGCTTTTCAAAAGGATTCTTCTTTATAATTTTTAAGCCGCATACATCCGATGCTATTTTTAAAAGAGCCGCCTCATCAAGAGACTCTTCCAGCAAAGCAGCGGCTATATCAATTTGATTTTTAAAATCCTGAATCTCATTCGGCAGGACAAGCCCCAAGTGTCTGCTCTTCCAAGCAAGCCTCTCATCAAAAGGTAAAAATCCAAGAACTTTTACCCCGCATTCTTTTTCTATCATGTTTTTTAAAAGCGGATAAAATGATTTTGAAGCCTTGTTCAAAAAAACACCCTTTATTACATTCCGTCTTGAATATTTTACAAAGCCTTTTATTATTGCACACAAAGAACGGCTAGCACCGCGGGCATCCACAACAAGAATTACAGGTGTCTTTGTGGTTACTGCAAGATCATAGCAAGAGGCCTGAAGGGAAGTTCCACCAAGGCCGTCAAAAAAACCCATAGCGCCTTCAACAATGGAAATTTTATCCTCAGATGATTCTTCTGCAAAAATCTGAAGCAAATCTTTTCCGCAATCAAAATATCCGTCCAAGTTTACGGATGGCAAATCCAATACTTTTTTATGGAAGAGGGGATCTATAAAATCGGGGCCGCACTTAAAGGCAGCAAGATCAAATTTCCTTTTTAACAAATTCATCAGGGCGCAAGAAAAAAGAGTCTTTCCAGAACCACTGCAGGGAGAAGCTATCATCAATCTTCTTATATGCTTTTTAGCTTTCACTTTTTTTCTCCTGCAGAGCCGCTAAAAGAAACAATCCAAACAGGATTTTCCGCTTTTACAAAATTATACTTTCCAAGCTTTTCAGAATGGCTAATGGAAACCTGAGTAAAATCAAGGTCATCAACAGGAAGCAAAGAGACTGCTTCTTTTATCATGCAAAAAGTTTCCAGCGTTACGGCAGAAAGCACAATCCGCATCAGGGGATTACGCTTTAGTAAAGCCTTTATTATGTCCACTAAATTTCCAGAACTTCCACCAATAAAAGCACAGTCTGGAACAGGAAATTCACAAAGCCCATCAGGGGCAGTTTTTTGAACAACCTTTGCGTTGGAAATTCCAAAGCGTAAAAGATTCATTTTTGTAAGTTCCACGGCTTCTTTATTTTTGTCCACCGCATAGACAAAGCCTTGCTTTGCAATGAGAGCAGCTTCTACAGTTACAGAGCCTGTCCCGCATCCAATGTCGTATACGATAGAATCTTCCGCCAGCGACATTCTGTTAAGAATAACCAATCTTACATCTCTTTTGGTCATAGGAATATTTTTCCTGCAAAAAATGCTGTCCTTTATTCCTGCGCTAAATTTTAAATTCGGCAAAGACTGGCACTCCACCAAGACAGAATACAATCCTTCCTTTTCAAACGAAAGGTTTTCCAGAGATGGCTGTCCTTTTAACTTACGTGAACCATCAATATTTATACATATTATATTTTCGTCTTCCCGAGACAAATTGAATCCAATTGTAACTTTTACTTCAGGAATTATTTTATTTTTATAAGCCTCACCAAGCCTTGTAAGCAATTCATGCAAATCCTTTTTTCCAGAAAGAATCACAAAACACTTTTGGTTTGACTTTACAAATGATTCAACATTGCAATATTTTCCGTGCATAGACAAAAGCTTCCAGTCTTGCCACGGACTTCCAATTTTTGCAGAAAAATAATTTACGGATGAAATTCCTGGCAAAAGTGAACAGGAATACTTTCCTTCGCACTCCTTTGCAAAGACTATTGCACCGCTATAAAAACCGCAGTCACCGGAAAAAGCAACCAAAGGATTTTCACACTCAGGATGGTCTTGCAAATATCCGTTTACATCGGAAAAAAGGTATGAATTTATTTTTTTCTTGCCTTCAAACAAGGGATTGGCAAGAACAGATTTTGCTCCAAAAACCACGTCGGCATTTTGAACCGCACTAAAAACTTCTTTGGTAACAAAATCCACACCACCAGGCCCAATGCCGGCAAGAATGATTTTAGGAGCCGAAAAAGAAATTCTTTTTTTCAGGATTGTTTCCAAAAGCTTTACTGTTTCTGAATAGGAATAACTTTTTTGAGCCTTTTCACCAGTTTTGCTTTCTGGATTTTTTACAACAAGTGTAATTGCACCGCATTTTTTTGCAGCGATTATTTTTTCTTCAAAGCCGCCGGCTGCACCACTTTCTTTTGTAATAACAAATTTTGCTTTTGTCTCGCAGAACATAGCTTCATTCATAAAAGAAGAAAAAGGTCCCTGCATTGCAATAATATTTTTTTCACACAGGCCGCTATGGATGCATTTTAGTAGGCTGTCTTCTGATGGCAACACGCGGGCAAAAATACGAGTCTTATCTTCTATTGTATCCGTAATCACATTCAAGTCTTTTGCTCCACTTGCAACAAAGACATTTCCCCTTTTATCTTTTACGTATTCAGCAGCAGACTTTACAGAATCAAAAAACAAAAGGGAATCAGCCACATCTTTTTGTTCGTCTATATTCCTCAAAAGCCTCACATATTTTACACCAAGTTCAGCGCAAACTAGTTTTATCTGCGAAGTAACCGCCACTGCAAAAGGATGGGTTGCATCAACAAGGCAAAGGCACTTGGATTTTCTTACAGCAGAAAGCATATCTTCTTTTGACATTCTGCCGGAAAGAACCTTGCACTTTGAATTTTCAGAAAGTAAATTTGCCCCATAATCGGTTGCAACGCTTACAGTGCAGGAAATATTATTCTTCTTTAAAAGCTCAAATAATTTGCGGCCTTCCGTTGTTCCTGCAAAAACAAAAACCTTACTCATGCATTTACCTCCGAAGCATATCCCCGGGGCGTAATAAGTTTTCCGTCCTTTTGATAAGTTAAAGAGTTTCCTATAAAAACAGTCGTAAACATATCCACGCTTGTATTTTTTAATTCAGAAAAAGTGCAGATGTGAACCTCTTCTCCTTGACGGCCAATATTTTTTACATACCCGCACGACCGGTCATCAGGAATTAATTCAGAAACAAGATTGCAGGCTCTTTGCAAATAGTCTGATCTTTTTTTGCTGGAAGGATTATAAAGAACAATACAAAAATCGGCAAAGGCAGCAGCTTTTAATTTTGCAGATATTTTTTCCCACGGAGTCAGATGGTCGCTCAGACTTATAACTGCAAAGTCACAAATCAAAGGTGCACCAAGCAAGGCCGATCCGCTAAGAGCCGCTGTAATCCCAGGCATTACTTCTATTTGAACAGTCGGGAATTTTTCTGCCAGTTTGTAAAGCAAGCCAGAAAGGCCATAAACACCTGCATCCCCGCTGCAAACAAAAACAACCTTTTTACCATCTGATGCCTTTTCCAGCGCACGCATGCACCTTTCTTCTTCGTGCATCATGGGGCTGGAAAGAATTTCTTTTTCCGGAAAATATGGCTTCAAGAGGTCAACATATTTTACATAACCTGCAATCACATCGCATTCTCTAAGAGCGCGCTCAACTTGAATTGTTAGCATTTCGTATGCACCAGGACCAATTCCCGCAACTATAAGCTTATTCATCACGCACCGTCCTTGAATTAAAATGAAGAGCTATTTCCGTACAACCCACAGCCAGAGTCATTCCGTCATTTTTGCATTTTTTTAAAATTATTTTTTTTGCACCATACGCAAAAAGGCTCCGCTCGCAAACATTATCCACACCAGTAACTTCTTTAACAAAATTAGATGTTGAAAACTCCCCCTTAACAGCAGAAAGCTCCTCTGGAGAAAAAAATCTTAAAGGAATGTCATAATCTTTAGAAAAAGAAAGCAAGGCTTCTTCATCCCGCTTTAAATCTATGGAACAAAGCGCAGCAATTGAATTCATATCAAGGGAAATTTTATTCAATTCGCGGAGAATGAAATCTTTAAACTCTTTTGGATCTTTTCCCTTACGGCAACCACCCCCCAGGACAATACATCTTGGAACAAGGCGCAAGACCGACTTGTCTTCTTTGTTTTTAAATGGCGAAACGATTACTTTAAGCATGGACTTTCCAGCTTCAGAAGTTTTGGCAAAGTCAAGCTCTTTTGGTATGTCACCGTCAACTTTTAGACAATCAAAAATTTCATCTGGCAGTAAAACTTTGCATTTTTTTTCTTTTAAAACCCTGGCTGAAAATTCCTTTGCAAGAAGCATGTCCGAAATTTTCATAGAGTTCTCTTTTGCAAATGAATCAACAGAAAACAAGTTGTTAACATCGGTGGCCGTAGTAATAACAGGCTGGGCTCCTGTAAGTTCGGAAAGCTTTCGGGCAAAATCATTGGCACCACCCAAATGACCAGAAAGAATCGGTATGGCAAAATTGGCAGCTTCGTCCATAACAACAACAGCAGGATCAGATGCCTTGTCTTTTACAAAAGGCGCGATTGCACGGACAGCTATTCCACAGGCTCCTATAAACAAAAGAAAATTCCCGCTCTTAAAGTTTTTAGCAACCCACTCTTCTGTTTTTACGTAATTTTCTGAAAGGTCTTTTTTTGCAGAACTTACGCTGCATTCAAATCCAAGCGCGCAATATTTTTCCGCAATATTTTTTGCCAGAGATTTTCCCTTGTCCGTAAAAGAAATTATTGCTATCACTTGGTCTTTGCCATCCTGAATTCCGTTGAAAAAGTTTCGTCGTACAATTTTGACTTCATATAGTTTTTATGCGTAACACAATCGCCTATAATCATAAGGGCAGAATTTTTTATTCCGGCATCTCTTACAGTCTTTGAAAGACTTGCAACAGTACAGGCCATTTTTTTTTCTTCCTTCCATGACGCCTTATAAACTACCGCAGCAGGCGTATCTTCTGAATATCCACCGGCCAAAAGTTCCCGCTGCAAATCTTCCACAAGGGATGTGCTTAGAAAAACCACCATTGTTGCCTTGTGCATGGCATAAGAGCGGATGCTTTCCCGCTCAGGAACTGGTGTTCTTCCCGCAACACGCGTGATTATAACACTCTGCGAAACATCAGGAAGCGTATACTCAATACCAAGGGAAGCTGCAGCTGCACAAAAGGAGCTTACTCCAGGAACGGATTCATAGGGAATGCCACAGGAATCCAATATATCCATCTGTTCCCGTATTGCTCCATAAATGCAAGGGTCTCCAGAATGAAGGCGAACAACAACTTTTTCTTTTGGAGAAGATTTTTTTATTGCATCAATAACTTCTTCCAAAGTCATCTTTGCGCTATCATAAAGTGCACATTCTTTTTTGCAATTTAAAAGCAACTCTTTGTTAACAAGGGAACCGGCATAAATTACACAATCAGCTTTTTGCAACAAAGAAAGACCGCGGACAGTAATCAAATCAGCAGCACCTGGACCTGCCCCAATAAAATAAACCATTCTATTTTTCCTCCTGTCTTGCGGCACAAGCTTTTAGTTCATTTATAAAGTCAAAGGCTTTTTTCGTCATTGCCAACACGCCATGCTTTTTTGTAAAAAGAACAAGTTCAACCTGAACTTCTGGAACCCATCCCTGCATATTCAGTTTAACAAGTTCTGCAATTTTATTTAATACCTTTTCTTTTAAATTGAATTTTATTAAAACATCAACTGCATTTTCCGTTGAAACGCAAGCCATGATTTCTTTTTGAAGCAGGAAATAATCTTCTTCTTTGCAAAATTCTTTTGAAGCAGAACACAAAGTTTGCATTCTGCCATCACCATATTTTGAATGTGTGTTTTTTGCACCACCAGCAATTTTTACAAGCTTTCCCAAATGCCCTGTAAGAAAATATTTTTTGAATCCATATTCCTTTGCCATCAAAATTGAATCGTATGAAAAATTAGAAGATTCAACTGCAAAACCAAAATCAAAACCAAATTCATGAGTAAGAAAATCCATTCCATAATTTCCTGGAACCACAGGAAGCACAATATAATGCAGGGCCGCCCTCATGCTAATTTCAGCACGTATTGTCTGCACTATGGCATCTTCACTCATAGGTCTTACAATTCCTGTAGTACCAAGAACCGATATGCCACCAACAATACCAAGGCGGGGATTAAAAGTCTTATTTGCAAGTTCAACACCTGAAGGAATGCTTATCGTTACTTTTATTCCCTTGTGAATATTATTTAGTTCGGAAGATACAGCATCGCGTATCATTTTTTGCGGAACAGAATTTATTGCCCACTCTCCAACCTTTTGATCCAGTCCCGGAAGCGTAACTTTTCCAATGCCCTTTCCTCCAAGAATTTTTATTCCATCGTCAGAAGAAAATTCAACGGATGAATACACAAGTATTCCATTCGTAATATCTGGGTCAGTACCGCTTTCTTTTTTTACGGCACACGATGCAGATGTTTCGGAAAACTTTGCATCCAAAACTTCAAGGCAAAGGGCAGATCCTTCTGGCAAATGGACAAAAACATAGGGAACAAATTTCTGCTGAACAAGCATCCTTGCCGCAGCAGAAGACGCAGCCGCAGCACAAGTTCCGGTGGTATAACCAAAATCAGGCTTTGACTTATTTTTGGCAAGAAAAAAACTCGTGTAATTATCCGAACAAGAAACACTCTGGCTCACGCTCTGCCGCCTCCGCAATACAAAAGGGCATTGCAGATTGCGGCGGCCACATTGCTCCCCCCCTTGCGCCCCCGGTTAACAATAAAAGGCACATTGGTTTTCATAAGCATTTCTTTTGCCGCAACCACATTAACAAAACCAACTGGAACTCCAATAACAAGTTCTGGTCTGAAACCCTGTTCGATTAAAGAGCAAATCTCCACGAGGGCAGTAGGAGCGTTTCCGATTGCAAAGATTATTTTTTCATTAAGTTGGACAGCCTTTTGCATACTTACAGCCGCACGGGTCATTCCAAGTGTCGAAGCTTTTTTTGCCACATCCTCATCTGCCATAAAGCAATATGAATTGCAGCCCAATTTTTTTAGCGCACTTTTATTTATTCCGGCCAAAGCCATATTTGTATCAGTAACAATAGCCGCACCGTTTTTTAGGGCATTGATTCCAATAGAAAGAGCATCTTTTGAAAAGCAAAGCGACGAAACATAATCAAAATCCGCGGTTGTGTGAATGACACGCATTACGACAGGTTCAACTTCTTCTGGAATTTTTACCTGCATTTTTTTTAGTTCATCTTTGATGATGAGAAAACTGTTTTTTTCTATATCAGCCGGAAGAAGGTGCTTAATTGTTTCCATTGGGATGCACTCCAAGAATATTATATATCCTTTCCATATTAAGATGAAGCCTTAGCTGCTCTGCCAAAAAATCGAACTGCAAATCCTTTGTTGCTTTCCACGAGGCATTTTTTGTTTCCGAACACGAAAGGCCTTTTTTTTCTGCCAAAGCCTGCACAACTTTTTGGGCAACACCTTCTTCATCAAAAAAGCCATGGACATAAGTACCGTAAATATTTCCGCACTGAAAACCCGACTTTCCTGTAAAGCAAAGACATTCAGGCCGAAAAGAACCATCACAAGAAAGCTCCGTCTTACCCATGTGAATCTCGTACCCAGAAATATGCATTCCAGAGAGGCAAGAAAAAAATTCTTGGCAGTTTTCAAGAGTAAACGAAAGATTCTTCCGTATTTTATTTTCTGCAATCACTGTGTTGACAGGCAGAAGTTTTAATCCTTCGACACAAGAAGAAACTCTGCCACTGCCAGATGATTCTTCAACTTTGTTGCCCAGCATCTGGTAGCCTCCGCAAATGCCAAGCAGGGGCTTTCCTGTTTTTGCAAAATCTTTTATTTCTTGGAAAAGCGGAGATTCCTTTAGCCAAAGCAAGTCGCCAAGAGTATTTTTTGTTCCGGGAATAATTAAAAGGTCGCAAGCTTCTATTTCTTTTGGGGATGAAATATAGTGCAAAAAGACATCGCCCCTTTGTTCAAGATTGGAAAAATCCGTAAAGTTTGAAATGTGAGGAAGACGTATGACACCGATATTCACTTTACCAGATGCACAAATATTTTTTTTATCCAGAGAAAGGCTGTCTTCATCATCCAAATTGATTTTTAAATAAGGCACAACTCCGCAAACATCAATTCCAGTTTTATCCTCCAGCATTTTTATTCCCGGTTCAAGAATAGATTCATCGCCACGGAATTTATTTATGACAAAACTTTTTATTCTATTCCGCTCTTCTTTTTCCAAAAGCTCGGCTGTACCAACAAACTGGGCAAAAACACCGCCTCTGTCAATATCGCCAACAAGCAGAACTGGGGAGTCTGCAATACAGGCCATTCCCATGTTAGCAAAATCATTTTCCCTAAGATTAATTTCTGCGGGACTTCCAGCTCCTTCTATAACAACAACATCGTAAAGAGACGAAAGTTCTTGATAAGATTTTTTTACGGCAGGAATCAAATTCTTTTTAAAGGCATAGTATTCAACCGCATTCATGTCGGCATAAACTTCTCCATTCACAATTACCTGCGAACGAGTGTCGCCGTTAGGCTTTAGCAAAACAGGGTTCATCAGAACAGAAGCTTCAAGACCGCATGCCTCTGCCTGCATTGCCTGGGCACGACCAATTTCCAAACCTTCTTTTGTTACCGCTGAATTCAATGCCATGTTCTGAGATTTAAATGGAGCTACAGAAAATCCGTCCTGCTTAAAAATGCGGCAAAGCCCAGCTGTCAAAAGGCTCTTTCCTGCACCAGACATTGTTCCTTGAATCATTATTGGATATGCCACAGTTTTGCCTCCGAGTATTCAAGCAGTTTTCTAACAGGCGCATTCACATCTCCAAAACTTATTCCGGCATTTATAACATGCTCACACGAATCTATGCAACGCCTGGCTTCTTGCAAAAGAGAATCATCAATATTAGAAAATGGCTTACAGGAAAACACTTTTGATGCCATCATGCTTGCGTACGGAAAGTCAATGTCGTTTTCAAAAAGAATTCCTGCTGCAAAGGGAATGTTTTTTTTTGCAAGCCTGCGGTAAAAAGAAATGCCTCTTCCGCTGTCCGAAAAAACAAAAACTTTGGGAGCGCCAAGAGGGGCTTTTAATTCTGATATTCCCAAATATGAATCAAACTTGTTTTCGTTAAGCGAATAAAGTTTTTTTAGTTCGTCATTGGAATAGAGTTCCTCCGGTGTTTTTATGGAACAAGAATTATTTGCAACGCACAAAACCTTGTCAGAAATTTTCAGCGCAAGGTCAATCTCGTGCACGCTCATAATTATGGAAGTTCCCCCGGCAGAAATTTTACGCAAAACATTGAGCAAGTGTAGCTTGTGGTTTATGTCCAAAAAAGAAAAAGGTTCATCAAGCAAAAGCACATCAGGCTGCTGGCAAATTGCACGGGCAATCATAACCCTCTGCCGCTGACCGTCGCTTGCCTGGCAAAATTTTACCGAAGTGATTTTTTCTAGTTCAAGTAGTTCTATACATTCGTCCACAATTTTTTCATCAGATGAAGAAAGAGTTCCCAAAAATCCGGTGTAGGGATATCGGGCAGAAGCAACAACTTCCCTGCACGTCATAAATTCCGGAACAGCTGAATGCGTAAGAAGAACAGAAACCGTCTTTGCAAACTCCTTTGAATTCAGCTTGGACAAAGGCTTTTTTTCAATAAAAATATTTCCATCAAGAAGAGGTATCTGCCTGCCTATGGTTTTTAAAAGCGTGGACTTACCTTCCCCATTCGGCCCTATTACAGAAATTATTTCTCCTCTGTGCAATTCAAAGGAAACATCTTTTAAGACAATTTTCTTTGCATAACCTGCGGCAATATTTTCCAGATTCAAAAAATCATTTTCCATGCTGGCCTCCGTGCCGTTTGAGCAGCATAAAAATTACAACGGGAGCCCCAAAGAAAGATGTTGCAACGCTAACATTCAGTTCAACAGGTGCAAAGAGCATTCTGGAAATTAAATCTGCAAAGAGGCAAAAGACTGCACCGCCAGCAAAACACAATGGAATCAAAAGCTTAGGATCATCAGACGCGAAGATTCTTTTTACAACAAAAGGAACCGCAACACCGACAAAGGAAACGGGACCTGCAAAAGCGGTTACAACTGCTGACAAAACGCTGGAAATAAGGATGAGCACAGGCCTGAATATTTTTACGTTTACGCCAAGACTCTTTGCGTATGCTTCACCCAGACGGTAAGCTCCGATTGGCTTTGACAAGACAAGGGAAAGAAAAAAACAAATGCTTACCAAAGGCAGGCAGACAAAAACATTTTCCATGGTAACACCGGAAAAGCTTCCCTGAGTCCATCCGTGAAGATTTGCAATATCGGCATCATCTGCAAAGGCAACAATCAAATCGGTAATTGATGAACAGACATAGCCTATCATAATTCCAGCAACAAGTAAAAAAGCAAGATCTCTGATTTTTCCTGCAAGGCAAATAACAAAAGCGGTAACGGCAAGAGAACCTAGCAAAGAAGCAAGAATAAGCCCCCAGGAAGAAAATGTTACACCGTTTTTTAGGCAGATGATTGTAAGAAAAGCCACGCACATTTTTGAACCGGAAGAAATGCCAAGAACAAAAGGACCTGCTATTGGATTTTGAAAATATGTTTGTAGCAAAAAGCCGGAAAGAGCCAAGGAGCCGCCAAGGAACAAAGCAAGCAACATTCTTGGGAGCCTGATTTTTAATATGATTTCCCTTTCCCCATTTTGTAAGGCCGCTCCAAAAAGAGCATTCAAAATTTTCGCAGGGGAATAGAATTCTGAACCTATGCAGAGTGAAAGAAGAACAAAGAGGACAAGCAAAAAAAGAATAAGTGAAGCAAAAAAACTTTTCCTTAGCAAAGAAAAATTCATGTTTCTCATTTTAGCCTCTCAAAGAAAGTTATTTCTTCTTCACCGCTAGCAGAAAATATTTTGTTGACATCCAAAATAATTTTTGGAATCTGGGCAGTATCCTGATAAATTGTTTTTTTTGCGCACCAGACATTCGCTTTTTTTACTGCATCAAATTCCGCAAGCAGGGGATTTTTTTCTTTTAGCATGGAAAGACTGGCACAAGATGAATCAATATTGCCATCGTAGAACAAAAACTCAGAAGACTTGCAAGCCTTATAAAATTCTTCCATTGAAACGGAAAAAGTTGGACGCGATTTTAGTTCAGAATCTTTTTTTATCTTTGGACAAAGATATTCCGCACCGGCATAACGGAGCATGTTGGAAATGTAGTTTTCCGACCCCCTGACAATTGCCATGCCCCTGTTGTTTATATAAAAATAAGAAGCTGTTATTTTTTTTGAAGGAGCATTATTTTTTAAAAGTTCAACCTGGGAATCAAAAAAAGAAAGAGCCTTTTCCTGACAACCGGAAATTTCCCCGTAAACCTTTATCCATTCAAGGCGGCCAAGGGGATTGTCTTCGTAACTTGAATAGTCAGTAAAAACGCTAATACCAAGCTGCTCAAGTTTTTCCTTGACTTTTGGAACATGAAGAATCATTGTGGATTCTATTGCAAGCTTGCATCCCGATTTTAAAAGCAGTTCATAATCGGGCATCCTGTATTTTCCGGCATACACAAGCTTTCCGCTTTTCATAGCATTGGACGCTTTTGGAATGTACCAGTCATTTTCCTTTATTGAACTAAAGCCCAGCTTTTCTTCCGCACCAATTGCATCCCAAAGTGAATATGCAGAAGACGAGGCTAAATAAATATTTTCTATTCCCCTTGGAATAACTGCATTCACTTTTACAGATTCTTTTAGCCCGTCACTATATTTTTCTTTTGGGACTACAAGATATTTTTCTTTTCCAGAGATATCTATGAGTGAAATTCCGTCTTGGTATTCATAAATGCAAAATTGGGAAGCATAGGAAGTCTGGATTTTTTTTCCGCTAAGAATTTTTCCCTTGAATTCAAATTCAGAAAAATCCTTATACTGAATTTGCGCTTGGCTGATTTTTTTTGAGCAGGAAGCAAAAATAAATGCTGTAAAAAAGAGGAATGCCTTAAAGAAAAATATTCTTACAATTATTTTCTTTTCTTTAAGCATAGGCGCATTATAAAGAAGATGGCAAGTGCGACTGTTAGCAAAGCGGTTGCAAGAATAATTAAAGCAGCCAAGCTGAATCCTTTACGCTGGGCAGTCTCCAGGGAAAATTCAAGCTGGTACAAAATTTCGTGAGGTGTTGACATTGCCGTAGTGTCCGCAAAAACGGACATAGCTTTGTCAAAGACAAGAACCGGAAGTTCAAATACTGAATTCTGTTCGTTTGCAAGCGGAAGGATTTTTTCTCCGTTCAGAATCATGTAGTCGTAGTTGGGGCTGCTCCATTCAATGCGGGCAAGGGGAAGTCCGTCTTTTACGCGCATTGAGGCAGGACTTTTTACAGAAGCCTTTCCGCTTCCGCCTGCCAACTTTACGCTGATGGTATAAGAGCCGTCTTTTAGGCCGCACTTTTGCATGACATAGGGCGTAACAAAAAGATTTTCCGCAGGAATTTTTTCTGAATAAAAGACTACGCGGCGTTCATACCACTTTTGCTTTTTCTTGCTGAATGCGGAACAGACAAGCTCCGTGTTAAGGGACTGGACAGGAAGGGTAAAGACATACTTTCCGTCTTTGCCGACAGCGGCCGTAGTTCCTTCGAGCGAAGTTAAGCCTTCTGAATCTGCAGCAGAAAGCATAGTGACGTTTGAATAGCCCTTGCCGCTTAAAGTAATATCCGCCGTCATTGCATTATCTTTTACATAAAGCACAGTTTTTTCTATTTTGAACATTGAAGATGAAGAAGCAGTTTCTATTTCGTAGCTTCCCTCTTCTATATCCTTTGCAAGAAGAGGCAGGAGTCCCCGCGTATCCAATTTCTTGTTGAGCGGATTTTCCTGATTTTCCTGTTCACCTTCTGCGAATGCGAAAAAAACTGAACTTAAAAGCAATAATGCTAATGCAAGACGACGAAACTTCATTGGTGTAAATTCCTTACTTTGCCAAAGTTGCCATTGCGTCTTTTACGTGCTGAACGTAAATCTGCTGGACGTCCCAGTTCTGGCCAAGACCTTCGAGCACTGGTGTTACTTCATAATTTTCTGCGAGGAACTGTGACTTCCATGAGTCATCCTCGTCACCGGCCATATCGTTGTTTGCGTGGTCACCTGCAACAACCATGAATGGAACGAGAACAACGTGTGTGTAGGCAGGGTTAGATTTTACAGCTGCAATCAAATCTTCTACAGAAGGAGTTGCTTCTACTGTTCCAACATAGTAGTTTTTGAATCCGCCATTTGTAAGGACTGTCTGCATCTTTGCGTAGTCGCTGTTGGAGTCGGCTTCTGTTCCGTGACCCATGAAGCAGATTGCAGTTTTTCCGTCGTCAAACGAAGCTGTCTTTTTTGTAATTGCGGCAGAAACTTTTTGGTAGTCACCATCGCTTGTAAGAAGGGGGGATGAAACAACGAGGGAATCAAATTTTCCCTTGTACTGCTGGGCGAGTGTGTTCAAGTCGGTGAATTCAAATCCGCTCATAAGATGTGTCGGCTGGATTACAAGAGTCTTGATTCCTTCTTTTACGGCCTTGTCCAAAGCCTGCTGAACTGAATCCACCACAATGCCGTCGCGGTCTTTGAGTATGCCGATGATTGTGTCTGCTGTAAAGGCGCGGGCAACTTTCCAATCCGGGAAAGCTTCGCGGATGGCACTTTCTATTCCGCCGATTGTGATTGAGCGGCTGTTGTTATAGCTTGTTCCAAAGCTTACGACAAGAATTTCTTTGTCATTGCCTGATGTACTTTTTTTTGTGCATCCCAAAAATCCTGCTGAGCAGATGACTGCGCTGGCGATGATTGCTGTAGCGATTTTTTTGAAAGTCATTTTCATGATTTTACTCCTAAAACTTTTGTGAGAAATTGCGGCATAAAAGATTGAGGGGGAAAGTTCAGGACGGTTTTTGGACATAGGAATTTATGCTACACCATAGCCCTGACACCTTCCTTGGTCTCGAAGAAGTTTTGTGCCTTGAAGCGGGCAGGTGTCTGGCTCAAGGGAAAATCCTTTTACAGTAGCGGCACTGCCGGAGGTTTTAACTCCGTTCCCTGTTAGGCATAAGTTTAAAACCAACTTTGATCTGGCCGATTTTAATTCCTTATGCACCCGATTCCAAAATTACTTTAGCGAAAATGCACCCTATTGTCAACATTGGAGCTTAGAAGCGTATAAGGCAAGTGCAAATCTTAATGAAAACTATCAAATGCAGATATTAACACGAAAGCACTTCCATTCCCGGCTGAAAACGCGTCAAAAAAGCAAGGGTTGTTTACAACCCCAAGCACAGATACAAGGTATCTGACTCCCTTCGGTCGCTCCGCGCAAATGCTTTTTTGCCACGTTTTCAGCCTCCATTCCAGTGCTTTCTAACATATTCTTGCATTACAATTGTTGAAAAAGTGCACTTGCCTTCTACACATACCGGGGATTAGAAGATTGGTTTGTTACATTTTTTGGCTAAAGCGGATTAATAGTGGGGGAGGATTTTCCGAAATTTTAGGTGATAGATAAGGAGATTTTTAGTGCACAAAGCAAATATTACAAAAGCTATTGCCAGGTTTATTGTCTTTGCGGTTATTTTTTTTGCGGGACTTCACTCTTATGCGGCGACGGTTTACAAGAGCGGGGTTACGGCTTCTTATTATGCGGACAAATTTCATGGAAGGAAAACTTCCAGCGGGGAAGTATTCAACATGTACGGCTACACGGCGGCCCACAAGACCCTGCCTTTTGGAACAATGCTCCGCGTTACTAACCTTGCAAACGGAAAATATGTTACGGTAAAGGTGAACGACAGGGGGCCTTTTGTTAAGGGGCGCGAGCTTGACGTTTCAAAGGCGGCGGCTGTAAAACTAGACATGATAAAGACAGGGACCGCAAAAGTAAGGATAGAAATTCTTGGAAAGGGCGAGGGCGGAAATGCAGGAACTTCCGGCAGCTCTGGCAGCACAGCAAACAAGCCCAAGGCTACTTCTACGGCAAATTCACAGGTTAAGCTTGAAAAGGGTGCCCTTTACGACATTCAGCTTGGGGCTTTTTCCAAGAAGGAGAATGCGGTGAATCTTGCGCAAAAGCTTTTACGCGCGGGATTTAAAAACGTAAGTTACCAAAAGACGCAGACTGCAACCAGGGTTTCTGTAACAAAAGTTCCGGCTGAAAAGGTAAGGCAGATGCAGGAAGAACTGAGGGCAAAGGGATTTACCCAGCAGGTTGTAAGAAAAAGGAAGAGCTAAGGATTGCCGGGTCGTGGTTCGACCATGCTCACCAACCGTGGTTCGATTCGCTCACCAACCGTGGTTCGACTGTGCTCACCAACCGCCCGGCAACGACAAATTGCAATCTTAGCAGATTGTAATTCTAGCAAATTACGACAGAATTGTCTGTGTGGGAGAAGGGGGCTGGAATGTATTTGTCTGCAGCCCAGTCATTTTCCCAGTGCTTGCCGTCGAGCAAATAGCGGAACTGATATTCTTTTCCTGCGTCGAGTGCAAGAGTTACAGAGAAAGAGCCGTCCTTCTTTTTGGTAAGCGGAGTCTCCGTGCTGCTCCAGCTGTTAAAATCTCCGGCAATAGTTACATCACTAGCTCCGTGTGCAGCTTCCTGTGTTACAGTAAACGTAACCTTGCAAGTTTTCTTGTCTTTTGAATAAGTTTTCTTTAAGGCCATGTTTTTGCTCCTCTTTATATTCAGTCACTGACAGAGAACCATCAGCTATATTTTGAACTTACAAATTCATTATAACAGATAAATTTTATTTCGTCATTAAAAATTTAAAAAAATCAACCTTTTTACAAAAAAAAATCAACTTTTTTTTCTTGATTTAATACAATTTTCAACATTATCAACAATAAATCCAAGGGCGAGCCCTTGAACCCCGAATTTGGAGGGGGAAAACCAGCTCAAAGTCCGAACTGTGCCCGCGCAGGTGCAAAGCACTGCTTTTTCCCCCTCCAAACCACCTTCGACGATACGCACTTGCTACCGTCTCATCCCTGGGCACGGCTTAGGCATGTTGCGATACGTTGAGCAACATGGCCCCTAAGAACCCCTATTTTTTTTACACTTTTTTCGCCCCAAGGGGTGTTTTTTCCCGGAGCAGCCTACGCGGGATTGGAGGGGCGCGGAACGCGTTGCGAAGCAATGGAGGCGAGGCCGGAACCCCGGAAAGCCCGTGGCGCAGAGGCATGCCAGTCGGAATTTAGCCAAGGAATGGATGGTAGAGCATGCAGGAGTTCGTCCTAAAAAGCTCCGGCCGAAGAAGAATTTTTTGCATTCATTATGAGCATTTGCAGGCGGTTTTCTATGTTTGCAAAGGAAACGTCCGGATCGTAGTCCAGGGGAAGAATCTGCACGTCCGGGTAGAGTTCCTTGAGCCTCTTGGTAATTCCGCGGCCTACGATGTGGTTTGGAAGGCAGCCAAAGGGCTGGAGAATGATGAAATTCTTGCAACCGCGGCTTGCATGGTGGAGGATTTCTCCAGGTATGAGGACTCCCTCTCCAGCATCGAAAGTATGGTAGATGAGGGGATCGCTGCCCTTTACCAGTTCCGTGAGCTTTGTAGGCGGTTCAAAAAGCGGGTGGCGGCAGGCAATTTCGTTTGCCCACACGTGGGTAAAATTAAAGGCTTCGTTTATTGTGCGCGCCATTGCCTTTTTTGCCAGTGGGCGGTGCAGGCGGTTTTCGCGGATTTGTGTGTCCTGGGCAAAGTAGGTCTTTTGCATTACGTCGGACATTTTTGCTTCTATTATCTCAAAGCCGTTTTCTTCCAGGTAAAGCTCAATGTCGTGGTTTGCGCCGGGGTGGAAATTCAAGAGGTATTCGCCAACGATAAGAACCGTGGGCTTTAGGTGCGAGCGGTCGTATTTTACGCCCTTCATCACTTCTATTGCCTTTGCAAAAGCCCTTCTTTCTGCAATAAAGCCTTCCTTGATTCCTTCTACCAGAAGATCCATGCTTTTTTCAAAGGCGGCATCTGCACTTCCCTTTTCAAGTTCGTAGGGGCGCATCTTGCGAAGCAGTTCTTCCAGCGCGTCTATCATTGGGAAAGCGATTGCAAGTTTTAGTGAAGTTGCAAGGTTCATCTTAAAGCCGGGGTGCAGGTTGTGGTAGTCGCGGTCGTTGTTTGTGACTATGGGGACATAAGAATAGCCTGCGTCGTCCAGAGCCTTTCTTAGCAGGGCACCGTAGTGGGTAAGGCGGCAGTCGCCAATGTCTTTTCCTGTAGCAATTGCAACGCTGTGCGGGTCGTACAAACCGCTTTCCAGTGCAGCCAAGGCTTCTCCAATTACAATCTGTGCGGGGAAGCAGATGTCGTTGTGAACGTATTTTTTGCCAAGCCTGATTGCGTCTTCGCGGCCAACATCCAGTGGCAGGGCCTTTAGCTTTTGGGTTGCAAGGGAAGCTGCCATGATTCTTGCAAAAGCGTGGGATGTGTTTGGCACAAGGACGATTTTTTCATGGACATCTTTTTTGTTGAACTTGACCTTGTAGGGGTCTGGCAGGTCGCGGGCATTTAGTTTTGCTCCGGAGGAATACTTCATGGAAAGTGTTTCCACAAAAGAGCGGACGCGGATTCTTAACGGGCCCTGAACGTCGCTTTCGTCCATCTTTAAAACAAGCGGTGACTTGCCGGAGATTTCCTTCATCATCCTGATTATTTCATCGCTAAGGTAGGCGTCGTGTCCGCAACCAAAGCTTACAAACTGAACGTATTCAAGGTGCGGATGTTCTGCCGCAATTATGGATGTTGCCAAAAGCCTTGCGTGGTAGTTGTTCACCACATCCAGACGGCTATGGCTTAAGTCTACCTGTGCTATTCCCGGAACAGAGTCAACTGTGAGCACGGGGATTCCTGAGTCTGCAAAAAGTTCTGGAAGGCCGTGGTTTACGAGCGGGTCGTTCTGGTAGGGGCGGGATGCAAGAACAATTGCGTACTTGCCGGAAGCCTGAACGTCATCAATAACCTGCTGGGCGGCACTTTCCAAATCCGAGTGGAATTCCTTCATTGCAGAGTCAGCGGCTTTTATTGCAGCGTCAACTTCTTTCTTGGGAATTCCGAACTGCTTTTGCATGTAGGATTCAAGCTGGCTTTCTTTGTCTTTGTCCGTGTACCAGAAGAAAAGCGGTGTGTCGTAGGGTATGCCAAAACGCTTTTCCGGGTTGTCTGAATTTCTTATTACCCAGGAATAGCCCTTTACGATTGCACACATGTACTCGCTTGTTTCTTCCGTGTTCTGGGACTTAAAGGTGGAAATTACAGGCATAAAGATGCGGTCAACTTTTTTTGCGGCAAGATTGCGCAAGTGTCCGTGAACAAGTTTTGCGGGGAAGCAGACCGTGTCGGAAACAACGGATGAAAGCCCGTCTTCAAACATTTTTCTGGTACTAAGGTCCGACATCTTTACATCAAAGCCCAAAGACCTAAAGAATGTGTTCCAGAAAGGCATTAGTTCCCAGAAAGAAAGAACCCTTGGAAGGCCTATGGTAATGCCCCTGTCCTTAACACCCTGCACAATTTCGTATTCCTTGAACAAAAGCTCCTGGCGGTACTTAAAAAGGTTTGCCGCTTTTCTTAGGTTGCCCTCCCTTATCTTTTCGCGGACCAAAGGATCTCCCGGCATTCCCAGTATTTCTCCGCGCTCGCAGCGGTTGTTGGTAATCCAAGATGCGCCGTTTGAAAATTTTACGATTGTGCGCTTGCAGTGGTTCTGGCAGAAGGGGCAGACAACGTTTGACTGCTGGCTGTAGGTAAATGAATCAAGGTTTTCAAGCCCAATAAAAGAACGCTCTGTTTTTCCCGCCTGCATCTTTTCTTTTGTAAGCAGGGCAACTCCGATTGCGCCCATAATTCCAGGGTAGGGAGCGCGGACCACAGTGCGGCCTATATACTGTTCCATGGCGCGCAAAACTGCATCGTTTTGGAAAGTTCCTCCCTGAACAACAATCTTTTTTCCCAGGGAATCAAGGTTCCTCATGCGGATTACTTTTGTAAAGACATTTTCTATGATAGAACGGCAAAGCCCAGCCATAATGTCCTGTCCAGATTTTCCGTTGCGCTGTTCAGTTACAATGCTGCTGGTCATAAAAACGGTGCAGCGGCTTCCGAGCACGGCAGGATTCTGTGAGCTGAATGCAGCCTCCGCTATGTCCTTTACCTCTATGCCAAGAGAGTCAGCAAAATTCTGTAGGAATGAACCGCAGCCAGATGAACATGCCTCGTTTACGATGATGTTTGTTATTACGCCGCCAGAAAGCCAGATGGCCTTCATGTCCTGACCGCCAATGTCCAAAAGAAAGTCCACGTCTCCAACATAATGGCTTGCAGCCTTTGCATGGGCAACAGTTTCCACGGTATGGTATTCGGTGTTAAAAGCCTTGCTGAACAAAAGCTCTCCGTAACCGGTAGTTCCCACGCCAAGAATTTCAAGCTTTACCCCCTCTGCCTTGTAGCGGTCACGCATCTTGATAAGCGCATCCTTTGCAATAACAAGCGGGTCTCCTTCGTTGCCTGAATAAAAATAGTCAAGGATTTGATTGTCTTCGTCCAGCAGCACGAATTTTGTTGTCGTGGAGCCGGAGTCAATTCCAAGATAGACACGGATTGTTTCTCCGCGGGCAAACTTGTAAACCTTGGGGCGCTTCCTCTTGTGGCGGTCAAAAAATTCCTGCTTTTCTTCTTCTGAATAAAAATAAAGCCGACCGGAAGAAGAAACCTCTTCTTTTTTTGTGCAGTCTTCCTCCAGAAATTCTATGATTTGGGGAATTGTACGCTCCATCACAAAATCTGGGAAAAGCTCATTAAGCGAAAGTGCCGCCCCCTTTGCAATCATAACCTCCGGGTGGGCAGGATTAAGAATGTCCTTTGCTTCCAGATTCAAGCGCTCTGCAAAAACCTTTATAAGCACAGGATTGAATGTTAAAGGGCCGCCTTCAAAAACAACGGGACTTTTTATGTCCAAGCCTTGGGCAAGACCGCCAATCGTCTGCTTTGCAATTGCATGGAAAGAACTTAGCGCAAGGTCTGCCTTGGAAATGCCCTGGTTCAAAAGGGGCTGAATGTCCGTCTTTGCATAGACACCGCAACGGCCGGAAATGTCGTAAACGCAAGAACCCTTTTCCGCAAGCGAATTTATTTCCTGAACCGAAACCTTTAATATAGAAGCAACTTCATCAATAAAAGCACCCGTTCCACCGGCGCAGCTTCCGTTCATGCGCATGTCGTTCACTTTTAGGTGGCCGTCTTCCCTGCCAAAGAAAATCATCTTGGCATCCTGACCGCCAAGCTCTATGGCAGTCCCAACATCCTCATAGTCAAAGCGGAGGGCAATTGAATTTGCAACCACTTCCTGAACAAAGGGCAGCCCCAGTTTTTCCGCAATAGGCTTTGAACCGGAGCCTGTCATTGCAAGGCGAAATTCCTGACCCGGAAATTTTTGCGAAAATTCCTTTAGTGCATTGAGGACACTTTTTAGCTGGGAGGCATGGTGGCGGCGGTAGTCGGAATAGACGGTCTCTTTTGTTTCTGCATCAAGTACAACTATTTTTGTAGTGGTAGAACCAACATCTATTCCTGCAATAAGTTTTTTGTTGCCAACTGCCATTCCACGCACTCCATTCTGCTATTTGATGTGTGCTTCATTTTATTCAAAAAACTAAGAATTTGCAATATAAGGGTTTTGTTATGTAAGCCAACCCGAAAATCAATTTTGTGTGCAGCGGAAGGGAAATCCGGCTGAAAATCCGCATTGGAGCGGAACGTACCCGGCAGCGTAGCTTCAAGCCGCAAAGCGAGTTTAATTTCCTATTCCGCGACACAGCGGGTTTCTCAGACGGATTTGCCTGGGAGCGGAACACAAAATTGATTTCTGGGAATGTCTTTTTTTGGGACGGTGCTTTTTTCCGCTCTACCATTCATTCCTTGGCTAATTCGGCTGGCATGCCTCTGCGCCACGGGCTTTTCGGGGTTCCGGCTTTCGCCTCCATTCGCTTGCGCGAACGGCTTCGCCGCCCCTCCAATCCCGCGTAGGTTGCTTTGTTTTTTTTACCGCTTTACTACAGAATCTTTTCTCCGTCAAAGCTGATGTCGAGCTCGATTTTAAAATCTTCGGGATCCATGTAGAGCATGTCATTAAGCGTATAAGTGTAGGTATCTACAAAAAGGACATGGATGTAGTAAGGGATTTTTATGTGTTCAAATTCGGGGCGGTCAAAGAGTTCTATATCCCAGTTGGTGTTACGGTACAATTGGTCTTCCCTGCTTCCCATTCCCTCCCCGCTTGCGTACACACTGGGCATTATGCTCCACTTAGTTTCGCTATAAAGGCGGTACAGCATTTTTTTATCGGCAGAGGGAAGAGGCTTCTTCCAGTTTTCATAGGACATGCTGGCTGTTATAGAAAATTCATTCTTGATTCTGTTATTGGGGATTGAATCGCTTTGCAAGAACTTCATTGCCTTTTCAACGGCATCGTACATCTGGTTAAGCCTTCTGTCTATTGCCTGAATCTTGGAAGCTATTTTCTGAATATTCTCGGGAGTCCATTCAAAATGACTTTTCATCCAATGAAGGCTGACAATCTCTTCGTCGCTGTCTTCATAAGGGTCTGGTTCATATCTAGGTCCTTCTGCCTTAAGCTTTGCGGTGCCTTTGTTGGCTCCAGCTTTTATTAGGACTTTCATGTTCTTTTTATTCTTATACCAATAAGCCATTCCAAGAGGGGTACGGCCAAAGCGCAGGTCTTTTTCTTCTATATAATCGTGGGGAACAAGGGATAAAAGTCGTTCAAGAATACAGGAATGTGGATTCATTGCGGCCAGATGAAGAATACTCTGTCCGCAGCAGTCATGCTCTGTTAACGAACAGCCTTTTTCTGCAAGGTAGCAAAAGACCTCAGGATCTTTCTGCCGGAGAGCTGCATTCATGACGGGAAATTTATTGTTCTTGTCCATTGACTTATAATCCGCCCCCAAGTCTACGAGTTTTTGAACAATTCCAAGCGGAGACGAACGGACTGCAAATTGGAAAAGCTTGGTAAGCACATCTTCTGAAAACTTGCCGCTTTCTAGCATGGGAATGACAAAAGTGCAAGGCTTATCCAAGGTGATTGCAATTTTTACAAGCTGCCATTCAGAAAAATAAGTGTCGCGCAGATTTTTGTCGGAACTGGTTAGGGCTTCAGAAAAAAGCAGGAATTCGTAGACCTGAGGAGACAGGATTTTTTTGTTTCTACTCTTTATTAGCCTTCTTTTTGCCTTACTTTCCAGGGAAGGCCAATAAATCAATCCTGTGCTGCCAACATCTTCCAGAATCTTGTTGACTTCCCTTCTGTGTTCTGCGTAGCCATCCCTTTCTACAGCCTTATAAAATTCCGTCCAGTCACAGCCAGTACCAATATCTTCCATCGCTGGCTCATCATTGCAAAAACTTAGATAGGCGTAAAGAACCGCTTTCTGCACATCTGTAATACTCTGCCAAATTTTTTGGATTTTCTTTTCTCTCATAAAGACCCCCTTAGTACTTTGCGTAGCAATTTGCAAGATTGGAGTATATCATAAAAGATTTGTCTATCATCTTATGACAGAGCGGAGACTTTTTTTTTGCTAACACATACAGATGCTGAATCCACATTCGTAGCAAGTGCGTGCGAATGTGGCGTAGCAGTTCGGCATGACGGTTGCGGATGAGCGGACAGTTTTTTTTGCTAACAGACACAGATGCCGAAATTACTTGCTCGCAAGTGCGTTCGGCATGACAGTTAAACAAACGAGCTGTGGTTCGACAAGCCGCTGGAAGCT
>DFJV01000149.1 GCA_002373205.1 Treponema sp. UBA3662
ATTACCGCCGCACCATGGATTTTCAGACAGATTTCGCTGGTAGTGGAGCCCCAAAATAATTTCCGTTTCTTTGCGTATAAATAAGTAAGACTTTATTGCTTTTGTTTATTTATAACATATATATTATTAATATGATAAAAACAATATATTAGACATTATTATAGATTAAGTATATTCTGTAATCGTAGCAAGGGAAAGGCTGGTTCTTCGGTTTTGCCTTTGTTGCAGGAGCGGCTGTAGAAAAAACGGCCTGTTCTTGGACAATTTTTGGACAGTTTTTGGGAGTAGAAAAATGGCAGAATTATTGGAAGCTGTTATGCTTGTTTCTTTTGGACTTTCATGGCCAATCTCAGTTATGAAAAACATCAGGGCGCGTTCCGCAAAGAGCATGAGCCTTGGCTTTACTCTTTTGATTATTGCAGGCTACGTTTCTGGAATTACTGCAAAGATTATTTCCGGAAAAACAAATTACGTCCTTGCGGTTTACATCATAAACCTTCTGATTGTTTCTGCAAACGTTGCAATCTATATAAGAAACAAAAAACTCGACAGCCTTAAGGAAGCCGGAGCAAAAGCTGGGCAGGAAGGTGTGGCAGAGGGCAAGGTTTCTGCAAACAAGGCTGCCACCGACAATGTTAGCGCCAACAAGCTTGCCACCGTTAAGTTTTCCGGCATAAAGAAGAATAGCCGTAAAACTAGACGCAGCAATTTCCACAAGGAGGCTGTGTGATGGATGCGCTTGAAGTTACGGAAAGAAGCCAGGTGGGCCAGATGGAAGTGTTCGAAAGGGAAAAGAAGGTGCAGGAAAAGCTCCATGATTTTATTGCCCTGAACGCAATGGCAAAAAATGCAGGCATAGTCTGCTTTGGCTCAAGCACGTTTGCAAAAATGAACATGCTGGAACTTGCCATGGACTGCGGCTTAAACGTTCCCCTCTACAACAGAAGCATAGAAGGCCTTACCCTGGAAGATTCAGCAGAAGTTTTGGAAAGGGTAATTATACCCCTGCAGCCTTCAAAAATCTTTGTGAACTTTGGAGAGGAAGATTCCGTGGAAGATGTGCAGGAATTTGTTGCCCGCTACGAGTGGCTTTTGCTTAACATCCACCGCACCTGCAAAAACTGCCGCATCTACATTGTCGCCGTCCGTTCAGACAAAAGTTTTGCTGGCCCGCTCAACAAAGGACTTGCGGAACTTTCACAATCCACCGGCTGCCGCTTTGTGGACATAAGCTTTGGTTCTGTCTTTGGCTCGCTACGACCCTACATGAGAAGCTTCCCAATAGACTTTGCCGACGCAATGCTTTATAAGGCAAGCTGAATTTTCTTTTATAATATTTTTCTGGACGGAATTGCATTTTTAACTGTGCCTGCACTTCCAATCGGGCGTAGGTTTTTTATCAAGTCCGAATTTTACGGTCTAATGTTAATTTTCCATGCAGATTGCTTTTAAAGCGCTTATGTCTTTTGCAATAAAGTCTGCACCGGCTTTTTCCAGTTCTTCCCGGCTTCCGTAGCCAAAGAGGACTCCGCAAGACTTTAGGCCGTTCTGCTTTGCGCCAAAGATGTCGTGCTCCCTGTCGCCAACCATAAGGACCATGCTCTTGTCCTGAATACCGGTTTTGCCAAGGGCATATTCTATTACGCTTGCCTTTGTTGCCCTTGTCTGGTCCATGGTGCTTCCGCAGATGGCATCAAAGTATTGGGAAAAGCCAAAGTGCTCTGCAATCTGTATGGAAAAAGTTTCCGGCTTGGAAGTTGCAACTACGAGTTTTTTTCCTGCCGCCTTTAGCTCTGCCAAAAGTTCTGGGATTCCTTCGTAGACTTTGTTTTCAAAAAGGCCTTTTGTAGAAAAATACTCGCGGTACTTTTTTATGCCTTCTTCAGTATCTTCCGTGGAAAAGCCAAGGCTTGCAAAGCTTTCCTTTATGGGCGGTCCAATAAAGGAGCAGAGGCTAGCGTAGGACGGAATTTCCCTGCCCATTTCTTTTAGCGCGTGGGAAAAAGAATTTGTTATTCCAAGCGCCGGGTCTGTGAGGGTTCCGTCCAAATCAAAAAATATATGGCTGAACATTAATTTTTTTAGCTATTAGTATTCGCCGTCGTCTTCGCTTTCGCGCTTGCTTGTTACGTGGATTACGCGGCCGCTTCTCTTGATTCCGTTGGCTTCCTGCTCTGCACGGATTGCGCGTGCGTCCTGGCGGGCTGCTTCACGTTCTGCGCGGCGTTCTGCAACAAGGCGGCTTTCTCCCTTGCGGCGGTAGATTACCTTTACTGGGTTTCCGTCATCGTCAACTCTTTCTGCGGCTGCCTTTGCTTCTTTTGCGGCTTTCTTTTCCTTGCGGATTTTTGCGCGTTCCTTGTTGTCTTTTTCTATGAATTTTAGGGAATCGTCAAGCCCGCTAAGGAACTTCTGCATGTCGTCCGCAAAGACTACGATTGCACGGCGGTCATCTTCACCGTCGCGGAGTTTGCTTTCAACAATCTGCAAAAATACGTCGCCGTTACGGTTTTCCTTTACGTTAAAAAAATACGACCTGTTGTTTACAATTTCCTGTGTTGTAAAAAGTTCGCCACGAATACCCATTTTTCCTTCCTTAAAAATGTAAATGTGATTGTATCTTTCTTTGCCAAGAGGCAAGAACCAAAAGTAATTGAGCCTATGCTTGACTATACATTTTTTTGAAATGTTTTGCAAGGGGAAAAAGTTATTTGTAGAAGGTAAGTGCAAATCTAAATGAAACTTAGCAAGCATTAATCTAACTGCGGAAGCACTTCCATTCCCGACTGAAAACCCGCGGTGTCGCGGAAGACACGACAAAGCTGAACAAATGACGGATGTGGCTTGTTTTGAAAACATGTGTTTTGTTGCGGAACAGACCCTGAAATAAATTCAGGGTGACGGCTGTTCCCTGAGCTTGTCGAAGGTGTTCCCTGAGCTTGTCGAAGGGGCGGTGTGCAAAGATATAGGCACTTAGGCAGGCTTTGCGTCCGTGGAAACTGTCGCTTTTTTTGCTTTGCCTGTTTGCCCCTCGCGGCATTTGTGGAGCGACTCGTGGCTGGAGCGGGCGTTGCGGGCGGCGATTGAGCCC
>DFJV01000131.1 GCA_002373205.1 Treponema sp. UBA3662
CCGGGCAGCACTTGGTCACCGGGCAACACTTGGTCACCTGTTAGCACTTGGTCACCTGTTAGCACTTGGTCACCGGGCAGCATTTGGTCACCGGGCAGTCCTCCGTTACACTGCGAGCCTCCGTTGCCCTGCTGCCCCTCAGGATTCTGCGAACCTTCATGCCCCTGCTGCCCCTCACAGCTCTTGTCACCGCCGCTTCTACCGCCATTGCCACCGCCACGGTCACCATAAAAAAGCTCCAGCACCTTCTTAACAGTGGAATCGCTTGCTTCTATCCCGTCTTCCATCAAAAGTGCCGCTGCCTCCGCCGCCTGCCTTTCCCTGCCGGGAAACCTAAGTGCAAGCGACCGAGCCTTTGCCATAAGGGTACGGTCTATGCGCACCCCCGTCTGCTGCAAAAACAAAAAAAGCTTTGCAGAAAGTTCATCAGGAACAAAGCCCTCCGCAGAAAGCATGTTATATAAGGAAGAAAAATCAGCATTGCCACCATAAGGGGAAGAAAGTGCGCCTACATTCGCACCTGTGACTACATTCGCACCAGTGCCAACCGAGCCAAGAGAAGCCCCTCCCGCCATCTTGGAAAAAGGCTCAAGCAAAATCTTTCCGTCCGCCCCCAAATGCACGCTTGCATTAAAAGTCTGCCCAAGGGAAAGCTTACTTTGGCAGCTTACGTTAAAGCGGCTGTTTGCAAAAGAAACGGTATACTGCCCACCGCCGTTATCCGCAAGAACACGGACAAAAACAGACTGCCCTTCCTTTAGCGAGACATTCTGGGCCAATTGGCTGTTAAAAAAAATATTATTGTTAACTACTGGTGTCATGCCTTTAAAACAAAAAAAACGGCCGTCGGCTTTAGGAAAGACCTAAAACTTCGGGCCGTATTATTATAGAAGAAATTACTTCTTCTTCTTTGCGTCCTTGTTAGAAGCGGCTTCTGCAGCAGTTTCAGCCTTGATTTCTGCCTTGAGGCTTGCTTCTCTTTCGTCAGCGGCCTTTGCAGCAGCCTTGGAAGCAGCCATCTCTGCGTTTGCCTTTGCACCAATAAGAGTCTTAATCTTAGCAGCCTTACCAACCTTCTCGCGGATGTAGTAGAGTTTTGCACGGCGAACCTTACCAGGGCGTACAACCTCAACCTTCATAACACGTGGGCTGTGGATTGGGAACACACGTTCAACGCCAACACCGTAGCTTTCCTTGCGTACAGTAAATGTCCTTCCGATTCCTGCGTTCTTGATGCAGATAACCAAGCCTTCAAAAACCTGGATTCTCTTTGTTTTACCTTCGATGATTTCAAAGTGAACTTTTACAGTGTCTCCAACCTTGAATGTTTCTGCATTAGGTTTCTTCTGCTGTTCACCAATGGTTCTAATCAAGTCCATTTTATTCTCCATTCAGCTCTTTCCGCTCAGAGGCAGCCTTATTTTTTGCGGCAAGCCTTTTAAGTCTTTCCTGGACGGAACGCAATTTTCTTTTTTGCTTACGGTCATTCTTGTAGTCAAGATGCTCCGCAAGTTCTTCGATCATCTTTTCGGCCTCCAAAGTAAGAGTACCCGTAAGCCGCGCCTGAGCAATCAAGTCAGGTCTGTTCATAAGCGTCTTCTGCAGGCTCTTTCTTAAGCGCCACTTCCGGATTTCTTCGTGGTTGCCCCCGGTCAAAACAGAGGGAACTTCCATGCCCTTGTACACCTCCGGCCTTGTGTACTGGGGATATTCCAGAAGGTTCGAGTTAAAGCTTTCCTCGTCCAATGATTCGTGGGTAATAACGCCGTCCACCAAACGGTAAACCGCATCAATAACGACCGTAGCCGCCAATTCCCCGCTAGACATAACGTAATCGCCAATGGAGATTTCGTCGTCAACGTAGTAATCAATTATCCGCTGGTCAATACCTTCGTAGCGCCCGCAGATAAAGACGATTTCTTCCTTTTTACTCAGTTCCTGGGCTTTTTTCTGGGTAAAAGGCCTTCCGCCAGGTGTTAGGTACACCGTATGCTTCTTGTAGGCCTCCACACTGTCCAAAGCCCTTCCAAGAGGTTCAGGTAGCAAAAGCTGCCCGGCACCCCCGCCGTAGGTCGCGTCGTCACAAGTTTTGTGTCTATCAAAGGCAAAATCCCTGATATTCACCAAATCGTAGGCAATAATCCCCTTCTGAACCGCCTTCGCCATGATCGAATTTTCAAAAAATGCGCGCGGAATCTCAGGGAACAAGGTCAGCACAGTAAATTTCACAGGAGTTACTCCAGGATCCAGAGGTGCATCAACTGCATCTTCTTGCCATCAACGTCAACCGTCCCAATAAATTCATTCTTAAAGGGAACATACACCGTCCGCATTTTACCGCTTTTGGTGCGCTTAACGTCATCAGAAAGAAAGCTACAGTTCTCGGACAGCAAAATCTCAACGAGATAACCCGATCCGCCTTCCATTACGTTTGTGACTGTCCCAACAACATCTTCTTCCGAAGCTGCAGCCGGTGCGGTACTTACCGCCGTGTCCTTATACCATACCGAACAACCCTTTAGGTCTTCGACATACCACTCATCCTTCTGCAGAGGATGTGCTTTTTCGCGGGGAACTACGATTTCCCACCCGTTGTACTTTGCAGCTTCCTCGGGTGAATTGATTCCCGCCAATTTCATATACAGCGTCGCGGAAGCCTCTTCGGTTGATTCAACCTTAAAAAGCTTTGTTTCCTTTCCGTCTGTAAGAGACACTTCTTCCATATCCGCAAAATGCGAATACTCGCCGGAAGCGCTTTCCACTCTAAATTCGCCCGTAAGACCATGAGACCTTCGGACAAAACCTACCACAAACTGCTCTACCATCAGCTTATACCTGCACCCGACCGAATGTCAGTCAAGGATTTCCAAGCTGTAACGAACGCCGTCTTTGTTTGAACAGGCGCTTAGAACTGTGCGCAGAGCCTTTGCAATGCGGCCGTATTTGCCGATAACCTTGCCAATATCGCCCTGAGCAACGCTTAGCTGAAGAACAGGTCCGCGTTCGCCCTCGGTTTCCGTTACAGAGACTGAAGAGGGATCATCGACCAATTGTTTTGCTATAAATTCAATCAGGTCTTTTTCCATTCAATAGCTCCTCGTAAACTTATTTGGCGATTTTCTGTCCGGTTACTGAAAGTCCGTGCAAGTTGAAGATTTTCTTTACTGTGTCTGTAGGCTGTGCACCAACAGAAAGCCAGTACTTTGCGCGGTCTTCATTGAACAAAGACTGCTTTCCCTCTGCAGCGATCGGATGGTATTCACCAATTTCTTCAATTGTCTTACCATCGCGGGGCTTGCGGGCATCCATAACTACGATACGGTAGTCAGGGCGCTTCTTTGTACCAAACTTCTTAAGTCTGATTTTAACCACTTGTTTCCTCCGTGGGTCTGTTAAACCCTGTAATCTTTGCCTGCACAGTTTTACCCATGCATAGCATGAACACTTATATTATTGAAAAATAAAGATTTAGTCAATCGGATAAGCACGAATTTGTAGCCCAGAAAGCCCAGTTTTTATACGTATTTTTATGGACGAAGCCCTAACTGCTCTACCATTCCATGCCCGGCTAACTCGACCGACCAGGCCTTTGCGCCACCCGCTTTCCAGGGCTACGCTACCGCTCCGGCCCGCCTCCGGCGGTCTGGCTACGCCACCCTTCCAATCGGGCGTAGGGTTGCTTTACCCTCCTTATATCAGAAGGGAGGCCTAAAAAACGCAATATCATTTACAGCCTAGCAACCGCTAATTTCCTTAAGCAAAAAAATCCTGCCAAATTTGCATTACCAGGAAAAAAACATATTGCACGGTTTATTACATATATTCATTCTTTTCCAAGAAAGTCCAAGGACTCAGTAATTAATCGGGGGATGTCATTATATGGCATGACCCGGCAATGACACGAGCTAAAAAAAAGCCAGCTTCGGAAGCAACATACTTTTGAAGCTGGCTCTTTGGATTTAAATCTAGTTCTCAAATTCACTTACAAGAGATGTCACAGTCTGCTTTGCATCTCCGTATATCATGACCGTATTATCATTAGTAAAGAGCGGATTTTCTATTCCGGAGAATCCAGTTCCCTTTCCGCGTTTTAACACAAACACCGTACGTGCTTCAAATGCATTTATGACGGGCATTCCGTAAAGAGGCGAAGACTGGTCGTCAATGGCCGCTGGGTTTACAACGTCATTTGCACCAATAACTATTGCAACGTCAACATTTGACATCTGGGGATTCATTTCGTCCGCTGTCTTAAGCTGTTCGTAAGGAACATTCGCTTCTGCAAGAAGAACGTTCATGTGCCCTGGCATTCGGCCTGCAACAGGGTGAATTGCAAAGTTTACTTCTGCGCCATTTGCTTCAAGCTTGTCGCAGAGTTCCTTTACCGCATGCTGTGCCTGGGCTACAGCCATACCGTATCCTGGAATTACAACGACATTTTTTGCCGCTTCAAGGATAAGGTAAGCATCTTCTACCGAAAGTGCCTTGGGTTCCTTTGCAACTCCGACTGAAGATTTTTTCTTTGAGCCGCCAAAACTCTTAAACAAAAGTGCATAGAGAGTTCTATTCATTGCCTTGCACATGATAAGCGTAAGGATAAGCCCAGACGCACCAACAAGGCATCCGGAAACAACAAGAACCGTATTGTTGATTGCAAATCCCGCAAATGCTGCCGCAAGACCAGAAAAAGCATTAAGAAGAGAAATAATTACAGGCATGTCACCACCACCGATTGCCACAACCATTGTAAGGCCAAGAATAAGGAAAGCCGCCGTCGTAGCAACAATTCCGGCAAACTCAATCTGGGAATCAGCAAACACCGTATAGCATACAATACCTGCAAGACCAATGATTACAAGAACTGCATTGATAAAATTTTTTCCAGGAAGGGAAATGTTTCCCTTAAAGAGCATTCCGCTTAACTTTCCCCATGCCACAACAGAACCTGTAAATGCTATTGCACCAATTGCAATTGTAAGCCCAAGAGAAGCTGTCGTAAAAGGATCGCCTTTTTTCTGGCACAGGTACTGGGCCAGTGCAACGAGCAGAGACGAAAGGCCTCCGAATCCATTAAAAAGGGCAACAAGCTCCGGCATTCCTGTCATCTGAACTTTTTTTGCCCAGACAATTCCGATTACAGAACCGAGCATAACGGCCGCCGCAATATAAACGTATCCGTTGGAAAGCCAGCTTGATGTATTCCATGAACCAAGAACCTGCTTTTCGCTAAGAACTGTAATAACCGCAATGAGCATGCCTACTGCAGAAAGAAAGTTTCCGCGGCGGGCTGTTTCTGTTTTTCCTAAAAGTTTGATTCCACGAATAAAGAAAATACATGAAATCATGTAAAGAATTTTTATGATAGCGTCAATTGTCTGCTGATTCATTTTTTACCACCCTTCTTTTTGAACATACCCAACATTCTGTCGGTAACTACATATCCGCCAACAACATTTATGCTTGCAAAGACAATTGCAAGAAAACCAAAAACCAAAGCCAGCTTGTCATTACCAGAATCCTTAAGAACAACCGCAACTGCAGTTACTGAAATTGCACCAACTACAGTTATTCCAGAAATTGCATTTGTTCCAGACATGAGAGGCGTGTGCAGCTGAGAAGGAACCTTTGAGATAAGTTCCACCCCCAAGAATGCAGCTATGACAAAAACAAAAATCAACATTATATCCATTTTTTTCTCCTGATTTTACTTTTCGATAAAGCGCTCGTGGATAATCTTGCCTCCCTTTGTAAGGAGACACCCCTTCATTATTTCGTCTTCAAGATTTATTTCAAACTCTTTTGTTTCCTTGTTATAGAAATGAGTAAGAAAAGCTGTGATATTTCCGGAAAACATTTTTGAAGCATCATAAGGAACCTGACGTTCAAGAAAATCTCCGCTCATAATTGTTACACCGTTTTGCGTAACAACATTTTCTCCAAACTTGGAACCTTCTACGTTACCGCCTGTCAAAACCGCCATATCCACAACAATTGAACCGGGCTGCATTCTGTCCAGAACATCTTTTGTAATAAGACGGGGAGCCTTGCGTCCAAAAACTTTTGCAGTTGTAATTACTATGTTTGATTTTTCACAGACCTTTGCCTGAACTTCCTGCTGTTTTGCAATCTGCTCTGGCGTCAGTTCCTTTGCATATCCCTGTGAAGTCTGCCCCATTTCTCCGAGGTCTATTTTTACAAAACTTGCCCCAAGGGATTTTACCTGTTCTTCAACGACAGGACGTGTATCAAATGCATCGACTCTTGCCCCCAGACGCTTTGCAGTTGCTATTGCCTGAAGCCCTGCAACCCCAACTCCGATTATAAATACCCTCGCAGGGTTAATCGTACCAGCAGGAGTAACCATCATAGGAAGAATCTTTGGAAGATGAGATGCCGCATTTAAAACTGCAACATAACCAGCAAGTGAAGTCTGAGACGACTGCACATCCATTTTCTGGGCAAGCGTCGTACGAGGAATCATTTCAAGAGAAACCGCCTGAACACCTTTCGAAGCAAAGTTATTCAGGAGTTCTTTTTCGTTGAACGGATCAAGATAGCTTAAATGAAGGCAATCCGTTGGAAGCCCAGACGCACTTTCCGGCTTGAGGATTCTGACTACAATCTGGCTTGAAGAATATGCATCCTCTTCTTTTTCTACAATCTTTGCTCCGACCGCCTTATAGGCTTCATCAGAAAAACCACTTTTAATTCCGGCTCCGCTTACAACAGTGAATTCAAAGCCAAGCTGTGACAGCTTTTTAATGTCATCGGGAATCAACGCAACGCGAGTTTCTAATTTGTCTTTTTCTTTACAAACTAAAACTTTTTTCATGTCGTACTCCTATGGAATTTTTTTTCAAGATGCTTTTCCCGGACAAAAGAGACGGCATGTCTGTAATAAAATGAAGCCCCCTGCATGCTTTACATGCAATATCTGAGAAAAACATATTGAGGGGCACATAGTTTTGGTGCATTAAGTTAGCTAAAACTAACTGTATGCATATTATATTTTATTTGTTTTTTTTTCAAGTGATATTGCAGGTTATATCTTAAATTTTCTGGTTTTCTAATTTTCGCAAAACCAATGCTCTCTGCAGCCGGAAAACTTAATCAGAAAATCAATTTCGGCAAGGCAAGTGTCGGAATATTTTTCTCCTTTGTAAAATGACTTTACAATAATTTGCGAAGAAGACCATTCTGATTCCTGGTAAGAAAGAGTGTCATCTTTACAAAAGAAGCTGTCACCTTTTTCTGATTCTATTCCGCGGATTCTGTTGTTTGCCTTGTAAGCACTGGTACTGCTTGCGTAGCCGTTTACGATTCTGATTGACTTGCATGTAAATGGCTCTTTGTTGGGCTGCGTAATTTTTATTGCCAGAAGATTGTCTTTGGTGTCTTCCACAAAGGCAGTCTTTTCGTTGCCGTCAAATGCGTTCTGCAATGTGTACATAAAAGGCCTTGCATTGTCGATGAGCGGAAAAGTTGCCTCTATGCGGATTGCCTTGATTGCCTTTTCAAAATCCATGCTTTTTGGAAACTTTGCCATAAAGTCTTTGTCAAAATAAATCCAAAAGCCTTCGCTTTTTTTGGTAACCTCACGCCTTTCTTCCATAAAAAAATCAACTTCGGAATCAACAGTTTTTGTAAGCAGCAATGCAGAAATATTTTTATCCTTCGCTATTACAGAAAAGTTTTCGTATATATGCTGCTCTATATTTGTATATATTCCGCCGTCGCCATAATATTCATAGACAGGATAAGCTCCAAGACATTTTGTTGCCTTGCCAGATTTTACAAATACAAACTGATACAAGCCATCAAGGTAGCAACCTTGGTCACTGCTATATTCATCTTTAGCCCAGCGGCGGAATCCACCGTCGTAATCATAGGACAGCATCCTGTAAATTGTTCCGTTTTCATAAGGCTCTTTGTATATTTTGTAAAACACGAGGTTAAGAGGCTCCAGACCACCGTGAATCGTATAATAACCGTTTTCGCTGTTGTAATATTCAATGAGCGGCTCTAGCTCATTCCTCAATCTTTCTATTTCAGATTCACCCTTCACCTCTTTTATCTGCTCATAATGATTTCCAAAAACCACCTGTCTAAAGTCATAGGCAAACAAGGCCTGAGCAAATCCGTTCAACAAAACAAAAATACATATTATCTTTATCATATTTTATTATCCTAAAATTTACTTGTTAGCAAGCCCTTCAATATACTGCTGCGGGGTCTGTACAATCAACCTTGGATTTTTATAATCACGAACATTTCTTGTAATTATAAATTCTATTTTGCTGTCTAAAGCCGTAAAATATTGCAAAGCATCTTCAAAATCTGAAAGTTCCGAATTTAAAGCCAAGTCAACTTCTTTTGCATTCACAGAAACAACATCTACAATGACCCTAAGTTTTCTTAAACATTCTTTAGCTTTTTCAATTCCCAGATGCTTACGAAGCAAATAATAAACATTTGCAAAAACCAAAGAGGTGGTAACAAGTTTTACCTTTTTCTCATCACCCAAAGAAAGAATTTGAGCCGAATATTCATAAAAATGTTCGCGTCGTTCAAGCACATCTAAAATAACATCAGAATCAATAAAAAGAACTTTACTCATACTTTGCTTCCAAGTAGTTTATATAATCATCTTTATCATCGCTCTGATTAGGAATTATTCCACTTAATTCTTGAACAAGCGGTGATATTTTTCGGTTCTTAGATTGGGAAGAAAGTAAATTCCTAAAAAATGATTCCACAATCTGTGATATGCTGGAATTATTTTCGGAAGCATACCCTTTCATCGAGGCAATAACAGAACTGTCCATACTCAAAGTTAATTTTGCATCCATACAGAGCTCCTTTACGTATAATATAACATTTTCTTTACGTAAAGTCAAATTCAAAAAAGCAAAAAATCTATATTACAAATCCTAGCTCCAAATATACTTGCTCTAAATCTTTTATAAAGTTTGGAAGAAAGGTTTGGTCAAGTTCAAAACTTAGCCTGCAAGTTTCTTTATAAACATTATGATTATATACTTCGCAAACAATCCTTATATGCCCCAAATCATCTGCAAGTATTTTTATTAAATCATCCTCAAAGGTCGGAGATAATTCTACAGATTTTCTTTCGTTTCTATATATTTCTTTTAGTCCACCAAGAAAATTTTTAAATAAAACCGTATCCGAATAGAATTCAAAGTTTTTTATTTCAAAAAAATGACTATGTGCATTTATAGAAAATTTGACAGACGAATTATCAAGATAGAGTACAAAAGAATAGAGAGACAACCAATTTTCTGATGTTGAAATTTTCACTTCTTTATCTGACGACTTCATTTTTTTAACCTCCCAAAGCCAATAAAAAATGAGCAAGTCTGCTTCTTTGTTCAAACACTAAAGCTCAATTTTTATAACGCTTTGGAATTTCTCACCTTCTTTTCCCTCAATGTTTAAACCACCTTCAATATCAAACTCATACTTTCTTTTCCCAACCTTTCTAACTTTTCTGATTTGTATCCATCCAGCATAAATCTTTTTATCTGCTAATTCTTTTACACAATCAATTGTTTTTATTTCTTTGCCATCAGAATAGTTATAAAATTCAATCTTCCTCATAACAGAATCTGGATTGATTAAAACATTATCTTCCACATCTTCAAATGGGTAGTAAGATGTTACTACTCTTACAATTGAAAGATTTTTATAACTTCTGTATTCAAATCTTGTCCCTCCGCCAGAAGTTCTCCAAACTTTTATCAAATAATCTTTTGTCCACTTAACATCTTGACATGCCCAGCCCGGCTCACATTCAGCTATTATTTCATTTGTTTTTAAATCATATAGAGTCATAAGAAATGCCTTAGCCTTATCGGGCCTATGATAAACGAGCATTTTTTTATTGTCCGGAGAAATATAAAAATCTTGAATCAATTCCCAGTTTTGAAAATTTGTAATCCGATTATTGTTTTCGTCATAAATCTGTTTAGAGTATGATTTTCCATCAATTCTATATTTTGATTCTTGCGAAAAAACTAAAGAGTTTATAATTAATAATGAAAATATTAAAACTACTTTTTTCATTTCGTTCTCCTATAGCTTGCAGTACAGCGGCTCGCCAGCCACGAACCTTTGTTATACAATTATTTTATTTTCTTAACCTTATACTTAATTAATTTTAAATCAAAAATTTCACCATTCTCATTATAAATACGAATTGTATCATTATCAAGCAATTCTGTTTTCTTAATAAAAATCCATTGAACATCCCTTTCCCAAAAGGGATTATACCAAACTGAATAAATTGAAATTGTTTTCTTTATTTTTGAATCACTTACAGATTTGATGATTACCTGTCCCTGTCCGCAAAAAATTCCTTCTGAATAATCTGCAATATATTCGTAGCCGTTATGAATTATTGACGGAACTTCCGGAGCCGGAGTTCTCTTTGCATACAAAAACGAGAATGAGAATATAAATACACTTAACAATATGATTTTCTTTTTCATTAAACACTCCTAGTCCTAAAGTTCAATTATTTTTTTAGCTTTCGATTTTTACCCATACAACATCTTTGTTTAACTTTTTAATCCGTAAAAACAAATCTTGCAGATGCTGATTATGTATTAGCTGAGGAAAGGGAACAACTATCTCTTTTACACTTTGGTCTTTTGTTTTTATTTGCACGGTATAACGCCAATGTCCTCCTCCATGAACTGCTTTATCTACAATAAAGTCACGTTTAATTTTTACAACATCAACAAAATCTATACTTTCTATGCCACTAAAGCTTCGAATTACAAGATGAGTATCATCATAAAAAATACATTCATAGAATTCATTGATTATTGCAAATAAAAATAGAAAAATAAAAACGATAGGAATTATTGAGTACCATCCATTAAGATGCTCCAAGTATATAACAGCTAAGGCTACTAAAAATACAACAAGAGCCAATGAGTTCATAACTATACGTACAATATTTTCTTTTCCTATTCCAATCTTTTCCATTATTTCTCTCCCCTCTATTAGCACACCGTTAACAACTACTTAAACCACAGGCAGCTTGACTACCTGCCAGATTCAAAGATTTGTCATGTGGTTATTCCATATTTCTCCATAACCTCTTCATAAGTAGGTTCATTTTCTCTAATTTCTATTATACATCCTTCTTGGCCTTCTTCATAGTTTTCATTTGGACAAACCGAAACTTGAAATTTGCCTTCTGGTTTATTTATTTTGTAATAAACATGAAATTTGATTACGTCGAATTTATGATATTTGTCTGCTCGTTGAAATGCAAAAAAATCTTTCTTGGCAAGTTCTGAAAGTTTGCTTTCGTCATATCCCGGATTCATTTTTAAATCATCAAATGAAAATATTAAATATTTATCTTTTTCATTTTTGTTAATTTTATTTTCTTCTACTTCAAACAAGACTTTTTTAGAATAATTGCAACAGACTATTCTTTCTATACTTATAAAGTCTTTTTTTATTGCTTCTCCAGAAAAAACAATCTTTAAACCATTCAGTTCTTTTCCTTGATTTAATATTTCAATGGGAAAGCTATCAAGATTACATTCGCTTACTAACATATCAGTGCAAGCACAATACTGAATTTTAGGAGGCAATCTTTTTTCTTTTTCAAGATTAAATATTAAAACTTCTTCTTCGGGTATTTTTTGCTGAATATCCTTAAATATTTTTGAACATTTTTCTTCAATATTATTTGAACATTTTATGTCTCTTGAAATTTCAGGAACTGTATCCAGATATTTTTCCATTGCTTCATAAAAAGTATTGGTATAGTTATTTAAAAGTTTACCTAAGAAAGTTAGCATTTTAATTAAGTCATTTTCATCAAAAAAACTCCAGCTGTCATAAAATGCATATTTCATTTTATTTTCTAGCCGATTAAAAGTGAGCCAATATGATTGGTCATCTCTTAAGTATGTATAATAATTTACAAAAATAGTTTTTTCTGACGCAGCTAAATTAAACTGACTTTTTTGAAGTACGATTTTTTCCAAATACCTTCCATTTATTCTTGTGAAATTTAAATTTGTTTTCTTAAACCCCAATTTTTTCATTATTGGGGTGATTATTTCTTTTATATGTAATTTAAAATTAAATATATCATCCATTTTTTACTTCCTGCGCTACTGCATGGGCACACACATAACAATGAACGGGGTTAGAATATGTTATTTACCCCAACCTGCAAGTAATTCATTTGCTAAATCTTTAACCATATTTTCTTTACTATTCTTATATTTTTCAATATATCTTTTTGCCTTTTCACCTTTAATTTTTGACAATGCGACTAAATAAGTCCGAGCGTTATAATCACTATGGGCACTTTCTTTCTCGCAAGTTTTAATTATTGCATCTACAGAAGATTCATCTTTTAAATTTGCCAGCCCCATAGCAGCATTCATCTTTATAAAAGAATCCTCTTTAGCATTTTCTAATATTTCCAGAAATATCTTTTTATGATTTTGTTTTGGGAAAGTTGACAGATATTCAATCGAGCTTCTTTGCCACTCCAAGCTCTTTTCTGTCTGGTATATTTTTTCATAAGTAGTTTGAAGCGAGTCAATTTTATTTTCTATTAATACATTGGTGATTGAAACAACTCTTTGTTCTGGAGCTTTTAACATTTCTATCAGTTTATTTAAAACTTCAACAGGTTGCTTTCCTTTCAAAGCATCTACAGTCCAATACCTGACTGAAGAATCTTTGCTGTCTAAATAAGTAAAAATTATATCCATTGACTCTTGGTCACTTCTACCTTCCAATACACTAATTAGATATTGTTGAATTTGTATGTGTTTTGTCGTCTTTAATGCTTTCTGAACATCTTTTAATAATTCATCCGAAAATAAAAGAGGTTGTTCATTTACACTAAAAAAATAATTTTCAGGAATCTCTCTTGTGGAAACTAAGTGTAACCAAACTTTTATATTTTCTATATTTTTTGATTCATAATATCCGTCTAATAGCTCCTCGGAAACAGGGCCTTTGTTATCCAATAACTGGTTTACAAAATCAACATCTTCTTTTGTCGGGCTGTTAGCCAAAGCCTGAATTGCAATACTCCGAGTCTTTGGATTATTTAATAACGGAATAAAATCATTTTTGAGGTTGCCAATTCTAAGTTCTTTTATAGAATAAATTGCATACCCCTTTATACTATAATCCCAGTTCTTGACTGCATCTCGCAATAATTTTTCTGTTTTTTTATTGTTTCCAGTAACTGAAAGAATTTGTGCGGCGAGAATTTTTGCCCTTACATTTTCACTGTTAATTCTATCGTAAGCAGTTTTTTGTAAAGATTTCTTATCCAGCTGAATATACAAAGGAATCATATGACTGTCGCCAAAATTTTCGTATTCTACCAAAAAATCAAATAGAGCAGTTGTTTGTTTGCTTTTTAACAGCATCAAAGTCATACCAGCCCAAATAACATTGCCCTCGGACTTTTCGGTTTTAAGTCTTTCTAAAAGTTTTTTTTCAAATTTTTTATCACCGGCTCCTGCAATAACCAAATAAGACAATAATCGTTGGTTGTCATTTTTTGAGTTAAATAAAATATTAATATTATTTTTGTAACTGGCAGTTTCTTTAAATTTTGACAGTGGATATTCAACAATTTGTTCATCATTTTCCATAAGCTCCATCATGTCATAGTAAGGTTCCAGAAAAACTGAATATGTCTGATACATGTTATTTAAATCTGTTTCAGTAAACTCAGTTTTAGTTGCATTGATAAAATCTTTTTCAAAATCTTCAATATTTTGCCCAAATAGAGCAATTGAAAAGAATGTTGTTAGTATCATTGATAAAATAATTTTTTTCATTTTTCCTTCCTAAAAAAGCAGGCCAGTGGCCTGTCGCCATAACAACTGGTTGTACCGCA
>DFJV01000174.1:0-8239 GCA_002373205.1 Treponema sp. UBA3662
TGGCAAATTTAACATTTTTTCGCGTGTCAGAATTTAAGACTATTACAATAAAATTTTCCGCCAAAAATAATTTTTTGTTATATTTTTGACCACCCTAGATAAATATCTGTATTGTAACAAGTTACAGACTTACAATACTGTCATATAGCAGAATTAATAATAGGTGTTTTTTTTTGCTAACACAAAGAATCCGCTCCCTGAGCCTGTCGTAGGGGGCCTGTTTGCAAAGAGACATCGCCCCTTCGAGAGCCTCAGGGACTACCCTTCGACAGGCCGCTTGACGCTGCGCTGCGGGTGCAGTACCCTACGTCACCCTGAACTTGTTTCAGGGTCTGTAGCCACTGTGGCTGAATGTTTTACAGATCCCGAATCAAGTTCGGGATGGCGGTTCTTCGTTGGAGAGGTGTTTTTTTTGCAACAAAAACAATCCGCCCCCTGAGCCTGTCGTAGGGGGCCTGTTTGCAAATGGTCACCGGCCCTTCGAGAGCCTCAGGGACCACCCTTCGAGAGCCTCAGGGACCGCGCTTGACAGGTTGCTTTGCGCTGCGAGCTAGTGAATGTTGTCACCTTGCACTCTCGTTTTAGTGGCTGTACAAGTTGTGGCTGAATGTTTGACGGATGCTGAATCTACTTTCGTAGCCTGTAGCATGGTGGCCGGGGCTATCATAGACACCACCGGTGGAAATGTTTTTTTTTGCTGCTTGGCAGGGAACTAGAATGTCCAGCTTGCACCAAAATCGAATCCCCAGTTCAAGCCTTCGTCTGGATTTTCTTAAAAATCTGCTTTGTCTGTGAATCCACTATCACTAATCAACGGACCTCGCAGCAGAGCATCGGGGTATTGAACCCTCCGCGCGAATAACCATGCACTAAAATCAATTCGGTGTTTGCAGAATGTATAATTGTCCAGCGGTTTTGCAAACAAAGCCTACGCCGCCATGGAGGGGCGCGCAGCGTTCTCGCAGAGAATGGAGCCGAAAGGCGGAACCCCGGAACGGCGGTGACGAAAAGAAATGGCTGTCGAGTTAGATATGGAATGAATGGTAGAGCGGATAAAGGTTCCGTCCAGAAGAATAAGGTTAAAAAAAATAAACGCTTGCGGTTTGACATATTTCAAGAATATCAATATTATTGTGCACATGCCGCAAGTTAAAGAAAACAAAATGGGGACTATGAGCGTTCCCCTGCTTATCGTGAACATTTCCCTGCCGATGATGATTTCTATGATGATTCAGGCACTTTACAATATTGTGGATTCAGCGCTGGTTGGCCGCATAAACGAGAATGCGCTTACGGCACTTTCGCTTGCCTTTCCCCTGCAGAACCTTATGATTGCTTTTGGTGTGGGTACTGCGGTTGGCGTTAATGCCCTGCTTTCCACAAAGCTTGGCCAGAAGAAGTCTGAGGATGTGAACAAGGCTGCCATGAACGGTCTCTTTCTTGCCTTTTGCAACTACATCTTTTTTCTTTTGCTTTCATTTTTTATTTTGCGCCCGTATTTTGTTTCTTCTGCCAAGGGGGTTGCCCAGATTGTTTCTTACGGCGAAGACTACATGCACATTGTAATGAAGGCTTCGTTTGGTTTGTTTGGCGTTGTTATGCTGGACAGGCTTTTGCAGGCTACGGGACGGACTTTTTTTACGATGATTTCGCAGATATCCGGTGCCCTTTGCAACGTGGTGCTTGACTTTTGCCTTATCTTTGGCCTGGGGCCTTTTCCAAAGCTTGGGGTTGCGGGTGCTGCCATTGCTACGGTAATTGGCCAGTGCCTTAGCATGGTTCTTTCGCTGGTCTTTAACCTTGCCTTTAACCATGACATTCAGTTTAAGTTTAGGAATTTTAAGCCGGACTTTGCAACCATCAAGCAGATTTATCTTGTGGCTATTCCAACGATTCTCTTTAACGGTGCAACTTCCATAACAACCTATCTTTTGCAGCTGATTCTTGGAATCTTTAGCACTACGGCGATTGCGGTTTACGGCGTTTACTTTAAGCTGAACAGTTTTGTCTTTATGCCGGTCTTTGGCCTTAACAGCGGCCTTGTTCCAATAATTGCCTACAACTACGGGGCTTGCAAAAAGAAGCGCATCTTTAAGTCTGTTCACACGGGGCTTTTGTTTGCACTTTCAATAATGGGCTTTGGCCTCTTGCTTTTTGAGCTGATTCCTGGCCCTTTGCTAAGGCTCTTTTCTGCAACAGACGAAATGCTTAAGATTGGCATTCCTGCAATAAGGATAATTGCGCCAAGCTTTATTGGTGCTGCAATTTCCATAACGCTTTCTTCTGTCTTCCAAGCCTTTAGTTCCGCGGTTTACAGTATGATTGTTGCCTTTATGCGACAGCTGGTGATTCTTTTGCCAGTTGCCTACCTTTTGTCTCTTACCGGTAACATACGCAACGTCTGGTTTTCTTTTCTGATTGCGGAGGTTGTGTCCGTTACCTTTTCGCTTTTCTTTTACATGCGGCTTAGAAAGAATAAGATTATGCCAATACAAGAAGTATAAAAGATGCCAAAAGCATTACGCTTCCTGCTACCATTAGCAGGGGGTGGGGACTTTTTTTACCGTCTGCGTGCCTTTCTTTTACATATTCAAGATAGCTTTGATTTTTTGCGCACTGAGCTTTGCCTGAATCCTGATCTTTGCCTGCCCCTTCAGCATTGCCCGAATTCCGAGCTTTGCCTGAATACTGTGATTTGCCTGCCAAAGGAATGAATCTTTTTGCCAGCCGGGAAAATGCATAGCTGATTGAATCAAATCCGCCGTTCCTGCTTACTGCCACAAGAACCCCTGAACCCAAAAAAATGACTGCGGAAACAAAGCATCCGTCGCACCACAAGCGGGTGTAGGAAAGCTTGTTAAGGCCACTAAAAACATGCCTTTCGTAAAGGACAATTCCTGCTGCCAGTAGAAATGCCGCCAAGGTGTTTGCAAGTGCCAGAAGCAAGAAGCGCTTTGAAACCTTCATTATTCCAAATCCACAACGAGAGAACACTTGGAGGCCACGTCTGTTTTTTCAAAGTAGATTTCTTCCAAAGGCTGCCTTGATGCAAAGATGGAATTCTTTGCGGTGGAGCGGTTCTTTAGCCTTTCTTCCAAAGCGGAGGGAAGCATTCTTACCAGAACTGAATAGTCGTAGTATTTCTGCAAATTTTCGTTCATGCAGAAAGTTCCTTCAACAATGTTTATTTTTGCCGGCATTACGGTGATTGACGGTTCCAGCTCTTCCGTAGAAAAGTTGAAGCGCTGGTAGATTACAGGCTTGTCCTGGGAAAGGGGAATAAGGACCTGCTGCTCAAAGCGTTCCCAGTCAAAGTTGTAGCCGGGCTTTGCAATGCGCTTGGGGTCACGCTGTTCCTTCCTGAGCGAAAAGTCATCCGTGCGGAAAATCGTGGTGTCGGGAATGTAGATTCTGTGGAGGACGTGGGCCAGCATTGACTTGTCGGAGGCGGAAATGCCGTCTATGGCTACAATGATTTTTTCCTTTGTACATAAAAGAGCATCAATCTGCTCGCTTACTATTTTTATTGCCTGCTCAAGTCTCATTTTTCCACCTCTATGCCGTTAAAGTAAAGTAGTTCCGGGCGGTATTCAAAGTGCATGTTGTCAAAGTTTACCCAATTGCCACCCCAGATGAATCCTTCCTTTTCAAAAATATCAATAAATTTTTTTGGCGGCATCCAGCGCTTGGAATTTGGAATTGCCATCCAGTCGTTTGGATTCCTGCCGGTTTCGTATTGCCAGAAAATAGACTTGCCCTTAAGCTTTTTGGGCAGAACGTCTATTGCTATTCCGTAGCTGTGAAGGGAAAGCCTGTTGGTTCCAGCTATGACCCTCCAGTTGAAGGCGGCGGAAGATTTTATGCTTTTTACAAAGGCCTGAAGTTCCTTGTCTTTTGCAGCTGCGCTCTTTATTTTCTTTTCGGCTTCTTTGAACTGATAGTATATACGTTCATGAATCCTTGTGGGGTGGCCAAGAAAGGTGGTTCTTACCAGGTGGGACTCCATGTCTACCTTGTTGGTGGCTGAATACATTGCGTCAAAGAAGAACATGGAAGTTCCGGGTGCGGTCTTTCTGTTTGCGGCGGAATATTCAGCCTTTATCTTTTGACGCTCCGCTTTGGTAAGCTTTTCTGGTGCGCAAGAAAGCTCTGGGTATTTATAGAGAATTTCCGTATAATTCTTTTTGTTTTCAAGCTCTTCCTTGGGCAAAAGCTTTCCTTCTGCCCAGTAGAATTCAGCGCTTTCGTAATGGCCACCTCGGTCTGGGTCCGGGGGAAAGCGCACTGTTATGTTCCAGTCGTCAATGTTTGGGTCGTAGCTTACAAAAAAAATAAGGTCGGGGTAGGCTTTTTGAAAGATTTTTAAATCTTCGGGAAGCGGTTTGGAAATTAGTGCCTGTCTTATAGAAAAATCAGAAGCTGCCACCCTTGCAAGGGAAAGTGAAATTGCAGCTAGAAAAAATGACAACCTAAAAATCCGAACCGACTTCATTAAGACTAATTTTAACAATCATGGAAAAGTTGTGCAAGGGCTTTTTGAATATATTCTATTGAAATGTTGTCCTGGCTAAGGCAATTTTTTTCCGCTGAATCGTGCAGGAAAAGATAGGCCTGGTTTTCCGCATAGTCAAGGTTTGGCGGAATGGTCTGAACAAATGAATCGTCCCCTTTTTGCAGGCAATCCTTGTAAGCATTGATTGTTGACATATCCATGCAGAAGGACTTTAAGTTTTCAAAGTAGCCCCTTAGGCTGGAAAGCATGCTGAATGAATTTTCAGAGCAATTGCCAAAATAGTAGAGGGGGAATTCCTTTAGCCAGTCGCAGAGCTTTAGGACGTTTGCGTTGTAGCCCTGTGCCAGTATGCAAAGGCTTTTTGGGCATTCGGGAAAGGTTAGGTAGACCATCTCCGTTTCCACGATGAAAACATTTTCTATGCCCTGCAGTATGCCGCTTTTGGGAAGCATGCAGAAGTCTTCTATTGGAACCGTAAGCTCCTTTAGCTTCATTTGTCCCAGCATAAGAGGTACTTCTTTGCAGAGCGAGCGGAATCTTACGGTTGTCTGCTTGCCCAAAAGGCCATGGTCTGCCTCAAAGGAAATCTTTATGGCGTCTTGCGTTACCAGGGAATGGATAAGATTTTTGTTGTCTTCTATAAATTTGGGCGGAATGGAATTTATAAAGGGTAGCTCCCTTATGTAGAGGTTGCAGTTCTTGTTGCTCTTTAGCCAGCGCGCCACTTTGCAGATGTTCTGCCAGAAATGCTCGTCTTCGTGGTAGCGGCCAAGTTCTGCCAGGTGCTTGAATGCCCATGTGGGAAGTTCTTCAGCAAGCAAAAGACCCGACTCTATGATTGCAAAGATTGCCTCGTTAAAGCCTTCTGTTTCGTATTCGGAAGCATCTGTTGCGCCTGCACCCTCATTTGCGCTTGCACTTGTACCCGCACCCATTCCTGCACCCACAGCCCCCGCCGTAGCGCCATCTGCTGCATTGCTCTTTATTAGAAATGCCAAGTAGTCATCTTCCGTCAAAAAGCATATCCGCTTTAGAACCTTGCGGTTGCCCTTGCTGCGTGTGCTTACAAGTTCAATCTCCAGAGTGTAGCCTGTACCGCAAACATTCTTGCTGTTCTCGTAAAGCTCGCTAAGAATCTGTGCCTTTTCCTCGGGGTTTTCCGCTTCCTTTGCAAAGTTTACGCGCACCGGCATTGGAAAAAAATGCGTATTCTGAACAAGGGCCCCGGTAAGGCCGTCACAAATGTATTTTATAAAAAGAGGAAATTCTTTTTGCGCAAGTCTCTTGATTTCATCCAAAGCAGTCATAAAGCGCCTTTATCTTACCACAAAGCGGCATGTGTTTCAAATTCTTCTTTGGCAAAGGTAACACTGCGCAGAATTAGGCTCCCAGAGTGTATTGTCCTGTCGCTCCAGTTGCCGTCAAACGACCTGCGGTCTTTTAGGGCAAAAGCAGGATGCAAAGTCGCGCCATGCCAATACGCTCTTCCGCCTACTTCTGCGCACACTTATTTGCTAAACAGGAAGCAGTAATCTGACTCACTTCATTCGCACCTCGCAAATGGATTTTCAGCCATATTTCGCTTCCCGTTACGCACAAAACTGATTTCCGTTTTCTTCTGTGCACAATTATTTGCTAAGCAGGAATTGTGGTAAGCTAAATGCTAAACTCGTCATAAGCCTTTCCGTCCAGAATATTTTTCCATACAAAAAGACCATCCTCGTAAACCATGTAGGAGTGTGCACTATTTTCTTTTGGAATAGAAACTGAACCCGGATTCAGATAGGTAAAATTTCCGCAAGACTTTTTGGCAGGAACATGAGTGTGCCCGCAAAGAAGAATGTCGCCTTCGCAAAGTGGCGGCGGATTTTCGTCATTAAAAATGTGGCCGTGGCTTGCGTAAACAAGGCGGCTTCCTGTAGCAAAAACAGCATACTCTGCGCAAATCGGAAACTTAAGCACCATCTGGTCAACATCTGCATCGCAGTTACCCTGAACACAAAAAATCCTCTGTCCAAGAGCATTCAGCATTTCAATAACTTTCTTTGGCTCGTACTCAAGCGGCAGGTCATTGCGCGGCCCGTGGTAAAGCAGGTCTCCCAAGAGCAGTAGCCTGTCCGCATCCTCTTCCCTAAACCGCTCCGCCATCTTTGCACAAAAAGCCGCAGAGCCGTGAATGTCGCTTGCAATCATCAATTTCATAAGGCAATTCTACCGTTGCCAGCCCTCTCTTGCAATAGATTCTTTCCATTGAATTTTTTTTAAATTTGGACGGTACTTTTTTCCGCTCTACCATCCATTTCTCCTCTAAAATCGACACTTGCCATTTTTTACCTGCAAACAAGCAGCGCCAAGGAGGGCGCGTCATTTGTTGGCGAAAAAAACAGGTGAGTTTTTGTAGAAAACTCATGGTTAAAAATTGCACGGATGCAGTTTTTAACCAACGGCCCCTCCAATCCCGCGTAGGTTTCTAATGCTTCGCTCTTCGTAGGCTTTATGCCAGCTGGCAAGAATCTTCTTTTGCTTTGCAGATTGGCAAAAAAGTGTTATATTTATAGAAGAAGGAGGTGTGCTATGAGTGATTTTGCATTTAACTATTTTAATACCGAACTTGACAATCTTGGTGTTCCAGAATTGACACAGATTTTTGAGAAGGTAAAATTTTTGCTTTCCCAGAAAACGAATGCTAAAAAAACTCCGTTCACCCGCGAACTTGGCGGTCTGGAAGAAGGCTTTTATATGGCACCAGACTTTGACGAAACTCCTGAATGTTTTAAGGAGTATATGTGAAATATATTCTTGATACAAATGCTCTTATCTATACTCTTTGTAATCCGAGTGGACTTACAAAACAAGCAATCCAAATTATTACCACTGAAAAAGAGTTGTGCGTAAGCATAGCTTCTTTCTGGGAAATTGCAATAAAACAGACTCTTGGAAAACTGGCAATACAAACAACTATCCCGGATATAGAAAAAATCTGCAAGAACAGAAGTATTGAAATTATTCCTATCCTTTCAGAGGAAATAGAAGGGGTAAAAGTCTTGCCTATGATACATAAAGATCCTTTTGACCGGCTAATAATTTCTCAGGCAATAAAAAGAAAACTAACTATAATTACAAGTGACACTATAATCCCTCAATATGCTGTAAAAGTTTTATGGTAATGCATGCTAATACCTGGGTGGTATTGGAATTTGTATAAGGCATGTGCTATAGCCAAAGAATTGCCAATCTCTTCCATAAAATAGCGCTATTTGCTATAATTCACGGCATGGCTACTACTACACATAAAGAGGTGTCTGAGGACACTTTGGAAAAACTTTTGTATCTTTCACGCCTGTCCCCGGAAAGTACGGACATGGCAACCCTTAAGAAGCAGGTGGATGACATCGTTGGTTATTTTGACATTCTTTCCAAGTACGATGACAGTGAAAATCCATACGATGCTTACCCTTCAACTGATGCGGAAAAACTTCGCGATGACACTGTTGTTCCCGGTCTTGAAATGAGCGACGTAAAGAAAATCAATGCGGCTAATTTTATGGACGGCTACTTCCAGGTTCCAAAGGTTCTTGGCGAGGGAGCTTAAGCTGGCGTTGGCCGTAACCTCCTTTTGCTAACGGGTTTCTTCGAAACTCGCAAGGCATGCTTGTGACGCATGTTCATATTGAGCAGGCGTTGGTCGCAACCTTGCGGTTGCTATCGAGTTTCTTCGAAACTCGC
>DFJV01000174.1:8462-17030 GCA_002373205.1 Treponema sp. UBA3662
GACTTCCCCCACCTTGAATATTATTATTCTTTTAATTGCAAAGGAATTGTTATGAATACTATAAAAGAAACAATTGCTGCCCTAAAGGGTGGCACGGTAACCAGCGAGCAACTGGTGCAAAAGTCAATAGACACTTTTACGGCCGACCAGAAGTCTGAAAAGCCGCTTAACGCATTTATTGAACTCTACGATGATGCACTGGAACTTGCAAAAAAAGCGGACGAAGAGATTGCAGAGGCCCGCGCATCTGGTAAGCTTGATGCTTTGTTTGAAGAGAAGCCTCTTTTGGGTCTTCCCTTTGCAAACAAGGACAATATTTCGGTTCAGGGAAAGCGCCTTACCTGTTCTTCTAAGATTCTAAAGGGCTATGTTGCGCCCTACAATGCAACCGTAATTGGCCGCCTAAAGAATGCAGGTGCAATTCCGCTTGGCCGCTGCAACCAGGATGAATTTGCCATGGGTTCTTCCACAGAGTATTCATCCTACGGTCCAACGCGCAACCCCATTAACCGCGACTATGTTTCCGGCGGTTCTTCCGGCGGTTCAACTGTGGCTGTTGCTGCAAACCAGGCGCTTTTTGCACTTGGTACGGAAACCGGCGGCTCTGTACGCTTGCCTGCTTCCTACTGCGGGGTCTACGGTCTAAAGCCAACTTATGGCGTTTTAAGCCGCTGGGGTGTTGTTGCCTACGGTTCATCCCTTGACCAGGTTGGTATTCTTGGCCACACGCCACAGGACATAGCAACTCCCCTTAGCGTTATGGCCGGCGCAGACTTTTACGACGATACTTCTGCCGATTTGCCTTCTGCCGCTTCACTTAAAAATCTTAGCGCAATGTCTTCCGCAGACTTTGCCAAGCTAAAGATTGCAATTCCAAAGCAGTTCTTGGAAAGCAAGGGTTTGGACGAGGATGTTGGCAAGGTCTTTGCAGAAACACGCGCATGGTTTGAACAGAAGGGTGCCACGATAGACGTTGTTGACCTTCCAGTTTTGGATGCTTCCATTGCAAGCTATTATGTTATTGCCTTTAGCGAAGTTGCATCCAACCTTAGCCGCTTTGACGGAATCCGCTACGGTGCCCGTGTGGACAATGAGGCCGGTTACGACCAGCTTTATGTAGACACCCGCAGCGCAGGTTTTGGGCCAGAGGTAAAGAGAAGAATCATAATCGGAAACTACGTTCTTTCTGAGCAGTTTTCCGGCAACACATACAAGAAGGGTATGGCCGTACGCGCAAGAATCCAGAGGGAAGTTGCAAAGCTTTTTGAAAGCTACGACCTGATTCTTTGCCCAACCTGCCCGACTCCAAGCTTTAGGCTGGGCCAGAAGGTTGACGATCCGCTTGAGATGTACCTTAGCGACCTCTTTACGGTTTTTGTAAACCTTGCCCGCATACCAAGCATTTCCGTTCCCTGCGGACACACAAAGGGCCAGGGTGTGGAAGCCGGAATTACGGTAGGCGGAAACGGTCCCTTTGCAAAGGCTGCCCTTACCGGTAAGAGCGACTCAATGCCGGTTGGCATACAGTTTGCAGGCCCCATGTTCAGCGAGGCAAAGATTTTGAGCGTTGCACAGGCATGGGAAGAAGAGCACCCCGGCTGCGGATCTCCTGTTGGAGAAAGTAACTAACACTTAGGCTGTTGGCATTTATGCTGCTTGCCCTAGTCTAGCCACCAATTGGTTAAGGAAACGAAAATGATAGACAAATATGAAATAGTAATCGGCTGCGAAATTCACACCCAGCTTTTAACAAACACAAAGGCCTTCTGCGCCTGCGAAAACCGCTACGGTGGAATGCCCAACACCCGCGTTTGCCCGGTATGCCTTGGCCTTCCCGGAGCAATGCCCCGCATTTCCAAGGGCTACGTGGAACTTGGTGCTGTTGCCGGAATGGCGCTTAACTGCAACATTGCCCGCTTTACAAAGTTTGACCGCAAGCACTATTTTTACCCCGACCTTGCAAAAGGCTACCAGATTACCCAGTACGACATTCCCCTTTGTACGGACGGCCACGTTGACCTTCCGATGGCAAAGCTTCCAAAGGACCAGCAGAAGGGCGGCGAAAAATTCCGTCCGCTGAATTTTATTGGAAAGGACTGCATCATAGAAGACGGAAAGTACCGCCGCGTCCGTGTAGAAAGAATCCACTTGGAGGAAGACGTAGGTAAGTCACTCCACCTTCCCGGAAAGCACTCCTACATTGACTACAACCGCTCAGGTACGCCTCTTATAGAAATCGTAACCAAGCCCGATATGTCTAGCCCGGAAGAAGCTGCCCTCTTTATGGAAACCGTTCAGGAAATCCTCCGCTACATGAAGGTAACAAACGGTAACCTGGAAGAAGGAAACATGAGGTGCGACGCCAACATCAACCTGAATGTCTGGGAAGACGGCAAGCTCTGGCACACACCAATCAGCGAAATAAAGAACCTTAACTCCTTCCGTTCAATCAAGGAAGCCTGCACTTACGAAGCCCAGAGGCAGCTCAAGGAATTCCAGGAAGACCGCCAGGAATTCAACCCTGGATTCAAAGTGACTATGGGTTGGGACGAAGAAAAAGGCCAGACAGTTGTTCAGCGTACAAAAAACAGCTTTGTTGACTACCGCTTTGTTGTAGAACCGGACATTAAGCCCTTTAGCGTTGGCGACGACTTGCTTAGCCGCGCAAAAAGCCGTGTTGGTGAACTGCCGGAAGCCAAGCGCGTTAGGTTGCAGAAGGAATACGGCTTGAGCGACTTTGACGTGGAGACCCTTACTTCTACCCGCGACCTTGCAGAATGGTTTGAAAAGGCCGCCGAAGGTGCCAAGGACGTAAAGAAGGTTGCAAACTGGATTTTGGCAGAGCTGCTTTCCGTCTTGAACGCAAACAAGCAGACAATCAACGACGTAACAATTACGCCTGCCCACATTACGGAACTTGTAAACATCATTGCTGAAGGAAAAATCTCTGGTGCCCAGGGAAAGACCGTTTTTGCAAAGATGCTCGAGACAAACGACATGCCCGCAAAGATTGCAAAGGATCTTGGCATGGAAGTTGTTTCCGACAACGGCGCAATCGAAGCAATCGTAGACAGCGTTATTGCCGCAAACCCCAAGGCCGTAGAAGACTTTAAGGGTGGAAAAACCAACGTTATTGGCTGGCTTACCGGTCAGGTAATGAAGGAATCCAAAGGCAAGGCCAACCCAAAAATTGCCTCAAAGCTAGTAAACGAAAAGCTCTCCTCCCTGTAACCACCACGGTTGGTGAGTTCATCGAACCACGGTTGGTGCCTCGCAGCGTAGCTTCCAGCGGCCTGTCGAACCACGGACCTGCCTTAAATTGCTAACCCGCTTTCCAGGGTTCCGGGGCCCCAACCCCTCCATTCGCGGCAGGCCCGTCCGTTTTACAGGTCATGCCAACGCTAACAGGTGGCTTTTTGTATGCCCTGCCGCGAACGCTGACGCGCCCTTCCAATCGGGGGTAGGGCTGGTCGTGTAAAAGAGAAAGTTTCTTTTCATAACAGATTTTTTGGCTACGCCTCTGCTAAAGAACTTGGGCAATAGCCTAGAGCAGGCGCCTTAGCATAAGGGAAAATGCAAGGATAAAGAAAAGAAGGGGAATTACCGTAAACAAAAGGCTTGTAATGGGGATTCCAAAAACAACAAAATCAACTGTAAAGACAAAACCAAAGTCCAAAAGCAAGTTGTAGACAATGCCTGCGTAGCCTATTACTGTTCCTGCAACAAGGCTCATCCATGCGGAATCGCGGGTTTTGCTCCACAAAAGCACGGCTAAAAACGCAGTCAGCCCTCCCAGAATTAGCTTAAGCAAGTAAAGAATCAATTCTGACTGCGCCATAGAGCCGTCCTCCCAAATATATCATCGGGCAACCTCCACCCAGGAAAATTGCCTGCCTACATATTTTATCGGCAAAGTAAAAATCGAATTTAGGGAAATGCGATTTACGTCACCCTGAACTGGTTGGTGAGCTTGTCGAACCACAGGGCCTGTAAATCCTAAATCTGAATTTTTTTAGGAGAAGTTGCTTTTGCTCACGGAAAGCAATTTTGTGTTCCGCTCCCAGGCAAATCCGTCTGAAAACCCGCTGTGTCGCGGAATAGGAAATTAAACTCGCTGCGCGGCTTGAAGCTACGCTGCCGGGTACGTTCCGCTCCAATGCGAGTTTTCAGCCCACAACACTACGCACTTGCTACCGTTGTGTGCCTTCCGCTGCACCCAAAATTGCTTTCCGGTTTCGTTAACATAGGGAAAATAAAAGAAACCAATTTTCACTGTTCTTTTTTTTGATTACCTGCCATCATATTTTATGAAAATTAATTTCTATTGCTTTTGCTAAGCTTTGCAAACACGCCCTTGTCTGCCTTGAATGGCACTATTCCGTTCTGCTCGTATGAGGGCGGGGGCACAAGCTGGCAGTCAAGGCAGAATTTTACAAAGTCTTCGTATTTTTCCTTTGCCACCTTTGGAAAGAGGTAGGGGCCTTTGCGAAGCCAGTAGGGGGCAATGTATTTGTCGTAGATAAAAAAGTCCTTTTCGCTGTAGCTTTGAATAGCCGCAATCAGGTCGTAGATTGAGCGGGCCAGGGCAGCTTCCATTGCAGGGGCAAGGTATATTGTGCGTAAGCCGTTAAGTTCAGCCGTCTCTTCCACAGAGTGACCTTCTCCAGAAGGTGCTCCATTTACCAAAAGCCCTTCTTTTACAGCCAGCAATTCCGTCTCGCCGGCCCAGGGAAAGGGGGCTTCAACAATCACGCAGTCTGTAGCAGAAAAGTCAACCGCAGACGAATCTTTAGCCAAAGCCCAGGGCTTGTAAAAAGAAATGTCCGTACTGAATTTTTGCGCGCCAAGCAGGGCATCTTGCCGGGATGCAAAAACAAAAATCTTTCTTTCGCTAAAGAGAAGCTCGCTAATGGCCTTTTGCAAGCGGTAAGTCATAGCCGTAGAAAAGCTTCCTGTTAGCCCGCGTTGCAGGACATCCTTAAAAACAGTAAATGCCCCGCTTCCTTCCGAGCCCCAGCCAAGAATTGCCCTTCCACCCTCGCGGTACAAGTCGGTAAGGCGGACTCCCTTTTCCGTATAAAGGAAATTTCCCCTTGCCCTTTTTATGTTGCCGTAGCGTAAAAAAATCTCATTGCGCAAAAATTCAGTATTGTTCATAATCTGCTTTCTAGAAGTTTAAGGATCCACCCGCATAGAATTTGAATGAGTTAAGATCCATGGCTTCGTCTACAGTGGAAGTGTCACCGTCAATGTCTTCCTTGTAGCTGTCGGCTCCGCAGAAAATGCCCTTCAAGCCAAAGACTGCGCTAATCGGTGCAACCGGAAAAAGCTTTGCCTGAACGTCAAAACCAAAGCCGGTACTTTTTCCGTAAACGTAATAGTCTTTCTTGCCGCCAAGAAGTCTAAACTCCGGTTTGCCTGAAATTCCCAGGTAATGCCAGTCAAAACCAACCGCTCCCTGCAGGGCAACCACATCCATTATGTTGATTGTAAGTGCCGGCCCCAGAAATGCGTCAAAGTCAATCAGAAAGTCCATTTCTGGGGAAGCAGAATTCTTTGTGTGAATGCTCTTTCCAAAGGCCAGGTCGCAGCTTCCCAAAAAGCCGACTCCAAAAAAGCTAACCACATCAAATGTGTTAAAAGACTTTAGGCCAATGTCAAAACTGTTGGACTTCCAGCCAATGTCGCCGTCATTAAGGCTAAGATACTGCTGGTCGTGTCCAAGAACCAGCTGAATGTCTCCCTTGTATTGGGCAAATGCGCTTGATCCAATAGAAATAAGAAAAGCCAATGCAATAATTTTTGTAACGAAATTCTTCATGTTTGTTTCCTGTGTGCTAGTTGCATTAAATATACCTGTAAAAATATAACTGGTCAAGTTCCGTTTTTTGCATTGCGATTATTGAAAATCTGTACTTGCCTTTTACATTCATTGTGGCAAGAATGGTATGCAAAAAGAGGCGCGGCAGGCACTGTAGGGGCGCGAAGCGTTACCGCAAAGCGGTAATGGAGGCGAATGCCGAAACCCCGGAAGCGCCACCCACAAGGCACGATGGTTTGCAAACAAGATGCTTGGACTGCAAAAGAAAGTGCCGCACGAATAAATATTAAAAATTTCAAGTCCTAATTCCCGATAATAAAAATATGGCTAAGAAATTAAAAGTTTACAATGATTCTCCTGTTACCGTTTGTTTTGCCCTTCTTGCATTGGTGGCATTTGCTCTGGACACTTTTGTGCTAAAGGGAAAGCTTCTTGCGTCCGTCCTTACTTGCCCTGGCGGAAAGCTTAGCAGCCCAAGCTTTAATTTTTCGTCCGCTGCCGACTACATAAAGCTTCTTTTGCATGTCTTTGGATTTTCCTCCTGGGCTTCCGTCTTTATAAACTGCCTCTTTGTACTAATGCTTGGCCCGGAACTGGAAGAACGCTACGGCTCTCCCGTACTGGCCCTGATGCTTGCAGTCTCTGCCCTTGTTACCGGCGTCTTGAACGCATGCCTTTCCCCAGCCCCAGTCTTTGGCGCTTCCTGCGTAATCTTTACGATGATTTTCCTTACCGGAATGACGGACCTTGCAAAAAAGCACATCCGCTTTTCTTGGATATTTATATTTGTCTTCTATATAATATACCAGTTCTATTCTGTTTATAGCGGAAACGATGTGCGCCTTTCCCTTACTGCAAACAAGGGATTCATCCTCTTCCTAAAAAAGAATGCCGTTACATTCATAAGCCTTGCCGGTGGAATCTGCGGAAGCCTCTTTGGTTTTCTTGTTTCCCCCAAAAAGCGCTCTGCCCCAAGAAAGAACTTTGACGACACCGAACTTGAAAGCGACTCCTTTTCTGCTCCAGAAAAATCATCTTTCTTTGGCAAAAAACATTCCCTCTTAAAAAAAGCAGAAAAAGCGCGCAAGTCTTCGTCCAACGATGAGACTGTTATTGGCACGATAAGCTTGTAGGGGAAGGGCATTAGTGTAGATTGCTATGCCCTTCTTTCTTCTGTCAAAGGCTCGTCCCAGATAATGCAGGCATCATGCTCTTTAGCAATGCCGTCTATGACTTTGCCAAGTTCCTCAAGAAAAGCGGCCTCTTTTTTCTTTGACCTTCTGCCTTTTCCGCTGTAGAGCTCTTTTTCAAAATAGGCATCGTAGGAGACGGTGAAGGAAAGCTTTACCATGGAAGACCTGAACAACCGCTTTAAGGCAATCCGAAAAACTTCCATAACCAGCGACAAAATGGTTTTGCAGTAAGATCGAATTTTTTTCTGCGGCAGTTGCTTTTGTAACTGCCTTGCCCTTGAAAAATCCCTCCATGGATTTTTCAAGGGATCGTAGATTCCCTTCGGAAATCTACGTGTTGCTAAGTCGCCCTCCATGGCTCTGTACTGGTCGGCAAGAAAGAGGAAAAAATCCCTCCGCAAAACAAACACGCCCGGTCCCTGAGGCTCTCGAAGGGCCGTGTAAAAGTCGCCTTCGTCATCCCGAACTAGATTCGGGATCTGTAAAAGTAAAACCCCGGTCATTGCCCTGCTTAATACGTCAATCAGTGAATTTTTCACAGAATTTTATGTAAATTTTCATTTGTTTTTGTGCGCACATACTCACTACAAAAAATGCATTCTGCTTTAAAATAGGCTTTAGCTTAATCAGTCGGTAGAGTTTACGCATATTATTTTATGGAGGAATAAAATGAAAAAATCTTTCCTAATCCTAACGGCCTCTCTTGGCCTAAGCCTTGCCCTCTTTGCCAACGGCAGCGGGGCAAAAGCTTCTTCTTCTGGTGTGATTGTGCCTGGCGCAACTATAAAAGGTGCAATCAAAGGTTCTGAAGTATTCATTGCAGGCCGCACGGTTACAATCCCAAAACTCTGGGTTTGTGACCACGAGGTAACTCAGGGCGAATACGAAAAATACTGTGGCTACGGAACAGTTTATGGTGAAAAATACGGTCCAAGCGATGAATTGGGCAAGGGAAGCAACTACCCTGTATACAATATACAGTGGTATGATACTGTAGTTTACTGCAACAAGAGAAGCATCGCAGAAGGCCTTACCCCCTGCTACAAAATAAAGGGCAAGACAGACCCAAGCAAATGGGGTGCGCTACCAATCGAAGATGAAGATTGTGATTATGATGATTCAGTGTGGGCTACTGTAACCTGCGACTTTAAGGCAAACGGCTATCGTCTGCCAACCAAGGCGGAATGGGAATACCTTGCGCGCGGTGGCAACACCAGCAACAGCGGACAGACTGAATACAGTGGTAGCAACGACATTGAAGCTGTTGCCTGGTATAAAGGTAACAGCGGAGGCAAAACCCACGAGATAAAGAAAAAGGCTGCCAATGCACTGGGCTTATATGACATGACCGGCAACGTAGATGAGTGGTGCTGGGACAAGGATGGAGACTGTCGATCAGATCGAGGTGGCTCGTATTATTCTGACGCAGACTGCCTTGTTCTCTCCTCGGGTGAGGGAGGTGCGATGTCTCCGTATGCAGACGATGAAGTAGGTTTCCGTGTTGTGCGTACTTTGTCTGAATAAATAAAATTTACGCTCCGTGTAAACAGCACC
>DFJV01000121.1:0-51519 GCA_002373205.1 Treponema sp. UBA3662
AAGGCCTTTCTATGCCACACGGACTGGGCCACGGAACAGGCCTAGAGATTCACGAGGCACCCTTTGTTAGCATGAGGGCAAAAGAAGACACGCTTTTTAAGAGCGGCAACATCATAACGCTGGAACCCGGCCTTTACGACCCACAGCTTGGCGGCTGCAGGCTAGAAAACGACGTGCTTGTTACCGACGACGGAAACCTTGTGCTGACCAACTCGCGGATTTTTAGGATGTAGTTTTTGGCACACAGGCTTGAAAAAAAATGCTTGCTATAACATAATAGTTTATAGATGGAAATTTTATTATATGTGCAAGGATAAAACAGGAGGCGGTAAATGACAGCAGTAAAAGAACAGGCATTGTCAATGATACAAAGTCTTTCTGACGAAAGTGTTGTTTATATAATAAAAATCCTAGAAGGCCTTAAAGGTTTGGAAGCAAAAAACGAAACCACCATCTCAAAAAAAGAATTGCAGAAAAGACTTTCCGACATACGTATGGGCATAAACTGTGCAGAGCATGACCTTATAGAGGATTAGGCTCAGCTCATGAAAAAAATTTGGCACGACAAAGCGTGGAGCGAATACATCTACTGGCAAACTCAAGACAAGAAAACTCTTAAGAGAATAAACGAACTTGTGAAAGACATAGAAAGGAACGGTATTTTAAACGGAATCGGAAAACCAGAAGCATTGCGTGGCAATCTGGCAGGACTTTACAGCCGAAGAATCAACGAGGCAAACAGACTCATATACCGCAAAGAAGGTGAATTCCTGGAAATAATTTCCTGCAAAGGACATTACGAAGACAAATAAACATAACCTATGCATTGCAAACTATGCCCGATGGGAAGGGCCGCCGCAATTACATGAAGATTGGCATCTGCTCATAAAAATAACGGCGTTTTCTATTTTCCGACCTTTATATTCATGGTTCTACAAAAAGCGTATCAAAATGGCACCGAAAAATGAATCACACTTTTTGCCTTCCTTATTTTCGAAAGAAGCCCTTCTTTGTGGTTCCACAAATCTCAACAAACCCGTTTGATATTTCCTGCACTCGAAGTTTTTCACTAGCAGAAAGGATTTTATACTTTTTACAATCTTTGATAATCGCATCAAAGATTGCCTTGCCACTTTCAATTTCTGTTTTGTCTTTAATTATGTCCTTTTGGTTCACAAGTTCTTTTAGTAAATCTTCAATATTGTGCATGATTTCTATTTTTTCTTTTTCACGGTTTGCAACAGCGATTTCAAGTTCTCTGATTTTTAACGTAAGCTTTTTTATGATCCCTGTTTGCTCTGCAATTTTCTTTGCGAATTCTCTTTCCGACTCTTCTTTCTGCTGTTTCGCAAATATTTCACTTATTTCTTGCTCTGACTTTCCAAAAATAACATAAAAAGATTTCAAAACTCTTTTTAATGATTTCTCCAATGATGATACTTTATCATCTTGTAGCGAGTATTCCTTCCAAATAGTTTCTACAGTGTCTTTACTTCGTTTAAGAAATTCCTTTTGTTTTATTCTATCTTTTTGTGCAGAAAACAAATTTGCGAAATTTTCGACCTCACCTAATTGCTTAACATCGATTTCTTTTTCTTTTATAAATTTTGATTGAACTTTTGTAACCACATCGTCAAGAAGTTTTACTTGCTGAACAAATTCAATCTCAAATCTATTGTCACTACCAGTTGCTTTTATTTTATCAAGTTTAATGTTTACATCTTCTTCTGATTCTTCAAGAAGCTCCAAAAATCTTCTTAATATACCAAGCATCTCACCTTCTATTTGGCTATCGAGATTTAAATTCCTTTTGCTTTTGTAATAAGCATTCTCAAAATGATAGTTATAATCTTTTATAGATTTTATATCTATTAAATTATCCTTTTGTCCATCCAGTATCTTTAAATCATCTCTTAGTTCTCGAAGAGTAGCATATTCCGGTAACTTGCCTTTAACAAGAAGATCATCCAAATATTCCAAAAGTTCTTCTATATCTTCAAGAGTACCCTCTTGGGTTTTTAGCAATTTATCTGCTGTTCTCTTTTTATCATCTTCTATTTGCTGGGCTTCAATCTCCATTACATTTCGTTCTTTCCTTACCAAACATTCTATTTTATCTCTATACTTACAATAAAATTCGTATTCGGGAAGAAAAATTCTTCCTATAATAATATCTGCCCCCTTAGAAAACCTTGACAATTCTAAAACATAAGATTTCCCATCCTTTGCTTTTTTATCAAAATTTTCAAATGTATATGTAAAACGACCTGATTTTGTTGCAACAACATTTTTCTCTTTGCCTTTAGTAAAAAATGTTGTATACCCACCGTATTCTTCAGAAAGTTTGCCTAAAAGCTCTCCCTGCCTTACATAGTCCTTCACGGCAGTGGCAGCCTCAACTACAAAGCAATTGTATTCCCCATTTACAGTTATTATCTGCTTGATGCCGTTTTTAAGAGAATCCTCGTAATTAAAATCCTTTAAAATTTTATTTGTAATCTCTTCAACAAGCAGTTTATCCTCTGCCCCCTCACCGGATAAATCAACCAGTTCAAGCTCTTTTCTGAAACTCATAAAAGCACCCCTATTTTATATATCCAGCAATTGGACTATCAAAATCTAATCGTGCAATTTTTGAAGCCGTTGTTAAATTTGAAATAATACCTTCTACTTTATCATTTATATCATCTTTGCTTCTAGTCAACCGTTTTAATTCCTTGCGGAGCATCATATACGTTTTTTGGTTTTCAGAATTCAAATCGCATTGTTCTGTCAAAGCAGTAATTTGCTGCTCCAACGACTTAATTTGGGGAGAAAAATACTCCATGCAGGATTTCAACATAGAATCATAGAAATCAAATTTTCTATCGTATGCTTCTTTAGATATTTCATATGCTTCTTTAGATGTCTCCATTAATTTCTGAAGACATTTTGACTGCTCTTCTATTCTTACTTTTTCTGTTTCTAATTCCTTAATACGTATTTCTTTTTCAGCAATAATCCTCGCTTTTTCTTTTGCAACTTCTGCTTTTCTAAGTTCGGTCCTTGCAATTTCCAATTCTGTATCTAATTCATATCTACGAGTTCGCAGTTCCTGGCTTCTAATACTCAACTCCCCCATCTTAGTAAGAAATTCACGAGGGCCTTTTTTAGAAACTGCATCCAAAAAATTCAATGCTGTATCACGAGTCCTTACCTGTAATTCTTCGGTTATATTATTCTTCATTTCCAAAAACCCCTTTCCTAGCTAAAAATCTCATTTATCCACATGTAAAAATATGGTTGCATTACCTGAATTCAGGGCTAATTTATTCGTCAGAAAACAGATTTTCTATTTCGTTTTTAATCAAGGAGTTTAGCTCTTTTTGATTTTTAAACGAAACTTTCTTTTCGTAATAATTATCTTTGGATAAATATTTATAAGCTTTGTTTTCTCTATTTTTTCCGATAATTTCTTCAATTTCCTTTATAGAGCTTATATCAGTATTTGATATCCATGTACCATGCAAATCACTTATTATGTGAAGACAGAAATACAATTCCCTTTCATTCAACCAAACATCTAGTGCCAAATAATATTTACTACATTTTCTGCAACTTAACTCTTCTTTTTTATAAAACCAATAGCAATTATTTTTCCATATTCCGTCTTTATAATCACGTTTTCTAAACAAATCATCAAAATTAACTTCTTCAACAAATTTTCTTAAAAAATATACAGCTTCAAGCTTTGAAAAGTAGCCGCGAAAAATTTCACTTTCTGACCGGCATTCTTTTAGTACATCATAAATTGAATCCAAGTCAAACAATGAATATTTTTCTTTTCCGACAACTTCTTCTTCCCCTTTTATCAATTCCCCCGTTTTTAGGTAAATGAAGCAAGTTCTTTTCTTTTCATCTTCGCTAAAATACTCTCTGTAAGTCTTTAACTGATTGTCATGCTGGGTTGAGTGAGTCTTGTCTTCTATTACCAAATAGTAAGTACCTTTATCAGTTTCGATTGTTAGCCATAAATCTATTCGTTTTTCTTGGCAGTTCACATCAACAGATTCAATACTGTTTACAGAGTCAAAATTCTGTATATCTTTTAAGAACCTAGCGCCAAGTGAACTATGATAGTCACTATAATATTCTGCAAAAAAAGCTTTTAACAAATTCAATGCACAGTCGTGCAAATACTTGTCTTCTCTCCTCAGACCATCTTCTGCCCATCTTAAAAGCCATGCAAAAAAAGCATCCTGAGACAATTCTGATGTTGCATAATCAAAAATATTTGGTTTATTGCTCATTTTTTTACCAAGCCCCCTTTGCAATATTTTTTTTATTTTTTATCTTATTAGTTTTTACTAATTTGAATTCTAGAAAGATATCCTCATCCTCACTATAGCAATGATATTCATTTTTATTATACAGCACAATAATATCCTCATCCCCATAACTATGATTCGTTGAAAACCAGAATCGTCCAGATCCATCATCATTATATCCTTCATAATCACAAACTGGCTTATATCTAAAAACCAGAGAGCAATCTTCAGTGTCATCAAATTGTATTCTTATTTCACCACCATTTATCCCAAGCAATTTTCCTTTTGTAGTAGTAAAAATGTGAACAATTTCATTTTCTGTATCAACTTTAAGCTTTCCACTTTTACTTAAATTTTCTGACTGGGACTTTATTCTAACCATAGTCAAATCTTCAGAAAGGAAAAAATACGCATTTCTTAATTTACCAATGGACATTTCTTTTATATTCTGCATTAAAAGAACCGATTTCCCACACTCCTTAGTATTTACTACGATTAACATTATAAATGAAATAATACAAACACTTCCAGGGATAACCAACAGAAGCATGTTTTTATTCCATAAGAAAACAATGATAAAAGGGATGGATAAGTAAAAAAGCCATACCCCTTTACGTTGCCATCTTCTACTGCTTCCATAGTAAGGAAGCAGTGGAGTTAAACGAAGCACAATACTGAATATCAAAAAAATACCAGAAACAGTTGCAGAGATGATTAGTAAATTTGTAAATTTTCCCCAGAGTGAAATGACAAAAACTAGTAGAGAAGGAACAGAAATGAGAAAATTGGCAATCAAACAGCCCCATGCTACCCGATAATCAAAATCACCCTCATGATCAAGACAGAAACAAAAAATAGCAAATCCAACTATAACAGCGATAACGGTTAAAACAATCTTCAACAAGATCAACATAGTTACCTCCTTAGAAATTTTATCTTTTTGTTACAAAACAAAGAACCCGAAGAACATGCTAAGTATGATTTGCACAAACTCTTCTATATTTTAAGTATAAATCCAGTCTACCCATTTTGCAACACTTTCTTTTCTTTGAACACCAGCTTTCAATTTTGAGTTTAAACACTCCGGGAATCTGTAGAAATAGATGCTGAAATTGGTTGCAAGCAACCGCGTTCAGCATGACAGTTATTTTACTTACTTGCCCACCAGCCTACGCCCGATTGGAAGGGCCCGCGCAAGCGGGTTGCCAAAGGCAATGGAGGCGAAAGCCGGAACCCTGGAAAGCGGGTAAAAAATACCTCCTTGCAATTTTTACCCGTCAGTTTTGAAAAGAAATGACGCGCCCTCCTTGGCGCTACTTGTTTGCAAGCAAGTAAAAATTGCAAGGAGTCTGGCCGGACACGGAGTGCCGGACACAGTGAAAGATGGCATGCCGTCCAGAAGAGAAAAAAAATTATTTTAGATAGACCATAAGAAGCATGATGTCGCTATTGCGGATGCCAGAGATGCGGCTTGCCTGGCCCAGTGTGAGCGGTCGGACTTTTTCCAGCTTGGCACGGCTTTCGGCACTAAGGGCGGGGATGGCTCCGTAGTCAAAGTCGGCGGGGATTTTTGCCTTTTCCATTTTATGCATTTTTGCAACGCGGGCGTCCTGCTTTTGAATGTAGTAGCGGTACTTAAAATCTTCCTGGGCTTCCGTCCATTCGATTGCGGTAAAGTTTCCGGGGTTTTGGGCTTCGGGATTTTTTTCCAAAAGCAAAAGGGCTTCTTCTACTGCCGCATATTTTTTGTTGAGGGCATCCATCTGTGCCTGGCTTACGAGTCCAGCCTCGAATCCTTTTGCGCGAAGCCTTCTGTCCGCTGTGTCGTGCCTAAGCTTAAGGCGGTATTCGGCGCGGGCGGTGAACATGCGGTAAGGCTCTTTTGTTCCAAGCGTTACAAGGTCATCGATAAGGACACCGATGTAGGCTTCATCCCTTCCGAGTACAAGCGGCTTGTATTGGGGTATGCTTCTAAAATTTTCAAAGCCGGCATCTTTTTGTGCCTGTTCAAGTTTGCTGGACAAGGCCAATGTTTCGCGCTCAGAAATTTCTGCAAAGTTTTTTAGTTCGTCAGAATTGAATACAGGCTTTGGCTGGAAGTTCCCTACTTCTGCACTTGAAGGGCTTGCACCAAATGATGAATCAGCATTGCAAAGCGGGCCGCAGAATTCCCTGTGGGACTTGGCGTAAAGGGCTGCATTGATTCCTGCAACGAGCCCCTGCCCCGCAGCTTCTTCGTAACCGCTTGTTCCGTTTATCTGCCCGGCGTTAAAAAGGCCTGCAACGCGTTTTGTTTCAAGCGAAGGGAAAAGCTGAGTTGGTTCTACGTAGTCGTATTCAACCGCATAGCCCGGTCGGCTAACCACGCAGTTTTCAAAGCCAGGCATTGTGCGGAGGAATGCATCCTGAACTTCTTCCGGCAAACTGGAGCTTAATCCGTTAAGGTAAATCTCGTCTGTTTCTATTCCTTCCGGTTCAACAAAAAGCTGGTGGCGCTCACGGTCTGCAAAGCGCATAACCTTGTCTTCTATGGAAGGACAGTAGCGAGGACCAACACCGTGTATCTTTCCCGAATAAAGCGGAGAACGGCCAATGTTTGCGCGGATGATTTTATGTGTTTCTTCGTTGGTGTAGACAAGGTGGCAGGGAACCATGGGGCGGTCAACGCTTTCGTCATCAAAGCTAAATGGTATAACTTCCGCATCACCTTCCTGGAGTTCAAACTTGGAAAAGTCAACGGTGTGGCGTAAAATGCGCGGCGGTGTTCCAGTCTTTAGGCGGCCTGTTGTAAAGCCAAGGCGGTTAAGGCTTTCCGTAAGTCCAAAGGCAGCGGCTTCCCCCAGTCTTCCGCAGGGTGCATCAAATTCTCCAATAAAAATTCTGCCTCCCAAAAAGGTGCCTGTGGTAAGGACTATGGAACGTACAGGAATTACCCTTCCCCTTTCCGTAACAATTCCGATTACTTTTTGCCGCATTCCGCTTTTTGCAGCGTCCGTTGCATATTCATAGGAAGGGCTTCCCCTCTTTTCTCCTGGGATTGATCCGTATTCGCTTGAACTGTCGCTGCCCTCGGGAAGCGGTGTGGAAGAGGCAACGGTAAGAACGTCAACGGCGGTGTCCATTAGGGTGCAGAGGTTGGGCGTTGTTTCCAGTGTGCGACGCGCCAAAATGGAATAGGTTATTTTGTCTGCCTGGCTTCTTGGTGCCTGAACTGCGGGACCACGGCTTTTGTTCAGCATGCGGAACTGAATCATTGAGCGGTCAATCAGCTTGCCCATTTCGCCGCCCAATGCGTCTATCTCGCGGACGATGTTGCCTTTTGCAATGCCGCCAATCGAAGGGTTGCAGCTCATGCGACCGATTGAGTCAACTGTCTGGGTAATCAAAACTGTCCTAAGCCCCATCCTCGCTGCCGCAAGTGAAGCTTCTATACCGGCGTGGCCTCCGCCTACAACTGCCACGTCAAAGGAATCATAAAAAGCCATAGTGCTATGGATTATAGCGAATTGCCGCGATTTTTACAACAAAATTTTTGGACCCTACTTTTTTAATTATAGTTTTTTGCACGGAAGTCTTTAGGACGCAGTCCTACTTGCTCTACCAGTTTTATTCTTGGCTAAAAACGAGCGGACAGGCCAATGCGCCACGGGCTTTCCGGGGCTTGCCCTCCCGGCCGGTACCCTTGCGGGTACGCGCTTCGCGCCCCCTCCAATCCCGCGTAGGTTTGTTTTTGCGGCAAAAGCAAGCGAATGTGGATTTTTTTAGAAAGGCGTGGTATTATATTCTTAACAGCCCTATTAGCGGAGGTGCGGATTATGTCTTATGCAGTTTTAGAACAGCAATTAAAGTCTCTTCCAGAAGAATACTTGGAAGAAGTTTCTCGCTATGTACAACTTTTGCAATATAAAATTACAGTGCTTGACCAGCAGAAAAAACAAAAAGGTATAATCATGGGGCTTGGGGAAGGCAAATATAAGATTCCCGATGATATAAATGCCTATGATGATGAAGTTGCAGAAAGTTTTGATAAAGTTCTTGAAGAAACGGATAATAATTTATGAAAATTTTGCTGGACACTCATATTTTGATTTGGCTTCACGTTGCTCAGAAAAAGCTTTCTCAAAAAGCACTTGAATATTTGCAGAATCCAAAACATGACTTTTTTTATAGTCCTGTAAATATTTGGGAAACTCAGATAAAACATTCTGCTCATCCAGAAGCATTTACAATCTCAGGCGAGGACTTGTATTATTTATGCAATCAGGCAAATATTAGCTGTCTCCCAATAAAATCGGAGCATGCAATCACATTAAAAACGCTTTCTTATTCAGAAAATGCTCCCCGGCCCCCACAAGGATCCATTTGACAGAATGTTGATTTGTCAGGCAAAAACAGAAAATATGTGTCTTTTGACGCACGACTCACTGATTCCTTATTACAATGAGCCTTGCGTTGTCCCTGTATAAAGGAAGATTAAAAACTACTGATTGTAAATAATTGGCGTTTCTGCTAGAATGAGGCAATGGCTAAAGAAGAAATTTCGCGCTTGGATAAGGTTCTCAGCAACAACGGTTTTGGCACAAGAAGCCGTGTAAAAGGCATGCTTCACAAGATGTGCGTCTCGGTTAACGGCAATGTCGTTACGGACGGAAAGACACGTGTGAACACTTTGACCGACGTTATCAGCGTGGACGGAATTCCGCTGGAGATAAAAAAAGAGCTCTACATCATGATGAACAAAAGCGCGGGTTCAGTCTGCTCGGCAAGGAGCGGAATGCATCTTACTATTTTTTCCTTTCTAGAGGACGAGGCAGCGCGCAGGTTTGAGCGTGGCGAGCTAAGTTCCATTGGACGCTTGGACGCAGACACGGAAGGCCTTTTAATTCTTACCACGGACGGAATGTTGAACCACAAGATTACATCCCCAAAGTCAGGCATTCCAAAGACCTACCTTGTTTACCTTCGCGATGCAGTTGATTCTGCCACAAAAGATTCCTACAAGGAAAAGCTTTCCAAGGGCGTTCACATTGCGGCAGAAGGAAAAGACGGAGAAGCTGACTGCCTTCCTGCCATACTTGAATGGGGAAACGGAGGCTTTACGGACGAGCGAGGCCAGAATGAAGACGGCTCTCTAAAGGTGGATTGCAAAGAAGTCTGCACCCTTACCGTTTTTGAAGGAAAGTTCCACGAAGTAAAAAGACTTTTTGCGGCTTTGGGAAACGAGGTCGTGTATTTAAAAAGAATAAAAATGAACGAGCTTGAGCTTGACAAAAATTTGAAAAGCGGAGAATACCGCGAGCTTACGGATGATGAGCTTAATCTTTTACGAAAGGGGTTAAAAAGCGATGACTGACATTGAGATTGCCCAGAAGAACATAATGGAAAACATAGAGGCTGTTGCTTCCAAGATTGGTGTAACAGAAAGCGACCTTGACTTTTACGGAAAGTACAAGGCAAAGATTTCTTTTGCAAAACTAACGGAGCTTCAGAAAAAGGCGGCAAACCCTGCTACAAGGGGAAAGCTTGTCCTTGTTACAGCCATGACTCCGACTGCCGCTGGAGAAGGAAAGTCCACCGTAACTATTGCACTTGGTGATGCGCTCCGCAAAATCGGAAAGAAGAGCGTTATTGCCCTGCGCGAGCCTTCACTGGGTCCCTGCTTTGGAATAAAGGGAGGTGCCTGTGGCGGAGGTTATGCCCAGGTTGTTCCTATGGAAGACATCAACCTGCACTTTACAGGCGACATCCACGCAATCACTGCCGCAAACAACCTGATGGCAGCACTCATAGACAACCACATTCAGCAGGGAAACGACCTCGGCATTGACCCCAGAACAATTTCTTGGAAGCGTTGCGTAGACCTGAACGACCGTGCCTTGCGCAACGTAATCCTTGGCCTTGGAAGCAGGATAGACGGTGTTCCCCGCGAAAGCCACTTCCAGATTTCCGTAGCAAGCGAGATAATGGCATGTGTTTGCCTTAGCCGCACAATCAGTGAGTTAAAAGAAAGAATTAGCGCAATTACAATCGGTGAAACATATACAAAAGAAAGCGTCACCTTTGGACAGCTTAACTGCACAGGAGCAATTGCCGCGCTACTGAAGGACGCAATAAGGCCAAACCTTGTGCAGACTTTGGAAAAGACACCAGCCTTTATACACGGTGGGCCCTTTGCAAACATTGCCCACGGCTGCAACTCAATAAACGCAACTTTGTGCGCACTTGCAACAGGCGACTATGTTGTAACAGAAGCAGGTTTTGCCGCTGACTTGGGAGCAGAAAAATTCTTTGACATAAAGTGCCGCAAGAACGGCCTTGCACCAGACGCAGCTGTTATTGTAGCAACAATAAGGGCACTGAAGATGCACGGCGGCGTTGCAAAGAAAGACCTTGGTAAAGAAAACCTTGCGGCTCTTGAAAAGGGCTTTGCAAACCTAAAGGCTCACATTCAGAACGTAAAAAAATTTGGCGTGGGGGTTGTTGTTGCAATCAACAAATTCATCTCGGACACAGACGCAGAAATTGAACTTGTAAAAAAACTCTGTGCCACAGAAAAAACGGATGCAATCCTCTGCGAAGGATGGGCAAAGGGTGGAGAAGGCGCCACGGAGCTTGCAGAAAAAATTGTTGGCATTACGGAAAAGAAGAATGAATTCAAGCTGCTTTATTCAGACAACCTTCCGTTAATAGAAAAGGTTCAGGTTCTTGCAAAAGAGATATACCATGCCTCTTCCGTTGAATTTGACGACAAGGCTAAGAAAAAGCTTACCCGCTTCCAGGCGGAGGGCTACGGAAACCTTCCTATCTGCATGGCAAAGACGCAGAATTCAATAAGCCACGACAAATCCCTTACCGGTGCACCAGAAGGATATGCATTCCCGGTAAGAGATGCCCAGCTATACAGCGGAGCAGGATTCGTAGTTGTGTTTGCGGGAGACATAGTGGATATGCCTGGTCTTCCAAAGCTGCCAGCCGCCCTTAACATAGACGTGGACGACGAAGGAACAATCAGCGGGCTCTTCTAACAGAAGTGAATGGAGGAAAAAGTGAAAAGCGGGACAAAGTATTTTACTGGCAACAAAAAATTTGAAAACCTGAACAACCAGCTCATAATCAAGTACGACAGCTTTACCGTAGATGCAATCTGGCGGAAGATTGGAGCAAGGTACGACGGAATCATGTACAAATACGGCCCCCGCTTTTCCGCAGTAAAAAAGACGGACTTTGATTTTTTGCCACTCGCATCGGTTTACCTTACGCTAAAGAACGAAGACAGTTCCGATGCGCTTGAGCTTATTCAGGAGCAGGTTCAGTCCAATATCTTCCAGGAAATCCGCGACGAAAGGGAAAAAAAGTCAAAGACACCCAGCTTTTTAAGGAACATATTTAAGCCTACCCAGAAAAAACTTATTTCCGACGAACTTAACAAATTAATAGAAGACTTTTGCGCAGAGAACAGCTGCGTTGAGCTTTGGCAAATGCTTGACCAGTGCAATTCACAAGGGCTAGACTCGGCAGACTAAAACAACCGCAAGCCGGGATAGGCAAAGCAATGACAATCACATTTAAAAATTAAACTCCAGAAGAAAGACTCTTGACAAAACATATAATCATATACTAATATATTCATATAATTAAGAACTATACAGTTCAAGGAGGCTGTTATGGCAGCTGTAAAAAAAGAAAAGAAAGGCTACAGCGAAAAAACGCTTTTTCAGCTTGCAGACCTTTTTAAAATATTCGGGGACTCTACAAGGATAAAAATTCTTTTTGCGCTAACATCCGGCGAAAAAAACGTGGGGGAACTTGTGGACGCACTTGCAATAACCCAACCGGCGGTAAGCCAGCAGCTTAGGGTTCTTAAGCTGAACGGGCTAATAAAAAACAGGCGCGAAGGAAAATCAATCCTCTATTCACTGGATGATGACCATGTAGAAAAAATCCTTAGCATAGGAATGGAACACACGCTGGAAAAAAACGACAAGGAGTAAAAGATGGCTTTAAAAACTGACGCAGAAAATATTGAAGAGGCAAAGGAAAATACAGCAGAAAAGGTTCTGGAAAAAAGCGGCGAAAAGTGCCACAGCCACGAAAAGAATTCCTGCCACCACTGCCCCTGCGAAGAAGAAGATGACGACGATGATGAAGATGAGCACCACCATCACCACCACGAGCATGGGGAAGAAGATGATGACGATGAGGAAGAAGAAGAGGAAGGTTCACTAAAAAAAATAATCCTTGTAGCAATTATCTTTATTGTAGCCCTACTCTTGGAAAAACTGCCTTTCTTTTCTTTTAACGGACCTATTGCAAAGGGAAACGAAAAGATTTTCCTTGCAATAAGAGCGGCCTACCTTGCCCTCTATGCAGTAGCCTACCTTAAATGTGGAAGGGAAGTCCTTCACGGAATGATTAGGAACATAGCAAAGGGAAAGTTCTTTACGGAAGAAACCCTCATGGGTGTTTCCACGATTGGAGCAATAATCCTTGGTGAATATTCAGAAGCGGTTGCAGTAATGCTTCTTTTTAGTCTTGGGGAATTCCTTGAAGACAAGGCTGTTGACTCTGCAAAACATTCAATAACAAAGCTTGTTAGCATAAGGGCAGACAAGGCATGTGTCCTCCGCAACGGAAAAGAAGAAACTGTTGACGCAGCAGATGTTGGCATTGGGGAAATAATAATTGTCCGTCCGGGAGAAAGGGTTCCTCTTGACGGAAAGATTGTTCAGGGTACAACCTTGGCAGACACATCAGCCCTTACCGGAGAATCTGTTCCAAGGGAGCTCTTGCAGGGAGACGACATACTCTCCGGCTTTATAAGCACAAGCGGACAGGTTCAGGTGGAAGTTACAAAGCTTCTTGGAGAAAGCTCTGCTTCCCGAATAATACAAATGGTAAAGGATGCACAGAAAAAAAAGAGCCATACGCAAAAGTTTGTAAGCCGCATTGCAAAAGTCTACACCCCCTTTGTATGCGCACTTGCCCTTCTTGTTGCAATAGTGCCGCCCCTTGCAAGCTTCTTTATAACAGGAATAAATTCTTCTGCAATATGGAAGCTTTGGGTTTACAGAGCTCTGGAGCTTTTGGTTGTGTCTTGCCCATGCGCACTTGTAATATCTGTTCCGCTCACATTCTTTGCGGGAATAGGCAGGGCTGGAAAAAGCGGCATTCTTATAAAGGGTGCAAACTATCTTGAGCAGCTATCCAAGGCAAAGACTGTTGTTTTTGACAAGACAGGAACCCTTACCAAGGGAACATTTGAAGTAAGCGCAATCCACCCGGCAGACGAAAGCAAAATGAATGCGGAGGAACTTCTTGCAATTGCAACCCACACGGAATACTACTCCAACCACCCAATATCACGTTCGCTAAGGAATGCCCACAGCTGCCCCCTTTGCAAAACAATAACCGTAAACGACACCCAGGAGATTACAGGCCACGGAATAAAATGCACCATAGAAGGAAGCAAGGTTCTTGTTGGCAACAGTGCCCTTATGCAAAAGGAAAAAGTTCAAGGCCTTGTTCCTTGCAAAAAGGAAGGATGCGGTGAAGGAACTATGGTTCACGTGGCAAAGGATGGAATATACTGCGGACACATAATTATAAGCGATGCGGAAAAGGACGATGCCCAAAAGACTGTTTCCATGCTGCGTAAGGCAGGGGTAAAAACTACTGTAATGCTTACAGGGGATTCAGAAAAGGTTGCCGCCAGTCTTGCAGCAAAGACAGGCATAGACAAATATTATGCGGAGCTTCTTCCCCAGGACAAGGTTTGCAAGGTGGAAGAGCTTCTTAAAAACGACGGAGTGCTTTTGTTTGTGGGAGACGGAATAAATGACGCCCCCGTCCTTACACGCGCGGATGTTGGAATTGCCATGGGTGCAATGGGAAGTGATGCCGCAATAGAGGCCGCTGATGTTGTGCTTATGGATGACAAGCCAAGCAAAAGTGCAGTTGCAATAAGCCACAGTAAGAGGACTATGGGTATTGTTTGGCAAAACATATTCGGTTCGCTTGGAATAAAGGCAGCAATAATTGTTCTTGCAGTTCTTGGAATTGCAAACATGTGGACCGCTGTCTTTGGGGACGTGGGTGTTACAATGCTTGCAGTACTGAATGCCACAAGGCTTATGTACACAAAGAAAATTGACTCTTAAGAGGTGATCTTGCCAACAAACCTACGCCCGATCGTAGGGGCGCGAAGCGTTGCCAAAGGCAATGGAGCCGAAAGGCGGAACCCCGGAGAGCGGGGAACTTGAATGGAGCTACCCGGCGGGCTAGCCGGGTACAGTTAAAGATGGAATGCCGTCCAGAAAGAAAAACTACAAAAGATTTTCCAGCTGGCCAACTATATCTGCAAAAGTGTCGAGCGCTGCCTGAACCGGCTGGGTGCTTTCCATGTCAACGCCTGCAACCCTAAGGCTTTCGATTGGGTAACGGGAACCGCCGCTCTTAAGGAACTTAAAGTAGTCTTCCCTCTCCTTTTCGCCGCCTGTGGTAACCCGCTTTGCAAGTGCAAGGCTTGCAGAAATTCCGGTCGCATACTTGTAGACATAGAATGCATTGTAGAAGTGCGGAATGCGAAGGCCCTCAAGGTCGCTGGTTTCTTCAAAGTGCATCTCGGGCCCAAAGTAGAGTTCAAGAAGCGAGCGGTAGGTTTTGCGCAGGAAGTCCGTTGTAAGAGGCTCTCCCCTTTCCACAGCCTCGTGTGCCATAAGCTCGTATTCCGCAAACATGGTCTGGCGGTGCAGTGTTGCAAGAATGTCGTTTGCCCTCATGCTAAGAAGGTACTTTTTCATCTCCTCGTCTTTTGCATTTTTGAACATGTATTCAAAGACAAGCTCTTCGTTAAAAGTGCTGGCTGTTTCCGCCTCAAAGATTGTGTACTCGTAGCTCATGAATGGGTTATTGTGCACGCTGTACCATGAATGCATTGAATGTCCGCCCTCGTGAGCCATTGTGTAAACGTCGCGGATAGAGTCGTCCTTGTAGTTAAGCAGGATGTAGGGGTAGCCCTTGTAGCAGCCGGAAGAAAATGCCCCGGAATGCTTTCCCTTGTTTTCGAAGCGGTCTGCCCAGCCGCCCAAGAGTCCTGAGCAAAGCGTGTCCGTGTATTCCTTTCCAAGTGGAGCAAGGGCTTGGCGGATTATTTCTACTGCCTGCTCGTAAGTTGTAATTTTCTTTACGGACTTTACGAGTGGCACATAGACATCGTAGTGGCGGAGCTCCTCAAGACCAAGCACCCTCTTTCGGAGTGAATAGAAGCGGTGGAGAGGACCTAAGTTTTTGTGGACGGTCTCGATAAGATTTTTGTAGACGCTTACCGGCACCTTGTTTGAATAGAGTGCTGCCTCCAAAGATGAAGCGTATCCCCTTGCGCGGGCATGGAAGACGTCGTTGTTTACAGAGCCTGCATAAAGGGATGCAAGTGTGTTTGCGTGGGAAGCAAACTGTCCGTAGAATTTGTTGTAGGCTTCTTTTCTTACACCCCGCTCCTGGCTTTCCATGAATGTTGTCCAAGTGCTGTGGGTAAGGGGCATATCGGTTCCGCAGACAGTCACTTTGCCAAAGTCCAGGTCTACGTCGTTCAAAAGGGAGAAGGTATTGCTTGCGGTCTGGCCTGACTCGCTTTGAAGGGCCATGATGCGCTCTTCTTTTTCGCTTAGAGTGTGGGGCTTCTGCCTTAGCATTTTCTTTATGTAGATGCGGAAGGGTTCAAATTCCTTTTCTTCTATCCATGCGTTTATTTTTGAATCTTCTATGGAAAGAATTTCCGGTACGTAAAAGCTTGTTTCTGCCGCAGCCTTTGAATAGGCCATGGATGCACGGTTTACCCTCTCCTGGTTTTTGCTGTCGCTCTGGTCTGCTTCGTTCTGGAGGCTTGCCCAGTGGTAGACGTTTTCCAAGAGCATGTCCAATGCCTGGTCTGCCTTTAGGGCTTCCAAAAAATTCTCTTTGGAGGAAGAAAGAGTGCCCTTAAAGGAAACAAGCTTTTGTGTTGCCTTTTCTACAGAAGCAAGGTCTTTCTCCCATTCTTCTTCGCTTTTATAAATCTGCGTCAAGTCCCACTTGTACTCTGCGGGGACGTCTTTTCTTAGGGGAATTGTATTTTTGTCCATGGTGTTAGCATAGCATAATTTGCAGGGTTTGGAAATAGACCAAGTTCTTTTTTTTGGACGGTACCTTTGCCGGCTCTACCACTTTATTCTTTGGCTAACTCGACCGTACAGGCCTTTCGTCACCGCCCTTCCGCCCTTCGCTAACGCTCATTGCCGCTTGCGCGGCAACTAAAGGGGCTCCACGGCGGCGTACGACAAAAAAATCCCTCCCCGCCATCCATGGCTTGATACTGCTTGGCAAGAAAGAGTTGTGTTTTTTATTCTTTATTTTCCTATGCAAAGCAAGCGGGAATCAGTTTTGGGCGTTACGGGGCATTTGCAAAGAGTTTGCCGCTCGAAGCTTCGCTGCAAATACCGTAGAGGGGGTAGCTTGTTGTAAGAAGTTGTACTTTGTATTGGGACAGACCCTGAGTCAAGCTCAGGGTGACGGTTCTTAGCCTGGGCGACGGTTCTTAGTCTGGGTGACAGCTCTTTGCAAAGGAGACAGTTCTGCGTCCATTGAAAAAAAGAAGCAAATAGTTGTATAATATGGAACGTTTTAGATTTTACTTGTAAGGATGTTTTACAATGAAAGAACTTATGTTAGGAAATAAGGCTTTGGCCCGCGGCTTGTACGAGGCAGGATGTGCAGTCGCAAGCTCTTACCCGGGAACACCGAGCACGGAGGTTACGGAAGAAGCTGCCAAATTCAAGGAGATATATTGCGAATGGGCTCCAAACGAAAAGGTTGCCCTGGAAGCTGCCTTTGGTGCATGCCTTGCCGGAAAGAGAAGTTTCTGTGCAATGAAGCACGTTGGCCTTAACGTTGCGGCAGACCCAATGTTCACCATTTCCTACACAGGCGTAAATGCCGGAATGATTATAAACGTTGCAGACGATGCGGGAATGCATTCTTCCCAGAACGAGCAGGACAGCCGCCACTATGCCATTGCGGCAAAGATTCCAATGCTGGAACCGAGCGACTCTGCGGAAGCCCTTTACTTTACCAAAAAGGCCTACGAGATTTCAGAAAAATTTGACACGCCGGTTCTTCTAAAGATGTGCACCCGCGTAAGCCATTCACAGAGCATTGTTGAAACTTCCGAGCGGGTTGAACCACCTGTTAAGCCCTACCAGAAGGATGCCTCAAAATACGTAATGGCACCCGCAAACGCAAAGCGCCGCCACCCCTTTGTAGAAGAGCGCACAAAAAAGCTTTCCGAGTTTGCAGAGACAAGCGACCTGAATAAGGTTGAATACTCCTCTGCCCCGGAAGGAAAGAAGCTTGGCATAATCTGCGACAGCACCTGCTACCAGTACGCAAAGGAAGTCTTTGGAGACAGCGTTTCCATCCTAAAGCTTGGCATGGTCTGGCCACTTCCACAAAAGCTGATTAAGGACTTTGCAAACAAGGTTGAGCGCGTGGTTGTTCTTGAAGAGCTTGACCCGATTATAGAAACACTTGTAAAGGCAATGGGCCTTAAGGCAGAAGGAAAGAACATATTCCCTGTTACCGATGAATTTTCGCAGGGAATGGTTGCATCGCTTCTTGGCAAGGAATTTGGAAAGGAAGCAAAGACTGGCTGCTCAAAGATAGACGGTCTTCCTGTAAGGCCTCCTGTAATGTGTTCAGGATGTCCGCACAGGGGACTTTTCTATACACTGCACAAGCAGAAGTGCACGGTTATGGGAGACATTGGCTGCTATACACTCGGAGCAATGCCGCCACTAAGCGCAATGGACGCAACTGAATGCATGGGGGCATCCGTAAGCTCAATCCACGGATTCAACAAGGCGACTGGCGGTGAAACGGAAGGAAAGACTGTAGCGGTTATTGGAGACAGCACATTCATGCACTCAGGAATGACTGGCCTTGCAAACATTGCCTACAACCAGAGCAATTCAACCGTAATAATCCTTGACAATTCTATTACAGGAATGACTGGCCACCAACAGAACCCAACCACAGGATTTAACCTTCGCGGAGACCCGGCAGGAAAGATTGACCTTGAGGCGCTTTGCAAGGCACTGGGTATAAAGCGTGTCCGCGTCTGTGACCCCTACAACTTAAAGGAAACTGAAACTGCTGTAAAGGAAGAGCTTTCTGTAAAGGAACCGTCCGTAATCATAAGCAGAAGGCCTTGCGCCCTCTTAAAATATGTAAAACATAACCCGCCGCTAAAGGTGAACGAGGAAAAATGCCGGGGCTGCAAGTCCTGCATGCAGATTGGCTGCCCTTCAATCAGCTTTAAGAACAAAAAGGCTGTTATTGATTCAACCCAGTGCGTGGGCTGTGGAGTCTGTTCACAGATGTGCGCATTTGGGGCATTTGAGCAGTAGACGTAGTGGTTCGACAGGCTCACCAACCATGGTTCAACAAGTTCACCAACTGTGGTTCGGCGGGCTTGTTGAAGCAATATCTCTTTGCAAGCGCCCCTTCGACTGGGCTCAGGGAGCGGGGGTGCAGGGATTGTTGAAGCAACATCGCTTTGCAAGCGCCCCTTCGACTGGGCTCAGTGGTTCGACAGGCTCACCAACCGTGGTTCGGCGGGGTCACTAGCCGATTAGTGCTTTTTTAGAAGTTTCTTTGTTACCTTCTTAAAGTTTTCTATGCTAAGGGGCTTTGCAGTGTGGGCGTTCATGCCGGCACGAAGGGCATTCTGAACGTCTTCGTTAAAGGCGTTGGCCGTCATTGCAACGAGGGGAATATTCCTTGCCTCCCTGCGCTTTTCGTCGCTAAGGGTCACGTCGTCCCCAAGGTTGCGGATTGCGCGGGCTGCATCATAGCCGTTCATCACAGGCATCTGTATGTCCGTAAGAATCATGTCGTAGCTGCCCGGAGCAGAAGACTTGAACGCTTCCACAAGTTCCTTGCCATTCTCCGTTATCTTTACCTTTGCACCGTTCACGCTGAGTATTTCCGCCAGCAGTTCGGAATTAATCTTGTTGTCCTCCGCAGCAAGGAAGTTAAGGCCAGAAAGAACGCTTTCTTCCTTTTGTTCATCCTTTGCATCCTTGTCCCTGGAAGGCTCCTTTGCATTTCTTTCCTCTTCTATCTTTGTGATTGCAGCTTTTAACGCCGTCATAAAGAAGGGCTTGGGAATAAAACCGTCCACTCCGGCAGCCTTTGCATCCTTTTCCACCTGTGAAAAATCGTAGGAGGTAAAGAGGAAAATGAGTATGCCCGGTGGAAGCATCTTCCTTATGCGCCTTGCAGTTTCAAGACCGTCAATGTCCGGCATAAGAAGGTCAAGAAGAACTATGTCAAAGCCAAAGCCAGCCTGGTTGGCCATGAAGAGCTTTTCAAGGGCCTTTTCGCCACGATTTACGCAGTCAATAAAAACACCGGTGTCCTTCATCTCTTCCGTAATGTTTTCCAGGACTTCCTTTTCGTCATCAACAATAAGCATCCTCTTAAAATTGTGGTTGCCCCAGAATTCCGCATCGCTTTCGTCTGCCACAATCTTTAGCGGAAGGATTACGGTAAATTTTGTTCCCTTGCCAATCTTGCTGTCCACGTTTATGGTTCCGCCCATAAGGTCAACAAGGTTACGGGTTATGGCAAGCCCCAGACCAGTTCCGTTCACGTCCTCGTAGCCGGAAAGCACTTCCCTGCTAAAAGGAGTGAATATTTTTTCCATGTAAGACTTGGACATTCCGCGTCCGTTGTCTTCCACCTCAAAGGAAATGTTTTCGTAAAGCGAAGACTTTGTAGGAATGCCCTTTATCCTTAGGGTAATTTTTCCGCCTTCATCCGTGTATTTTTGCGCGTTGGAAATAAGGTTTATAAGAATCTGCTCCAGGCGGTTTTCGTCCGCGACAAATTTGTCATGCTTAACGTCGCTAACATATATGTTAAAATTCTGATTCTTCTTTTCCATACCGGTGCGCATTATGTTATCTATGATAGACACCGTGTTTGCAATATTGAATTCCCTGGCATTCAGAATCATGCTGCCCGCTTCTATCTTGGACATGTCAAGCACGTCGTTTATAAGGTCAAGCAGATGGTTTCCGGAAGCAAGAATCTTCATTGCCCTGTCACGCACATAGTCGGGGTTGTCTGCATTCTTTAGAAGCAGAGACGAAAACCCTATTACGGCATTCATCGGCGTGCGTATGTCGTGGGACATCTTAGAAAAGAATTCGCTCTTTACGCGGCTTGCCTGTTTTGCGGCTTCCAGAGCTTCCTTAAGCTGCTCGTTGCGCTTTTTTTCTTCGTAGATGCTCTTTGTAATGTCCGTAAGTGAAAGAAGAATTTTCTGCTTCTTTTCGTCCAGCCAGACAAGGCGGATCTGCTTTTTTCTTAGAACTTTCCTGTCCTTGTCGGAATAAAGGTCAAAAAAGTGCAGTATCTCGTTCTCCGTCATCAGCTGCTTTTTTATTGTGACGGCAGAAAAAGTTTCGTAGAATTTGTTGCGCTCAACCTCGTCTACGGTAAGGGCCGCACCTTCATTTAAAAGCTTGGAATACGGAATGATTTTTTGCGCCTCGGAAGCTTGTTCGCTTGCGGTAAGCCAGCTGCCAACTTTTAGCGTTATGTTTTCCGTCTTGGGGTCAAGAAGGGCTATAAAGTCCACATTGTCCAGTGCGGTCTTTTTTAAAAGCATGTCGTCTTCCACAAGCTTTTGCTCAAGTTCGTAGCTTTTGGAAATGTCCGTCCTAATAAGAAGTGCCTTTCGCTCTTCGCGGTTAAGCCATGTGACCCTAAACTGCTTTCTTGAAGGATGGCTCTTGTCTCCAAGAAAGTCAAAGACCATGTAGACAACCCCTTCACGGTTAAGGCGCTCCTCAAGGTTGTCGCTATAAAAGGTGTTCCTAAAGTCTTTGCGGGATTCTCCGTCGCTAAGATACATCTTGGAAATATTGGCAAGAATCTTTTCCCGTGTGGCCACGCGCTCGTTTTCCGGAGTTGGAATTCCGTACCATGAACCGTATTCCAGAGTTACCAGACTGGTGCTAAAGTCTATTACCGCAATGAATTCGTTGGCTTCAAGACATGCCTGGCGAAGAATCTCGTCCCTGAGTGCATTTTTTTTGCCGGCATCAGATTCGCCGCCGCCCGGCAAAGCAGTAAGGACAATTGCAACATAGCCCTTTTCCACCAAAAAGCCCTGGCCGTTAAAGCGCACAGATTGATTTTTACCTTGAAGCAAAAAAGTCCTGGACTGTCCAAGCCTAAGCACGTTGCGGCACTCGCAAACAAGATCCCTGGCAAAAGGAATTGAAGACTGCAAAAGGGAATTCCCTTCAAGAGAGATTGAATTCTTACCGCCTGCAAGCCCAAAAGCCTCGTTTGACCATACAAAAGTAAAGTCACCTTCTCCCGTATAGTCCGGGGGTACAGCCGCTTTTACAATACAAAAAGCCGAGGGGTTTCTTTCGTAGACATACTTGAAACTTTTTAGATCAAACGGTAAATCTGGCATAATAAAATTATAGCAAAAAAAGCAAAATTAGCAAATAGAAAATTTTGCAGGGGCCATTTTTGCCTGCGGCAAAAACCGCGCTATCCGCCATTCCGTTGTCACTCCAGCCTCTTCCCTCGCTCGCTGCGCTCGTTCAGTCCAGTGGCCGCCTCCGGCGTGGCTCCTATCGCTTGTCCGTATGCTCACAGGGGGGCAGGCATGTTCTTCCGCCATTTTCTTTTGACAAAAAACGCATGGAAACAAGTATGTCATAATCATGCATTTTTATTTTTCTGCCTGTTGAAGAATTCAATGATGGAATGTATGTTCTTTATAAAAGACGGTAAGAAAGCGTATCTAAGGAACAGGTAAAAAAGTGAGAGCGAGCCCAAGATGGCTATGGAAAAGAAGGCGATGTTTACGGTTTTGCATTTTTCCCAATCGGCCAGGCTTACAAGATTTTTCTTTCCGTCATTGTCTACAAGGTAGTATTGGCCGTTTACAATTTCACTTCCTTCGTTCAATATGTTGCCGCCTATTTTTTGTTGAAGAGCACAAAGTAGGCTGTTGCAAAGATTGAAAGGAGAATCATGAGTACACAAAAAACATTTACTTTTACTTCCAGCCGCATTTTTACCAATCCTTTAGTAATACTTTGTCTATTTTTGAAAGATATTCCTCGATTATTTTCTTCTGAAACATTTTAATTCCTCATATTATTTATAACAGAAAAAATAATTTTTTTTACAGAGTAGTTGCATTTGTTAAGATGCGTTAGGGATTGGAGGGGCGGCGAAGCCGTTCTCGCGAAGCGAGAATGGAGCGACAGCGGAACCCCGGAAAGCCCGACCCGCCTTTAGGCGGGGAACGCCCAGCGTAGCTTCAAGGGACGCCCAGCAAAGCTTCAAGGGACGCCCAGCGTAGCTTCAAGGAACCCCCAGCGCAGCTTCAAGGAACGCCCATATAAAAAAGATTAAGCAAATCTATTCTTTGATTTTGGTAATGTGTCCAGTGGCGATTTTTACATTTCCTTCGTAGAGGGTAAAGTTTTTTCCTACAGACAATTTGTTTTTTATTTCTGGAAAGTTCAGGAATAGAATTTTTACGTTGAGCAATTCAGTTTGAAAACTATAGTTTTGAATGTAACTTCCTATGACAATTCCGCAGCAATAGCCATACTTGCCATCGTCAAGTCTAAAAATTGGCCTGTAGGTGTAGTCTCAGTCTTCCACAGGGGGCAGGCATGTTCTTCCGCCATTTTCTTTGGACAAGAAGCACATGGAAACCAAGATGTCGTAGTCATGCATTTTTACCAATCCTTTAGAGCTATAATTTTACCTAGAGTTATCTCTTTAAAATCTGAATCTGAAAGCTCAAAGTGAACTACCAATTCATATAGATAAGAAAGCCAATTTCCGTCTTTTTCCAGGCAAGCGGATTTTAGGGCACTTTCCAGAGGTGGCAGTATGTCTTCTTTGCGAATGCCCTTTAGTATTCCAAGTGCTTGCAATGCTCCCGGCCAATTTAAGTCCATGAGCAGGTACAACAGTTCTCCTGCAAGCTGCACCTTCTCTTCATAGCTTCTTTTTTTTATGACCGCAACCAGATTTTCCCAAATATCTTTTGAGCTTTTTCTTATGCAGTTTGAAAAATCCCAATCAGGGGCTTGAGTCAAAAAACGAATGGCTTCCTTCTGTTCCGATTCCGTTCTATGCCAGCTTAGCTTGCTTATGTATTCTTCGTAAGGCATTATCTTTCTTGCCATCTTCCTTGGCAGCCTTTGGGGAATATGTATTCCGCATAGCTAAATTCTTTGTCTTCTACGAAGAACCAGGGGGAGATGGATTCGAAGCTTTTTATAACGTGAAGGTCCTGGGCTGGCATGTAGCCCTGGCCAAGAAGCATGATTTTTTTTCCGGTCTTTTTGTTTACCGCCATGTCTGTTACAAAGACTGCGTGCCCCGGGTTTCCGCTTTTCACAAAGACGTCGCCTATGCGCAAGTCGCTTATGCTGATTGGCTTTATTTCTTTTGCCATGGAGCGGGTACTTGCGTAGCTGTAGACAATGCGCAGGTACTGGTCAAAGATTTCCCTTGTTGCACCCTTGGCATAGCCTGCCTTCCATCCGCTGCCTGTGAGCCTGTAGCCGTCCACGTACTTGCTGAAGGGCATGTAGACTCCGCCTTCGCTGTCAAAACCGATTTTTGAATATTCTCCGCGGGCGTAATAGTATTCAGCACGCATTTTCATGCAGGCATCGGCACACTGGAGAATGTCTTCGCTAAGCTGTGGAAAGTCGTAGACTGCAATGTGGAAGCTTTGGCTTTTTAGCTTTCCGTTGTAATAGTAGACTGGGCTTCCGTCGGGCTTTAAGGGGAGCTTTCTGTAGAAGTCTTCGTAGGAGCCGGCCTTTACGCTTACACGTTCGTAGCCTTCCGGAACTCCAATCCTTGTTTCTACGGTCATGCCGCTCTTGTTTATTTCTACGCTTGGACCTTGGGGGCCAAAGATGAAGTCCCAGATGTCGTCCCAGCCGTCGTTGCTTGGGGATTGGGAACCTGCCGGCTGTGAAGATGATGACTGTGAAGATGCGGTCTGCGAGCTTGATGTCTGTGAACTAGCGGATTGGGAACCGGCACGCTGGCCTGCACCTTGGCCTGCACTCTGGCTTGCAGAAGATGAACTTGTTGCGCTTTGGCTTTGCTGGCTTGCCCTAGAGTTGGCCTCTGCCCTTCTTTGAATTTCCAAAAGCTCAGCACCCTTTCTTTGCTGCTCACTCTTGGCCTGGGCAATTCCTGCGGCAGAAGTGTCGTTTACGGTTATGCTAAAAATGAATTTGTAGTAGTCGCATTTTACTTCTACGTAGGTTCCGCCCTGCTTTAAGGCTTTTATTGTGAATTGGCTGGGGTTGGATGAACTCTGTGTTACCTGTGCCACGGATGGATTTGCGCTTGTTGCCTTGACTGGAGTTCCGTTTGCGGCAGGGTCGCTTGTTGCAATAAAGGTAAAGGAATTTTCACCTGACAGGTTGAGCGTTATGTAGCTTGTTCCCTTGGGATAAATTTGACCGTCTTTGGAAACCTGCACGCCCTTTAGCTTTGGCTTTGAGGAATCCTTTGAGCCCATGGAAAATGCAGCCTGAGCAAGAGCGGCAAATGCCATTACTGCTAAAATTATTCTTTTGGAACTTTTCATGTAAAACGCCTCCTTTTTGTGGTGTTTTGTTAGGGGTGTCTTGTTCAATGCCATTAGCAAAGAACCGTCATGCCGAACCCCCACGCCTCATTTCCATCTCTCTTCAATGCTATAATTTGAGATTCTGAGTCAAGCTCAGAATGACGCAAAGTTAATGACATTGGTGCTTGTTAGGGCAAGAAGGTTTTTATGGGAGGAAAGTTTTTAGGCCTCCGCGTACAATCCTTCCTTCCAGTTTGTTGCCTTCGTAGATTTCGCCGTCAATCTGAATATATGGGAAAGATTCGTTTATGATTGTGGCCGTCTCGCAGGGAACGTGGGTGCAGTAGTATTTTCCGATATGCTTGCCGCGGACGAATGATGGCATTACAAAGAGGGCAGGAACTTTTGGTTTTTCCAGAATCATAAGGTCCAAAAGGCCGTCGTCTATTTTTGCCGGTGGACAAACCTTCATGCCGCCGCCGTACTGGGTTCCGTTGCAAAGGATGGCTGTAACACATTCGTATTCAGTCTTTTTTCCGCAGGCTTCGACACGCACTTTGTAGGGCTTAAAATTCATGAGCGTTTTGGAAAGTGAGCCTACGTAGGTGTAGTTTTTCTGGTCTGTAAGGCGGAGTACTTCTACGTCCAGGCCTGTACCGCATGCGTTAAGGCACCTGCGCTTTCCAACCTGAATGTAGTCCAAGTTGCTTTCCTTGGCACGTACAATAGCATCGATTGCCTCTTTGGGGTCAAAGCTGAATCCGGCTCCACGGGCAAAGTCGTTTCCCCTTCCCGCAGGAACAAAGCCCAGCCTTGCCTTGGAAAAATCCATGCCGTTCAAGACTTCGTGGAAGGTTCCGTCGCCTCCAATGGCAACGACAACGCTTGCGCCCTTTTCGCAAAGACGCTGTGTTATGCGCTTTCCGGCCCCGCGTCCGTCAATTATGTCTATTTGGAATTCCAGTCCCTTTTCGTTCAAATAAGAGCGGACTTCTTCCAGGCATTTTTTTCCGGCCCCTTTTCCGCTGAGGACGTTTACAACTATATTGTACATGCGAGAATTATAGCATGTTTTTTGGCGGTTAGCAATGAGAAATGAATAGCAATAAGTTTATGTGAACAATCGGATATATGCCATATATATACATGGAAATCAGTTTAGTGCTCCACTACCAGAAAAATCTGGCTGAAAATCCATGATGCGAGGTAATAGGAATCTGACTCCCTTCGGTCGCACCTCGCAAATGGATTTTCATCCATATTTTTCTTCCCGTTGCGCACTAAACTGATTTCCAAAACCCTTTGCATAAGCGTATATCGTCCGAACTTATTTCTTTCGTATTATAAGTATCATAATGCGGTAGAAAACTTGACAAAAAACCGTAAAGAATGTTAAAATACCGCAAGATTATCTAAAAAAATATGGGGTTCGGCATGGAAGATTCAATCCTTACAATAGAAGAAGTTGCAAAGTACCTGCGCGTAAGTGAACGCACTGTATATGACTGGGCGCAGAGGGGCGAAATTCCCAGCGGAAAGATTGGAACCGTCTGGAGATTCAAGAAAGCCGAGATAGAAAAATGGGTTAACGAACGCCTGTCTTCTTCCAAGGCGGCCCCGGCAGACATAAAGATTCTTGTAAAGGACATCCTTTCTCCAGAACGCATCATCTTTATGAACCACCAGACCAAGCACGACGCACTTCTTGAGCTTTCGCAGAACCTTGCAACTGCACCTCAGATTAAGGACGCAAAGGAACTAGAGGAAGCTGTCTTTAAGCGAGAGGAACTTATGTCCACAGCGATTGGCATGGGACTCGCAATTCCCCACGTAAGGCTTTCCAGCGTAACAGACCTTGTAATGTCTGTTGGAATCTCTAAGACCGACATTATTGACTACCAGAGCATAGACGACATACCTGTCCGCCTGCTCTTTATGATTGCGGCTTCATTCAACCAGCACAACTATTACCTTCAGACCCTGTCTTTCTTTAGCGCAAAACTTAAGAAGCAGGATTTGCGCGATGCCCTGCTGAACGCGTCTTCTTCCATGGAAGCATACGAACTTTTGACAAAATAGCCTTTGGCAAAACATTCAGTCCTGGTTCTTTAGCCGGGACTTTTTTTTATGCAGATGCCCGTACAGGGGTATTATTAATGTTACTAGGGGGAACTTGTATGATTTTTGGAAAAGACACAGGAAATTGGAAGAAATATGAAGCGCTAAAAAAGGATGAATATTCCGTGAATGAAAAGTATTGGAAAAAATATAAGGGCATCTCTAAAGAACTTGCACAAGAAATTCCTGCAGAAAAATTATATGAAATAGTCGATAACTATGTTTGCTGGATTGTAGGAAATTCCTATGATGCAGAAATGGATGCAAAGCTGCAAAAATTGCCAGCTGCAATAAAATATGCATATTTAGTTTATACATACGAATGCGAAATCAACAACGGCGGATTTGACCAGTTTTACTTTAATTCCATCGGATATGAAGTTTTTGAAATTCAGAAAGGATTGGAATTTTTTGGCCTAAAGAAAAATAAAATCCTACTCGACAAATCACTTGAATTATTAAAGCAAAAAATTGATGTTTCAAAGTATCATGAATTAGCTTCAAAACGAGAGTTGCCAACAGAAGATTTTGAAAATGAATTCCATGAACTTGACAGCCAGTTTTATGATTACCCGGAAAAAATTGAAGATATTATAAATGAATATCTGGATAAGCACAGGGAAGATTTGGTTACAGCAGAATAGGCAAGAAATATTTTTTGCTGTAGAGCTTTGTTGCCAACAGACAAGGGAGCATTTAAACAAGGAACTTACCATGGGATTATTTAGTAAAAAAAAGAAAGAAGTATTCGGTTCTTTTATAATTCATCTTTTAATGAAAGAAAAATGCGAAATGCCAGAAAAACAATTGATGAATGATGTTATGGCCAAACACTTAGGCAGAATAGATTGTTTTTCTTACAGCGATGAAAGTGCCGGCTTTGCAGTAAGAAAGGAGATGCTGGATTTTAACAAGAAGAAAATGAAACTTCCTCCAAACCTTATGATAATGAATGGGATAAAAATTAAAGAAGCTATTTTAGATGACTTTGATATTGCACAGACCTGGGACTGCCCCGATGCAGCAGAAATAATCAAGGATTGTAAGTACCAAGTAATCGCAAATGATTTTTTAGGCATACAACTTGAATATAAAACCCGTGCAGAAATGCTTGTAGATTTTATTGAAGCATTAGTAGAATTATTTCCAAGCTGCAAGGCTTTAGTTTTTGAAAATTCAAAGAAAATGATAAGCCGGCAAAGTGTTCTAGATTGCAAACTTCCAAAAGAGATGCGCTTCATTCATTATGCAGTAAACGTCCGTTTTTTTAATATTCAAAATACTCAAGACATGGTAATAGATACAGTAGGAATGACCACATTGCTTTTGCCAGATTTACAATACCACTTTCACAATGTAGATCCAAACTATGTTGTTTATCATGCAAAAAATGTCTTGTCATATATTTATGAAAATGATAACCCTATAAAACCAGGTGATCATATTGACGGATTACAAAATGGCGAAATGAATGAAGATATTCAATGGTTTGTTCAATATGAAAAATCGCTTATCCAACCAGCACGCGAAGTAATAAACATAAACATGGGAGAGTTTGCAGCATTTTAACTTTTGCCATGTGAATGCCCGCAAAGGGACACTTTTGGATAAAAAATGAATTGAACTTTAGGGCAAGGACGGACAAAAAAAATGAAAGAAGATGAAATAGTTAAATTTCTAAAAGAAAATATTTCTCCATTAACCGATGATTTTTTTGGAACAAGCTACAGAGCTTCTGTTTACTTAAAAGACGGAACTTTCCTATCTTGTGTTTTATTTTCATCACAAGAGGAAAAACTAACTTCTGACAAGACCTTGGACTATAAGGATATTGAAAGAATTGAAGAATGTAAAAATGCCTTTTCACTTGAAATATTAAAGCAAATAAAGGGCGAAACTTTGATGAGCTGGACAGGTTTTGTTTTAAAAATGAAAGACGGAAAATGTTTTAATTTTGGAACTACATTTTCATTTTATTTTTTTGATTTTCCAGAAGGATATTCTTCATCTGATATTGCGGAAGTTATAAATCATAGCTACATAGATAAAAACAATGAAATTCAGGAGTATAGGAAACATAGCCTAAGAGAACTTTATGATATTAAAATTTATCATCAAATTAATGATTATTATATATGTCATTTAGATAAGTTATAATAAATCACATACCAAAGTTTTAAAGCCAAGAAAGCGCTTGTGTCTTAACAAGAGAATGCCATGGAATATATTGCTGAACCGACGGAAAAAAAACCGAAGAAAAGATTTATTAACGCTCCTTTTTTTCTGTCTGTTTTACCAATAGCGGTTTACTGGTTTGGCTACAATCCGTTTCAGAAAAAAGTCGTGTTTGCCGCATCGGACGCTCTTGCCGTTCGTCCTTCCTGGCTCAAATATCTTGGATTTATTTTTTTGATTTTTGTCATGCTTGTGATTTTTGATGCGCGCGGGGAATTGTCTGTTTCAAATTCATGGGATAGGAAAACATGGAAAGAAAAGAGAAAGCCGCTTTTTATTGCGGGTCTGATTTTATTTTTATCCTGTTTTATCACGCCGTTTTTTTGCCGCTCGGAACTGTATGACGGAACCGTGAAAAGCAGGTTCGTCATAGAACAATTTTCAAAAGATTATAATCTCTCCCAAGCCGAAAGCATGCAGGTTGGATTCACACTGATAACGCGTCGTAGCGGAGGGAAAAGTTCGACCAGCGCCCCTTTGATTCATGAATACAAAGCGTATGTTTCTTATAAATTCGGAAACAAGAAATTCAGGTTCTACAATATCGATTTTGAGGACGAGCGGGTGATGATATCCGTGATAGAAAAATACAAGGACGCGCTTCCCCTTGAATTAAAAAGAAAGCATCTTGATGGCTTTGTCACTTACAACGGCGCGGATGAATCCCTGCGACTTTATATTAAGGAACTGTTTGGAGAGGAATAACATATAGTTTTTTTTTTCTGTAAGCTTTTCTGATTGGAGAAATTATGAAAATTGAACATATTGCCTTTAGTGTTGGAAGCAAAGAAAAAGTTGATGCCCTTACAGAAAGATTAAAAAATGACGGGTTTAAAGTAATTAGCGGACCAAGAACAACTGGCGATGATTATTACGAAAGTTGTATACTTGGAATAGAAAACAATCAAATAGAAATTACTGTTTGACAAAATACCGTATAGAAATTAGAGTAAAACATTGCAGCCCTAACCGCCTTATAGTTGTAAGGGATGGCGGCAAAGAATTTGATTTGCACTTAGCGCAGTAAAGTTTGGGATTCGGACGAAGAGAGACAAATAATGAAAAATTTAATTTTCGATTTAGAAGAAGTGATATTTTCTAAGTTTTATGTAAATAAGGATACACAAGGAAATGAATATGTTTTTATTAAAACATCAGAAAAAATTGATAATAAAATAATAGCTTTTCAAAAAGATAAAACAGCTTTGGAAGCATTTGAAAATCATATTCACTTATGGGATAAAATAAAGAAAAAAGATCAAAATAAATATAAATTATTGGGATTTAAAATTGCACAAAATTTAAAGAAAAAATTAGAAACTGAATTCCCCAATAAAAAATTTATTGTGTTTTTACAATTAGATTTTAATGAAAGTTCAATAATTCGATTTCATCAAATTTGGGATGGAGAACCCTTGTATTTTGATGCAAACGAATTTCCAGGTATTTATGAATTTTAATGTTGGTAATTGAATCCGCCCGATAAGCCTACGCCGCCATGGAGCACCTTTAGTACCGCACGCAGGGCGGTATGAGCGGATAGCGAAGTGCGGAACGGCGGTGGCGCAAAGGCCTATACGGTCGAATTAGCCAAAAGGCAAAATGGTAGAACATACAAAACTTCCGTCCAAAGAGGAAGAAAATCATGCCGAAAAATATGCACTATCCGCATAAAATAAGCAATTGACACGCGTAAATTTTCATTTTATTATGTAAGGCATGAACATCTACCAAAATATAAACGCCCTTACGTCATACGGTCTTGTTACAGGCCTTATTCATGAAGAAGACATAATTTACACCCAGAACCGCCTGCTTGAGCTTTTTAGGCTTGACGGTTTTGAAAGTACGGAGCAGGCAAGCGATATTCCTACGGTTAAGGCAGAAGACCTTGAGACCATTTTGAATGAACTCTTGAACCAGGCTGCCGAGAGGGGAATTCTTTCTGAAAACGGTATTGTTTACCGTGACCTTTTTGACACAAAGATTATGGGCTGCCTTGTTCCCAGGCCTTCGGAGGTTCAGGCGCAATTTTTGGAGTACTACAAGAAGTCGCCCAAGGAAGCTACGGACTGGTTCTACAAGTTTAGCCAGGACACGGACTACATTAGGCGCTACAGAATATGCAAGGACATAAAGTGGAAGTCCCGCACGGAATACGGCGACCTTGACATTACGATAAATCTTTCCAAGCCGGAAAAGGACCCCAAGGCTATAGCGGCGGCAAGGAATGCTAAGCAGGGCGGCTACCCCGAATGCCTTTTGTGCAAGCAGAACGAGGGCTACGCAGGCAGGGTAAACCACCCGGCCAGGCAGAACCACCGCATTATTCCGCTAAAGCTTGCGGGAAAGAGCTGGGCTTTCCAGTATTCGCCTTATGTTTACTACAACGAGCACTGCATTGTCTTTAACGCTAAGCATACGCCCATGAAGATTAACCGCGAAACATTCATGGACCTCTTTGACTTTCTTAAGCTTTTCCCCCACTACACCATAGGAAGCAACGCAGACCTTCCGATTGTGGGAGGTTCAATTCTTACCCACAACCACTTCCAGGGAGGCTGCTACGAGTTTCCCATGGCAAGGGCACCGATGGAGCAGAAATTCCAGATTAAGGGTTCGGAGGACATTCAGTGCGGCATAATAAAGTGGCCAATGAGCGTGATTAGGCTTAGCGGCAGGAGCACGGACAGAATCATAGACCTTGCGGACAGGATTCTAAAGAGCTGGCGCACCTATACGGACGAGGGGGCTTTTATTTACGCACAGACTAACGGAGAGGCCCACAATACGATTACGCCCATCGTAAGGATGAGGAACGGCGACTACGAGATGGACCTTGTGCTTAGGAACAACATTACAACGGCAGAACATCCGCTTGGAGTTTTCCACCCACACGCAGAGCTCCACCACATTAAGAAGGAAAACATTGGCCTTATTGAGGTTATGGGGCTTGCAGTTCTTCCTGCCAGGCTTAAGGACGAGCTTAACCTGCTTGCCGGGGCAATTCTTGAGGGCAAGGACTTTTCTAGCGACCCCAAGATTGGCAAGCACTATGAATGGGTTCAGGAATTCCTTCCCAAATATGCCAGTGTGGACACGGAAAACATAAGGCAGATTCTAAAGGAAGAGACAGGCCACGTCTTTGCCCGCGTGCTTGAGGATGCAGGCGTTTACAAAAGGACTCCTGAAGGCAAGTCTTCCTTCTTGAAATTTATCAACACATTCGCATAATGGTAAGCGTGCTTTAAGCGGAAAACGAAGGATTATTCCCGGCAATTGCAGGCAATCCAAGCCACCGCTTGGCAAGTAGGTATTTATATGTCTGAACTTTACATTCCAAAAGGGTACGATCCCCTGCTGAACGAAAAAGAGACCGAACATGCTATTGTTATGGTCAAAGACTTTTTCCAGATGGCTCTTTCCACAGAACTGAACCTTACCCGCGTTACGGCACCGCTTTTTGTGCGCTCCGGTACGGGTGTGAATGATGACCTTAACGGCGTAGAGCGCGCTGTAAAATTTAACGTAAAGGACATGGGCGACACCCAGATGGAAATTGTCCATTCCCTGGCAAAGTGGAAGAGGCTCAAGGTTTCCGAGATGGGCCTTATGCCGGGCTTTGGCATCTACACCGACATGAACGCAATCCGCGCAGACGAAGAGCTGGACAACCTCCATTCGCTTTATGTTGACCAGTGGGACTGGGAGCAGTGCATTGACGCAAATGACCGCAGCATAAGCTACCTAAAGGACACCGTAAAGAAGATTTTCCGCTGCCTTAAGCGTACGGAATTCTACATCTATGACCGCTATGAGCAGATAAAGCCAATTCTTCCCCAGGACATCACCTTCATCTATTCTGATGATTTGCAGAGGCAGTTCCCGGACAAGACTCCAAAGGAACGCGAATACGAAGCCTGCAAGAAGTACGGCGCAATCTTTATTATAGGAATTGGAGGCAAGCTGCCAGACGGAAGCATCCACGACGGACGCGCACCAGACTACGATGACTGGATTACGGAAACTGGTGACGGCCACAGGGGACTCAACGGAGACCTTATGGTTTGGAACCCGGTTCTTAACAACGCAATGGAGCTTTCTTCCATGGGAATCCGCGTAAGCCCCCAGTCTCTTAAGGCTCAGCTGGAAGAAAGGGGTTGCCCTGAACGCTCAAAGCTGGTATTCCATTCAGCCCTTTTGGACGGAAAGCTTTCCCTTACCATGGGCGGCGGAATTGGCCAGAGCCGTCTCTGCATGTACTTTCTGCGCAAGGCCCACATTGGAGAAATCCAGGTAAGCTCTTGGCCGCAGGAAATGCGTGACAGCTGCAAAAAGGCAAAGATAAACCTTTTGTAAACCTTAGCAAAGGAATTGGCTATGCAGGATGAATTTGTCCACGTAAAGACCGCAGACCTCTTGAACAAGCTTCCAGTTTTGGCAAAAAGGGGCATAACGGAATTTTCCGTGGAAGACATTCATCTTGCAGGCAACAAGAAATTCATAGCCTCTCTTTGCAAAACAGTGCAGAGCCAGTGCCCGGGAATGTTCATATCATTTCCGGTGAACGCCGGCATAATCGACAGGCCGCTTGTGGAGCTTCTTTCGGAGACCTACTGTTCAATAGACATTCCGCTTGAAGGAAGCATAAAGCAGGGACAAGGCTCAACCGCACTACTCTTTGACAAAAAGCTTTATTCAACCAAGGCGGCCCTTCTTAACAATGCGGGAATCGTATTCGGTTTTTCCGCAGGCTACGGCATTCAGCCGGGGGACAGCTTTAAGGCCTTCCGCGACAGGCTGGACTTTGCACTTACGCTTTACCCCAACCACATAAACTTTCCCCAGTTTGCAGACGAAGCAGAAGGCAGGTCATCTGACAGCGCATCACCAAAGCCAACCGGGACTTATTCATCCAAGGACCTGGACTTTTCCAGGGGTATTTCTTTTGCATGCAGGACCTTCTACACTTGCGGCAGGGCTGTTCCCTGGTTCAACTCGGTAACAAAGGCACTTAAGGTTTACCCTTCGGCCTTTTTTTCAGACTTTGACGAATGGCAGCAGTGCAACAACTGTTCCTTTATTACAGACTACGTGCCGGAAGATGCTCCCCACACAGAGATAGAAAAAATGCAGCTTAGCTTTCTTTCGCAGAAGTTTGAGGAAAAGCACAAGGAGCACCTCTTTGCGGCTGTAAAAGACTTGGTTCAGCTTAACGGGGCATTTTCCAGGGTTGCCCAGGAAGGCGAAGAGTCTATAATCCAGACTTCCTACAACCCAGACGACCTGCTTTCACCCTACTCACAGGACATAGCGCGCTTTGCGGACAGCACGGCAATGGAAATGTGCCGGGTAAAGGTCTTTGCAGGATCTGATTCACCGGACTACAAAATACTGTAGAAACAAGCAGACGAAAACTAAGGAACCACTGATTAATAGCATCGTGTCATTGCCAGACTCGACCTGGCAATCCATAAATATCAATAATGCAAACAAATAGATTATCGGGTCTTTCGCAACGAAGTTTCCAGCGAGCCCGATAATGACATTGTTCTGGATTAATCAGCGTTTCCCTAATTTCCTGACTCTTAATTTGCTAAGAACAAAAATTGGCTCTCAGCGATTTACTGTTATAATGATGAAACTAATCTCCGTGAGTTTTTTATCATAATAGGGTAAAAAAACAGGCCCCGGTAACACCGGGACCCGCTTTTAGTATCAAGGAGTTTCTATGAAGAAAGGCAGGCGGTCATCAAACCTGCTTTCTATATATGTAACCACCAGCTCACCAAGTAGTTACAAAATAATTTATTTTTTTTAGGCATAATTTCTGCTTTTACCAAAGTCTGGCATGGGACTGTCCAAGGCGCAAAAGGTCATTTCGACAGGCTCAATGACCGCGCCATCTAAACTTATTAGGCATCCCCACCCAACTTTTATTTGTTAAGCTTGTAACGGCCAGTGCTGATGGTGTGTCCGCCAGAATACACGTCGAACCAGACTTCCTTGTTGCGGGAAGTGTCCAAGGCCTCGTAGAATTCCTGAACAGACTCAACCTTCTTGTCGTTAACAGCAGTAATAACGTCGCCATCCTGAAGGCGCAATGCCGCAGCCGGTGACTTTTCCTGTACACCGGAAACAACTACGCCCTTCACCTTCTTGTCTTCAAGCTTAATCTTCTTCTTTACCTCGTCAGTAAGAGGAGATGCAATAAAGCCTGGCCACAAGAGGCTGTTGTCCGAGGAAACCTTTTCCGTGCGCTCTTCAATCTTAACGCTAAGGTCAAGCTTGCTCTTTCCGCGCAGAACCGTAAGCAGGGCTGTCTCTCCGGCAGGAATGTTGCCCACTTCGCGGACAAGCTGATCCACGCCCTTTACGTCATGGCCGTTTATTGCAACAATAAAGTCTCCCGCCTGCAAACCGCCTTTCATCGCCGGGCTGTTAAGGAAAATCTCGCCCGCAAAGGCACCGCTTTCAGTTCCTACGCCAAGCTCCTTCTTGTATTCATCGCTAACATCCACAAGACTTACGCCCATCCAGCCGTAGGTAATCTTTCCCTTGCTGATGAACTGGTCTATGGCAGTCTTTATGTTGTTGATCGGAATAGAGAATCCAAGGCCCTGGCTGCCACCTGACTGGGATGCAATCCAAGTGTTGATTCCTATAACCTCGCCCCAGATGTTTACGAGGGGACCGCCAGAGTTGCCCTGGTTGATTGCGGCATCGGTCTGGATAAAGTCGCTTATGGAGCCAATCTGGCCGCCGCTTCTGCCGGTTGCGCTAACAATACCCTGCGTTACGGAAGCAAAGTAGCCGAGCGGGCTTCCCAGTGCAAGAACAATGTCTCCCTGCTGCACGCTGTCGCTGTCACCAAGCTTTGCAATGGTAATGTTCTTGTCGTCGCTTTCAAAAGAAACAAGTGCTATGTCCATGCGCTCGTCTGCACCAACAAGCTTTCCTTCAAATTCGCGCTCGTCGTTAAGCTTAATCTTGATTGTGGTAGCCTTGCCCGCAACATGGTTGTTGGTAAGAACGTAGTTGGTCTTGCCTGTCCTGCGAACAATTACGCCTGAACCCAAGCCCTTGTTCTCGTATTCGCGCTCACCGCTACCGCCACCTTCCCCTTCCGGGTTGCCAAAGAAGAAAGGAAAGTCCTTAAATGGATTGTATGTCTTTACCTTGGTCTTTTCCGTAACGTCCACTTCTACAACAGCGGGAAGAACCTGGCTGCTTATGGAGCGGAAGGTGTTCTGCAAAGCCTGGGTTGTCGCAAGGGAATCCGCAGGAATTGGAACTGCCGCCTTTGGAGTGCCCTGTGCAAAAGCCACGTTTGCAGAGCCCTTGTTTGCCTTGCATGAAATTGCCAAAAGGCCAAAAGAAACGACGGCTGTAAGAGCCCCAGCAAGAATATTTTTTACTACCAGTTTCATAAAATCAAACCTCCTGAAATCATTTGTTCAGATTGAAAGTACAATCCGTAACGCAACTGCGGACAAGAGCCACTTGTGCATCAGACCGCCATTTTTAACCGTCATATTTTATTTAAAAATATAACGATTTTTGCTAGCAGAGTGTTACAGATTTGAATTAGAAAATGTTGTTATTATTTCACATGCTACTTTACGTGAGAATAAAGCTCGGACATTTCGTCCCTCCAGGGAAGTCGGTGTTCCTTGTCCTCCCAGTCGATTATCTTGCGGATAACAAAATGCTTAACGTCATGCGCATTGGGAAAATAAACCACGCCAAACCTGCCCTGGCCAATGTAGGAAATCTTTTCCCCCTCGCCAAGCTTCTCCTGGCCGTCAAGAATTTCAAGCGCACAGTCAAAGTGAATGGGGTTTCCGTTTTCCAGTGCAAGTGCGGATGCCATGTCTGTTATTGGCTGGCCGCAGTGTGCACAAAGGGGTCTATTTTCGCTCTTAAAAGCCCTAATGGCCTCTTCATCATGTCTTATCTGTTCGGCTGTAACTGCCTTGGGCGGAACAAAATGCTTCTTCTGCTGGGAGGAAGAATTGCCTGCGTAAGTTCCGTTTTCGTTGCGGGAACTATTCTTCCAGTTGTTGCCCCGGTGTTTTGAATGCCTGTCTCTATTTCTCATAGTAAATATTTTATTCCAAAAACTATTATTTTTCAATAGAAGCAAGAAGAAGCCTACGCCCGATTGGAGTGGCGGCGAAGCCGTTCCCGGAAGGGAATGGAGCGCATACGGCGCGGAACCACGGAAAGCGGGTGACGCAAGGCACGGGCGGTCGAATTAGCCAAAGAATAAAATGGTAGAGCTGTTAGAGTTACCGTCCTAAAAAGTAGCCTCCCATATTAGAGAAAGTAGGTCTGCATCTGCCCCTTGCCCTTTACTTCCACACTCACTGGCTCTCCATAGGGGAAGGCGTTTTTTGTCTGCTCGTAGGTTGTCCCGCTCACGTGTATCTTCATTGGAAGACCGGTGCTTTCCATCCTGCTTGCAACGTTTACAGTGTCGCCCCAGATGTCGTAGATGAATTTTGTCCTTCCGATTACACCTGCGACCAAGTTTCCGCTGTTTATTCCCACACGGATTTGAAGGTTTATTTTGTAGCGTTCATTGAATGCCTCTACGTCCGAGATGAGTCCCTTTGCAAACTTTACCATGCGGACAGCTTCGTCTCCCTGAGGATTTTCGCATAGGCCGCAAGCCGCCATGTAGGCATCTCCAATCGTCTTTATTTTTTCTATGCCCTCGCGCTTGGCCCTTTCGTCAAAGCGGGAAATTATAAGGTTGAGCATTGCTACCACGTTCTTTGCCGTCATCCTGCCGCTCATTTTAGTAAAGCCGACTATGTCCGTAAAGAGGACGGTTGTGTTGGGATAGTGCTTTGCAACCGTTTTGCCGGGGTGGAGCTTAAGTTCTTCCGCTATGTCCTTTGGCAGTATGTTCAAAAGCAGGTTTTCTGCCTTTTCGTTGGCAAGCCTAAGTTCCCGGGTGCGCTCATCAACTTTTAGCTCAAGCTCCTCGTTGTACTTTTTCATCATATGAAGCCGCTCGGACTGCATACGGTTTATGCTGATAATGTTGCGTACGGTGTTCTCCGTCATGTTGCTAAAGGAGATGTAAAGGTTTTCCACCTCGTCGCCAGTCCTAACGTCAAGCCCCTTTATTTCTGAGACGCATTTGTTCATGCCTTCCACATTGCCCTGCTGCTGCATAAAGGAAATTGCGTGCCTTGAAATTCTGTTTATGGGGTTCACGAGGAACTTTGTAGAAATTACAAGCCCTAGGCCCACTATCACGACCACCACCAAAAATGACAGGATTACTGTACTTAACAGGAAGTGCAGCCTGTATGTGCGAAGGAGGTCCATGGAAATGTCAACACCAACGTAGCAGGCGCATTTTCCCTGGGAGTTGAAAACCGGGTGGTAATAGGTTAGAAGCCAGCCGTACTGGTCGTTTGACTCTATTGGCTCAATCTCCTTTCCCTCAAGCAAGTCTGGAACTAAGGGAAGGAAGGTTGGGTCAAATTCTATCAAGTCGTCAACGTTATAGGTTGAATTTTCGTTGTCCGTGTCAAAAATCACGTGGCAGCCGTCTTCGCGGATCTGGTAGGCGTAAAGATAGGTAATGTCCGGTATCTGCTGCTGAAGGCTCTTTAGGCGGCGGAAAGTTTCCTCGTAGCCACTTACAGCCATTCCATCCTGCTTGTACAGCTCAATGCTGTCTGCGTCGATTGCCTCTGCTGCAAGGATTGCCACCCCCTTTGCCATCTTTAGGTGAGAGGAGCGGGTGTGCACCGTAAAAAGTCCCAGCGCAACAAAGGAAATTGAAGCCGCAAGCATCAAGGCCGCAAGTACGAGAAGGACAGAAATTCTTGTCCTTAAAGAATGAATGCCTTTTGTATTTATCGCATTAGTCATATAGCCATTCCTTGGTAGGCAAAATGTATACCTTCCTTGCATTATATCACGCAAATGGCTTTTGTGGAATTATTCTTTGAAAAGTCAAAGCACCGTCCAGTCAGGGCCATTTGCCGTGGGGAAAACCCTGGTTCTGTTCTTCTCCCTGCCGCAGTTTGCAAAGAAAAAGGGAATGTCCGACGCATACTGGCTCATAAGATCATCCGGATGCCAAGAAAGTTCCAGCGTACATTCCTCCCCTTCACCCTGGCAGCGGGAAAGGGCTCCGTTAAGCGAAATTATGTCTCCCACCAGTGCCGTGTACTTTTGGAGACCCCTGGACTTTAGCCTAAGAAAGACAAATTTCTTCTGCAAAGCCTCTAGCTGCAAAAGGGAAAGGCCCTCTGCCAGGCCAATAAGTTCCTGCCTGCCTTCCAAAAAGGCTGAAAATCCTTCAAAAAAGGCAGACGGTTTTTCGCGCAGCAGCCCCACCACCGAATTGAACCAGGGAACAGCCCTGCCCTCCGTGTAAAAGAGGTTCACCGCACGCGAAAGCTTTTCCGCCTTATTCAAATCGCCGCTTGGAAAGCTTGGACTGTTCAACACATGGTAAGGGGGAAAATCCTGCCACTCAAGCCCAAAAGACTTGGCATCTTCAAAAAGCTTTGTGCCGGGAAGGACGCTCAGGCAAAAAAGCTCAAGGTTGTTGGGGTAAAGTTCAAGGGCAAAGTCTATGCTCTTCTTAAATCCGGCAAGGCTGTCACCTGGAAGTCCGTATATAAGGTCAAAGCCAAAGACAACGCCCTGCTCGTTAAGAAGGGACACGTTTTTCTTGAACTGGTTCTTGTTAAAGCTTCGGTTCACGTTCTTTAGAACCACAGGATCGCTGCTCTGCAAGCCAAACTGCACGCTGCAATTTATGGATGCAAAGGCTCTGGCAATCTCTGCATCTATGAATTCCGCTCTGGCTTCAAAATAGAAGAAGGTTTCGGGGCAGGTACGCCTTATTTTCCTAAGCATGTCCAGGGCACGCTTCTTGTCCGCATTGTATGTTGGGTCAAGCACGAACACCTGGGGAATTTTTTCTTTTGCAAAGAGTTCAAGCTCTGCGTCAAGCCTGTCTTGGGGAAAGCGCCGTATCTTTGCGTAGCCCTTGCTTTCGTAGCAGTATGAACACTTGAAGGGACAGCCCCTTGCAAGCTCCCACAAAGCCCCGCCGTAATCCCCAGCGCGTATGGTTCCGTCTAGCCATGGAGAAGAAAGCTCGTCAAGAGGTGCAGGAAGAGCCTTTGCGCCAACAGCTGTCCCGTTAAAGGAAGCCCCTGCGTCCTTCATGGAATACACACCCGAAATTCCGCAAGAACTTTCATTCACCCCGGAAGAAGAAAAAATCGAATGCAAAAGCTCAGGAACCGCAACTTCCCCTTCACCCGCAACAGAAAAATCAACTCCCTTCATTCCAAGTGGATTGGCCGTAATTTCTGGTCCACCGGCAATAATCACTATGCCGCCTTTTTTTTCTTTTAGCGCAAGGGATGCCTTTTCAAGAATGGTCTTGCTCCAGACGTAAACGCTCATGCAAACGCAGGCCACTTCTGGAAATTCCGAAAGAATCTTATCCGCAATCTTTTCCGCCTTTTTGTCATCGGACAGCCCGCAAAGAAAATCATCCTCCATGGTAAGAGTAAGAAGCTTCGCCCTCACAAGATTTTTTGTAAGGGGACAGCTCTTTACGGCAGAAGCAACGCAAGCGGCACCCATGGGCAAGGCCTGCGGAGAACGCTCAACAAGTAAAGTGGTAAAAACTGCCAGATGCTTTGTGTCTTCCATAAGATTCCCCTGTAAAAACAAAAGTCTTAAAATAACCAAAAAACGAATGACAAAATTCTTTCTTTATTGTATAATTAAATGCTTTTGAATCTCAATAGAATGGCAGGGGAATTTTATGAAAAAAATTTTTATGGCTCTAGGCGTGGCTTTATTTTGTCTATTTGCGCCAAGTGCTTTTTGCCAGGATTTTTTGCCATGCTTTAACCAAAAACTTACGGATTCACAGATTCAGGATTTAAAAAGCGGAAAGGTCATCATAAGGAACCTAAAATCAGCAAAAGAGACAAGCCTTAGCACAAGCAACGTTTACGCCAACAAATTCGTAAATGAACTCAAGTCAACAAACCCCACCCACTTTGCAGAAGTAATACAGGTGCGCCCCTACAAGGACCACGAAAACCTTATCAAAGAGCTGGAAGAGCTTGTTTCTGACATAAAGAGCTACAAACAGATTCCCTACTACGCAGAACGGCAGGGCGCTTGGGCCGCAATGTTCACCAAGTCGGAAGTTCTTTCATGCAGCCGGGGCAACCTTACAAACATCTACAATGCAGTCTTTAGAATGCCACCATTCGCCCAGTTCAAAGCCAGGTTTCCACCACGCACATTGGCGACACCCTTTATTTTGCAACCGTAAACAAAGAGACAATCGGGTATAAGATTTTTGATGCAGTAAAAGCCGGAAAGATGGAATGCGGGCTTGTACTCTTTAGGCAGGGTGACTACTGGATACTATACGGAGCTGGAGCCGTAAAGACAAACGATTCCTTCTTCTTAAAAAAACGCGTGAACACGGCCTTTGTTAACCGCATAAAAGATTTTAGCATGTATTTTATTAAAAAGCTTAACTAGCAATTGCAGATGCTTCTGATTCCCTCTGATTCTTTATGCGCAGCGTCAACTCGCGGTTTACAATCTTGGTAAGCAAATCACGCTCATCTTTTGTATTGGAATTCTTGTAGCACAAGTCCTTTAGCAAGTCAAATTCATCGTCAGAAAGAGATTCCTGTCCGTTCCAAAAGAAACGCCAGGTAGCAGCACTGTCCAAGGCCTTGTAGGTTTCCACATTGTCCCCACAAAGCTCACTGGCTTCATCCTCATACATAAATTATTCCCCCACTCGGACAAAATTCATCAGATAAAATTCAATGGAACCCCAAAAAGGCAAGCTTTAAGGAGTCCCATGAAAATTATCGGATAATCGGATAACAAAAATACTGCGGATATAAAGTTAGCCCTGTAAAAAACCCACCAATCCCCTACAGGGCAAGATTTTAATGAATAAATCTAATTCGAGAAAAAATAAAAATAGTGTTCCACAGACTCATCAGAATTAACTGCCTATTATCTGTGGAAATATGCCAACGCCTAAAACTATTTAAGTGCAGAACTGATTCTTTCCAGAACCTTCTTGCGATCCAATGGCTTTACGATATAGTTCTTTGCTCCGGCAAGAAGTGACTTCTTAACAAGCTCTTCCTTACCAAGGGCGCTAACCATAACAACACGAGCGTTCTTGTCAAATGCAACAATCTGCTCAAGTGCTGTAATACCATCCATGCGAGGCATTGTAATATCCATTGTTACCAAGTCAACATTCGGGCAAAGTTCCTTATATTTATCAACGCCTTCTTTACCATCCTGAGCTGTAGCAACAATCTCGTATCCGTCGCTGCTCAAAATCTGCGTCAACTGCTTTGCGACGAACATTGAATCGTCAACGACCAAAACGCGGAATTTGCTTCCGTCGGCCTTAACACCTTCTGGCGGACGATCATTTATCTGCGCAAAATCATCTTTAGTTTTCATACCTTTATGCTCCTTATGTACGTTCGCGGATAGCGACGTTGACTTCTATTTTTCCAAATTCAGTAATGAGCGGAACAATCAGAGCTTCAACATTCTCCTCATCATTGCCACCCAATGCTGCAATTTCCATTTTTTCACCGGCAAAAAGGGCCGGAGGGGTAAGGTCAAACTTAAAACCAAGCTCGTGGAGTTTTGTAACAGCCTGAGCAGTAATTAAGTTTGCCAATTCGCTAATAGTAGCCTTTGCCAAATCATCAAATTCTGGAAGCTTTTCTCCGTTCATACGGGAAGCTATTGCAAGAGCCGTATCATAAGTCATATCAAACAAGACACGACCTTCTACATCACCGGCAAGACCAACCAATGCTGCAACACCCATAACTGGCATTGCTGTTGACTTAAGATACAAATCGCCACGCTTTACGTCTGCATCACCCAAAACTTCTTTCAGAACCCTGTATGAAGTTTCAACAAATGGGTTAATGTACTCTACTCTCATTAAAATCCCCCTGCAGTTTTATTAACTAACCAGATTATTCCAATTTTTATTTTGAATATACCGCAACAGATCCAGACTGTTTTTTACTCCAGCCAGGAATTGCAATATTCTCATTTTCACCAACTATTATAACACCATTTCCCTTAACTTTCTCGCCAAAATCATCCAAAATTGACTTTTGTGATGCTTCCGGAAGGAAAGAGAAAAGATCCCGGGCAAAGACCAAATCGATTGGAGGCAGATTATTAGTATGAACACAGTCGTGGTATTCAAACATAATCATGTCCTTTATCTCTTTGGTAAAGGTATAGCTTCCGCCAGATGTCTTTGTAACATAAGGCTGGTACCAGTCCGTACTTACCTCGCTGCTTACCGTCATAAGCGGTGCATTGGAAACATTGAGCAAGTCAATGTCGTGAGCATAAATACGTATATGAGCATTAGGATAACGCTTTTTCAGCAAACATGCAAGTGAGTAAGACTCAAAGCCTTTGCCGCAGCCCGGATTCCATACAACAATGTTCTTGGCAGGGTTGTCCGGCAATGCCTTTGCAATTTCGCTGGCATAGTGTTCGCTCCACCAAGTTCCGTTGAACTTAGAAAAGAAGGGCTTAAGGAATTCGTCAGCATCGCTTTCGTTCTGAAGCTGGGTATTTCCTTCTCCTCGTTCCTTTTCCCACTGCTCATAGCGGGACTTTATCCATTCTTCGTTTACGGCAGAAACATAGAATTTCTTAAGATTCTTAAGTGAATCATAAATAAAATTCAAGTCTACAGCTTTTTTCTCTTCTTTTGCAGGCTCTTCAACCTTCTTTGCGGCATTCTTCTTGCCAGAGCTCTTTGCAGTTTCCTCTGCCTGTCTTGCAGCTTCTTCCCTAGCGGCAATTTCTGCTGCTGCTGCCTGCCTGTCTTCAAGCTGGGCACGGGCTGTCTCTGCAAGCAACCTTTCTTCTTCTGGAGTGCGGAGACCAAAAATCTTGTCTATGTCCAAAAGAATGTAAAGATGCCTCTGAGCTTCCACAACACCGCTGATATATTTTATGTTTATATCGCCAAAAAGTGGATGCGGCGGCTGAATAGTTGACTTCTGAATACCGACAACCTTGTCGATTACGTCTACTACAACGCCAAAGAACTGTTCGCCAACCTGGACAATCAGCATATTCTCCAAGACATTTGAGTCATGCGGAGGAATTTCTATGTTAAAGAAGAGCCTCAGGTCGATTATCGGGATAATTTCACCGCGGAGGTTGTATACGCCAAGAACAAAAGGAAGAGTGTTAGGCACATAAGTAAAATTACCAGCCTTGGCAATTTCCTTAACCTTCATAATGTCTATGGCATAATCCTTACCTGCAAGAGAAAAGGTTACCATCTTGTAGTCAACAACGCTGGCGTTCTTCTTCTCTTCTTCCAGTTCCTCCTGGGAAAGGCTTTGAACAGCGGCTTCTGTTGTGCTTGCAAGTATGTTAAGTTTATCTTGTATCGTTCCCATCTGCCTACCCTCTGACTGTGCTCTTCAAGGCTATCTCTTCACGTGTTTTCTGCGCATTGATTTCCTGTTTTACGCCCAACTCCAAAAGCTGGTTAACATCAATGATAAGAGAAACCGAACCGTCACCCAAAATTGAAGCACCCGCAATACCCGGTGATGTTGTAAACTGGTCGCGCAAAGGCTTGATTACAACGTCTTCCTCTCCAATAAGGGCATCTACCATAACACCAATCTTCTTTTCCTGTGAACCTACGATTACTATGAAGCAGTATTCGCTTTCCACCGCGTCCTTGATGTTGAACAGGCGGTCAAGCCTCAGGATAGAGATAACCTCGTTGCGCACGTTAAGTACTTCGTAGTTATCAATTGTATTGATGCTGTCACGCTTTACGCGCTGGCTTTCTATAACATTTGTAATCGGGATAGAGTAAACCTCTTTTCCGACACGGATCAAAAGACCCTGGATAATGGCCAAAGTGAGCGGAAGCCTGATGCTGAATTTTGACCCCTTGTGGCGCTCGCTGGTAACAGTAATGGTACCCTTAAGCTTTTCCACCATGGTCTTAACAACATCCAAGCCTACACCGCGACCAGAAACATTGCTTATCTTGTCGCTGGTAGAGAATCCGGGAAGGAAGATAAGGTTAAAGGCATCCTGGTCAGACATAACCTTGTTGGGGCTAATAAGACCTTTTTTGATAGCCTTTTCGCGTACTTTTTCTACTTCTATACCCTGACCGTCGTCAATAATGTCTATTACAATAGTGTTGCCTTCATTTGCGGCCTTAAGGACAAGCTTACCTGTCTCATCTTTTCCGTGAGCCTTGCGCTCTTCCGGTGTTTCAATGCCGTGGTCAACAGAGTTGCGTACACAGTGCATGATTGGGTCAAGCAGGTCGTCTACAACAGTCTTGTCAAGTTCTGTGTCTTCACCTTCTATTACAAGGTTAACCTTGCGGCCAAGATCGCGGCTCAAGTCACGCACAACGCGCGGGAAGCGGTTGAATATGGTACCAATAGGAACCATGCGGATTTTCATTACGCCTTCCTGGAGTTCGCTAGAAATGCGGCCCAAGTTCTGCGTAGTTGAGCGGTATTTGCTTGCCGTTAGCTTTATGTCGTTTTCAAAGGCATCAAAGATTGTGGACATTCCCTGGCAGATTTCGCTTATCCTCTGGCGGATTTCCTTCTGGGAAGCGCCAGCCTCTATCTGCTGGAGAATCTTTGGAATTTCTTCCATAATATGATGCTGCTTTTCCTTGTAGCTGGAGTTGAGCCCCTGGAGCATTACCTGCAGGTCTGCAAGATGAAGCCCCAGCTGGTTAAAGGCAGCCTTAGTAATAACGGTTTCGCTGACGAGGTTCATCAGGTTATCTACGCGCTTGCTGTCTACGCGGAGTATTGAACCGCTCTGGTTAACCGCATGGCCTGAGCCCTGGGTGGCAGACTTTTTTGCCTGCTGAAGATTTGCCTGTGTTGCCGGTGCAGATGTTGAAACTTCCGCAGTCTGTTCTGGAACAGACTCTTCCTTTGCCTCTTCTTCCACCTGTGCCTCCGCAGAAGCTTCCACTGGAGCACTTTGCGCAGCGGGAGCCTCTGGAGCAGCATCTGCTTCCATGCAATGTGCATCCGCAGCAAGAGTAACGTCATCCAAGAAAGCCGTATCTTCCAAAGCTGAACCGTCAGATGCGGTTGCAACGTAATAAACTACCTGTGGATGGAATTCATCTTCGTAAAGAGCCTCAAAATCCGGAACAGTCTTTAAAACCGTACCGCAGTTCTTGAGGGCTGCAAAAACCTGAATTCCCCCTACACTGTTCATGGGGTTTGATTCGTCAAAAGTAACGTTTACATACCAAAGCTTCTGTCCATCCGGGCAAGCCTGCTTAAGTTCATTGAATTCGCTATCCGAAAGCGGCTTAACAGGAGGCATTCCGTTATCCGCAGCGGCAGGGGCAGCTTGCTTAGGAGCGGCCTTTGGAGCTGCAGGCTTTGGGGCACCAACCATACAGGCAGGAGCCTTTACCGGAGCCTTTTTCTTTCCAGACTTCTGGGGAATAAAGGACTTTATCTTATTAACAATTTCGGAAACGTCTTCCTGGTACACGGAACCATTGCTTCTTGCGTCAAGCATAGCCTTTATTGTATCCAAAGAAGAAAGGAGCGTGTCTACGATAGGCTCTGTTACCTGAACCAAATTGCTTCTAAGGGCATCAAGAAGGTCTTCCACGTCATGACAGAATGAAGAAAGCTCGGTCATCTCAACAGTGGCAGAACCACCCTTTAAAGTATGAGCCGCACGGAAAATTTCATCTATAGCATCATGATTTGAAGGGTCATTTTCTATAACAAGAATGTTGCTTTCCAAAGTCTCGTACTGCTGCTCAGCTTCAGAAAAGAAATCTTTGAGAAGTTCCTCGTTATTAGCGTCAAGATAATCACTCATATTATCTATTTTAACCTCTTCCAAACATAAGTCAAGTCAAAACGACTGATTTTTGCAACTTTTTTAATCTTAATTTATTATAACTTAGTTTCAAAAAAAATTCCAGATAAAATGTAAAAAAATTGTAGTTCAAGTTCCCCTTTTATTCACCTTTTAAAATACCGATAAATCAAGAAATGAGTGGGCTGTTTTTTTTAGGCCTCATATTTCTTTCTTGGAGTTCCTGATGAAAAAGAAATTTATTCTATTATATTCAGCAATATTCCTATGCACAAGCCTTTTTGCATTCGAAGATTCAACCTTTAGCGGCTACCTGGGACTTTTGGCGGACGCACCGGCAAAAAAAGAGCTCTATTCCGAAGGATTTGTAGCAGGCCAGCTTGATTTTGGCGGAAAACTCATCTTTAGGGGCGAATTCCAGCTGCAAACAGACGACCTTCTGGAAACAAGCCCCCTTAAAAGAAAGGAAGACCTAAACACGGTGCTGAACCTTAACGAACTTTCCGCAACCTACACCTACAACCACACGGCTTCCACCCACTTCTTTAGCGCCTACCTCGGAAACTTTGAAGGCGCAGGCTCAGACATATTCCTTCAGAGGCAGTTTGGAATAAAAAGCATAACATCCCCACTTACGGAATCCTACAAAGGGCTTGGAACTTCCCCCTTCAACGAGCAGTACGGCGCGGGAATTGCATACACGGTAAAATTTGCCTCCCCACTGGCAGCTGGAGTCTACATTACGGTAAACAAGGACAACGCTACCGGAGAAGAAAAAAAGGCTGTCTGGACAAACTTGCGCTTTGCAGGTTCCTACCCCTACATTACATTTGACCTCAACGGAGGAATAAACTTCCCCATGGAAAAGGAATCAGAGTCCGGAGACAAGGTTATCTTCCTTGTAAAATACCTGGTTGTGGACGGAGGGGCAAACCTTCTTATAGGAAACCGCTACACAACGTCGCTTTTCCTTCAGGGTGGCGTAAAAAACATAGTCATAAACTCTGATGATACAAGCAAAAGCAACATAGACAAGGGCTCTGCATACTTCCTTAGCGAAATGAGGATGGTATTCCCTAGAATGCAGCTGAACGGCACAGTCTTTAGCATTCCTGACGAATACTTTTCCGAAATGGTCTTCTTTAGGCACCAGGCAATAGAAGCCATGAATAAGGCAATAGAAGCGCCAAGGGCAGCCGACGAAGACTCCTACTCAACACTGGGATTTGACGCAAATCTTTTTACAGAAAGCATTTACCTTGGTTCACGTCCAACAACGCTGGGAGCCCACTTTACGGTAACAACACCGGGCTGGGGACTCTTTGACGCTTTGGAAGACCTTAAGAAAAAAAATCATGAGTTTACAAAGTGCGACAAAACCCTTGTACTTTCACCATACATAAGCACACCGCTTCTTTCTGGAAACCTTACCGGAATCCTATCACTTAACCTTACGGCACTAAATGACAAGGACAGGGAAAAGAGGGAGGCATTCCGCTTCCTTTTGGGATACAAGGCACAACTGTAGTTATTTTCTTCTTTTTCTGGAGCGGCCTTAATGGTTAAACTGTTCCCGGCACTACGTGACCGGGAAAATCCATGCAATTTCTACCAATCGTAAAACCAATAGCGCCACGGACGGCGCGTTAAATGTTAGCAGAACGGCTGGTGAGTTTTACGAAGTAAAACTCACGGGTAGAAATTGCATGGATGCAATTTCTACCCGCTTTCCAGGGTTCCGGCATTCGCCTCCATTGCCTTTGGCAACCCGCTTGCGCGGGCCCTTCCAATCGGGGCTAGGAAGTATAGGTTTTCGCTTTTACCTTCTGTTCTATAGAAACAGACCTGAGTGTGCCGGTAAAGACAGGACCTGAAACCTTTTCAGAAACAGACTTCTTACCGCCAGCCCCAGAAGAAGCTTTATTCTTCTTGCCGCTAGACCTGCTTTCAATAAAAGCTGCACATACACCGAGGGCTGGAGCTAAAGCCAAAAACGCCAAGATTACATGCTTCATGTAGCCAGCAGTTTCTTCATTTGTTTTTACCACGGAAGCTTCCACCGCTGCACCTTCCACACTTGCACCGCCCTGCAAAGGCCTGTCTTCTTTTCCAATAAGGATAAGCGCAACCGCACATGAAAACCAGAATACCATTGCAAAAACCTTTATTCTTACGCTCATTTTCCAGCCTCCTTCCGCTTGTCAAAAAAGTGGGGGACAGGTCTTGAACATGCAAGATTGTGCACCTTTACCTTTGACGCAATCGAAGCAAAAATTACGATGATGTTTATTATAGTCGCCACATAACCGGGCATGACACTTTCTTCCCCGGCACCTTTTACGATTATATAGGCAATCACAAGTGCTATTATTAGCTTTACCTGTGTAAAATCAATCTTTTTCTTCTTTTTATCAGAGTTTCCTGACTGCAAAGACCTGTAGCCCTTGTCATCCACACGGTTTATCTCGTTGTCAAGCTTTTTAAGGTAAACCCTTCTGTCCAGAAAGACTTCGCCAAGAGCAGCAAGCAGGGTATAAAGCCAGAAGACATTTGCATTTTTGGGGTTTGCAAAGTCATAGTGAAATACAGGTCCAAAAAGAAGCTCCAGGATAAGGAAAAACGGTATTGCGGCAACAAAGGACCAGAAAAGATACTTCTTTATGTCCACCGGAATAGCGGCAAAAATCTTGCCTGTAAAGCCGTTTATTACCGAATAGAAGACCCGCTTTTTGTTCTTGTAGGTTAAAAACCAGACAGGCAGCATTGCAAGCCTTGCATCCACGTCGCAATAGTCGTCCGGGGTCTGGTAAATATCCGGATCGGTAAAAAACTTTGCAGACTTTCCGTATTTTACATCTATGTGAATTGCCTCTTTTTCCTTTACCTTATCCTGTATTTTGCCAGCTACGGCAGTCAAGCCCTTTGCACAGGCATCGTCTGTATAGGTTTCGCTCCTTACATCCGCAACGTCTGCATAGGAACCGGCCATTAAAGCCCCCTTAAAGGGCTTTAGGGAAGCAACGGGAAAGTCCTTAATCTCTTCGCTGATTCTGTCGTCCAGGTTTGAAGAAGCGTCAAAAATCATGCCGTCAACGCTGCCGTTTATCTTTGCAGTGGCAGTGTAGCGCACAAGGCCAGTATCATGCCTCTGCCTAAAGTCGGCATCTTTTTCCGTGTAATCAACAGTTGTCTTGAATTTTACGTCTGCATCAGGCTTGAACTTTTGGCTGTAGACCCAGAAGGGAATGTAAAAATTCTTAAGGTTGCTCTCCGCACTTTCTGCATTCATATATTTTGGAAGGAAATAGCACTTTTTTAGCTCTTCCTTGTATAGCTCAAGGCATTTTTCCTTGGTAATGTTAAAAGGCACAATGTAGGACGGCTTTTGAATCCTTGCAAGGCGGCTTTGCAGAGTTACAAAGGTTCCGCAGTATGAGCAGTATTCAACCGCATCCAAATCCGTGGCAAAGACTTCCGCACCGCAGTTGGGGCAGGTAAATATCTTTGCCTCCATTGATTGGCCGTTAAAGACAAGCCCTTCTTCGGCAGGCTTTACTTCTTCTATGCTGTCTGAGTCAAATTCGCTATTGCAGTAGTCACAGACAAGCTTTTGTTTTTGTATGTCAAACCGGAGCGTACCTCCGCAGCTAGGACATCTGTTCGCCATAAGAACCTCCTCGTCTAAATGTTAACGCAGAGAAGACTGGCTTTCAAGTTTGGAGCGAAACTTTGCAGAAGGCAAGTGCAAATCTAAATGAAAATTAGCAGCATGAATCAAAATGCGGAAGCACTTCCATTCTCGGCTGAAAACGCGTCAAAAAAGCAAGGGGGGGGGGTACAACCCCAAGCGCAGATATAAGGTATCTGACTCGCTACGCGGCTTGAAGCTACGCTGCCGGGTTCGCACCGCGCATTGTTAAAGTACATTTTCTGGAAAAGCAATTTGTCATTTTCAATGCATACCAATGACATTAATTTTGCGTCATTCTGAGCTTGACTCAGAATCTAAAATCACTATAACACAAAGAGATGCCGAAACAAGTTCGGCATGACAGTTTGCTATGTTAATAGCATTGTTTTTTGGGAACTTGCCATACAGCCTACGCCCGATAGGGGAACATGGAAATCAATTTTGGGCTCCACTACCAGCAAAATCTGTCTGAAAATCCATGGTGCGCGGTAATAGGACTCTCACTCACTTCGTTCGTTCCGCGCAAATGGATT
>DFJV01000121.1:51570-57296 GCA_002373205.1 Treponema sp. UBA3662
ATTTTCAGCCATATTTTGCTTCCCGTTGCGCCCAAAACTGATTTCCGGCTGTTTTGCATAAAAAATTTAGAGACAAAAATTGACTTACCTAAAATTTGACCGGCCACGGAGTGCCGGGCACAGTTAAACAGGACCTTCCGTCCAGAAAAAGAAGAAAAATTAAAGCTTGAACTTTGAAAGGCGCAAACAGGCTTCTTCCACATCCTCGCGGTGGCCAAAACAGCTAAAGCGCAGGTAGCTTTCTCCGGCAGGTCCAAATCCGCTGCCAGGGGTTGTTACCACGCGGCATTCGTCCAAGATTCTGTCAAAGATGTCCCAGCTCTTCCACCCCGGGAAGCATACCCAAAGATAGGGGGAGTCGCCGGTGTAGTAAACTTTTACGCCAGCATCAGCAAAGTTCTTGCCGGTAAGAGCCTCTTTCATAAGCTTTGCGTTTCCAAGGTAGTAGTCCACCAAAGCAGTTGTTTCCTTGATTCCCTCTTCGTCCAGGGCTGCAAGTCCGCCGTGCTGGGCAATGTTGCTTGCTCCGTTGAACAAAGTGGTCATTACGCGGTTCCAGTCGCTTATTACGCTGCTTCCGTCCGCAAACTTAAGCTCCTTTGGAACTACAGACCAACCAAGGCGTACACCTGTAAAGCCAGCCAGTTTGGAGAAAGAGTTTATTTCTATTGCACACTTTCTAGCACCCTCTATCTCGTAGATTGTGCGCGGAAGTTTTGAGTCGCGGATGAATGCGTAGTAGGCGCTGTCGTAGATGATTATGCAGCCGTTTGCAAGTGCATAGTCAACAAGCTTCTTAAGCTGCTCCCTTGTGCTTGCCGCTCCGGTCGGATTGTTGGGGCTGCAAAAGTAAATGAGTGTTCCGCTCTTTATTACGCTAAGGTCGGGGAAGAAGGAGTTTTCTGCCGTACATGGAAGGTAGGTAACGCCCTTGTAACCAGAACCGTCAGCGTTTGCTTTTCCGGCGGCACCAGTAATAACGCTTCCGTCAACATAAACCGGGTATGCAGGATCCTGAACAGCAATAGGTGTGTCGCGGCCAAAAAGGGTCTGGATTCTTGCAATGTCGCACTTTGCACCGTCGGAAATAAAAATCTCGTCTTCCGTAGCCAAACCGTTGTACAAAACCTGGGCAATCTTTGCACGCAGTTGGGTAAGCCCCTGCTCGTCACCGTAACCGGAATAGCCTTCCTTGGTTCCAAGAGAAGCTGCATAGTCTGCCATAGCCTTACAGATGTGCGGAGAAAGAGGCTCTGTAGTGTTGCCTATGCCAAGACTTATTATTTTTGCGTCCGGGTGGGATGCCTGGTAAGCCTTTCTTCTTTTTGCCACTTCAGGAAAAAGATAACCCGCCGTTAAATTTGCAAAACCTTCATTTCTCTTTATCATAATAAGCCCCTTAAAAAAATACAAAGAATGGGTTAACTATATTGAACGTAGAAACAAAAGTCAACATACACGGAAATCAATTTTGTGTTCCAGTCTTTTAACATAGGAAAAATAAAAGGAATTGATTCCCGTGTCAACATGACGGCATCATAAAGGTAAATTCCGCATACTTGCCCTCTTCGCTCTTTACCGTAATCTTGCCCCGGTGGCTGTCCGCAATGGACTTTGCAATGGTAAGGCCAAGACCGTATCCGCCGGTTGAACGCGCACGGGAGGAATCTGCCCTGTAAAAGCGGTTGAATATCTGGGGAATGTCCTTTTCCGCAATACCGCGGCCCGTATTGTAAACCGTAAGAAAGCCCTTTTTGCCCTCTGCCCTTACGGAAATCTTAATAACAGCCCCCGCATCGGAATTCTTAATGGCATTGTCAATCAAAATGACCGCAACCTGCTTAATGTGGGATTCATCTCCCATAACCCAAAGCGGTTCTTCTGGAACAGAAATGTCCATGGACTTACCCTGCTCCATTGCAACGCTTTCAAAGGGAAGCGCCGCCCCTTCCACCGCATTTGCAAAGTCAAACTTCATCATGCAAAGGTTGTTTCTGTCCGCATCATTCTTGGCAAGATAGAGCAGGTTCTTTACAAGCTCTGCCATACGGCTGTTTTCCGTCTTTATGTAGCCCAGCCACTTGTTGCCCGGAAGCTCCTGCTCAACAACGTCTATGTTTGCACCAATAACCGCAATGGGAGTCTTAAGCTCGTGGCTTGCATCAGCAATAAAATTCCTCTGCCTAAGAAAAGCCTCCTCCACCGGCTCCACCGCAATACGCGAAAAGTTCCACACAATAACAAAAGCAAGAAGCAGCATAAAAACAAGCCCCGTAACGGTGCCCACAAAAAGATGCTTCTCCTGGGTGTATTCCATTGAACGGTCAGCAACCACAAAAAGATAGCCGTAGGGTGCATCGTCTATGCGGAACAAAAAATCCTTGTAGCGCCCTTCCCTCTTTCCGGAAGCAAAAGCCGCAGCCACAATCTCGTAAGCCTGCGAGTTTAGTGTATCCGAACCAAAAGGAGAAATGGTCTTTATAACCCTGCCCGAAGAATCCAGCCGTGCGCTGTAAAAGTCCCTCAAAACAAGAAATGTCGGCCTAAAGATAAAAATGCGCTCAAGAAAGCGGTTAAGAGGAGACTGCAGCTGCTTTAGCTTCATCTTCTCCGCCTCCTTGTACTGCCAGACCAAAAACTCGTTGCCCCGCCCCGTATGGATGTCGGAAACCGGGGCCGCAAGACCGTAGCCGTTATTCTCCGCAATCGTGCTCAAGAAATAGTTGGCATTCTGCAGGTTAGAAGAAGCAAGGTACACGTTTATTGAACTCATGGAAATAAGGCATATCACAAAAACCACAAAAAGCATGGTAAAGCAAAACCTTAGCCTTAAATTGAGAAAAACATCCGGCTTCTTAGCCTGCGTCTTGGACTGGCAAGCATTCTGCCCCTTGCCGCCATCCTGAACCAAATCACTTTCCTTCTTCAAGAGAATAACCTATTCCTCTGGCAGTACGGATTACAGTCTGAACCTTTAGGTAGTCCATCTTCTTACGGATAAAGGAAATGTAAACTTCCACGTTGTTGTATTCAGCATCGCTGTCTCCGCCCCAGATTTTTTCTATAATGCGCTCCTTCTTGATAACCTGATGCGGTGCCTCAAACAAAAGCTCAATAATCTGGAATTCCTTAAGAGAAAGCTTAACGGATGCACCGCCAACCTTCTGCAGCTCGCACTTGTTCTTGTCCAGGGTAAGGTCGCCAAAAGTAAGAGTGTCTTCCTTAACCTCGCCCTTGCGCCTGGTAAGTGCCCTAACGCGCGCCAAAAGCTCATCAGTGCTAAAAGGCTTGGTCATGTAGTCATCAGCGCCACAGTCAAGCCCCTTAACCTTGTCTGCAATTTCATCCTTTGCAGAAAGAAAAAGAACCGGAACGTCATTCTTTTCCTCGCGGAGTGTACGCAGAATCGTAATACCGTCCATTCCGGGAAGCATTATGTCCAGAACAATGGCATCGTAAATACCGCTCTGAGCGTACTTGAGACCTTCAGGGCCTGTGTACACGGCATCAACGCAATACTTATTCTTCTGAAAAATCTCAACCAAAGCCTGTGAAAGGCGGACCTCGTCTTCTACTAAAAGTATTCTCATACCTATATATTATACAAATCTAAAAAAAAAGAATTCTTAAAAAATTATAATTTTTTGTTATATTTCGCTTTTTTCCTTAAGTTTTTTTTATCTTTTGCCTTTCTGGACGATACTTGCAGCGCTCTACCATATTATTGAACGGCTAATCCGACCGTCAGCCCCTTTGCGCCACGGGCTTCGCTTGAAACTTCGCATATTCATGCTCGTTGCGAAATCCAGGGTTCCGGCTCAATAAATGTAAAACAAGTAGCGCCAAGGAGGGCGCGTCATTTGTTAGAGTAAAAAAAAGGTGAGTTTTCACAGAAAACTCATGGTTAAAAATTGCATGGATGCAATTTTTAACCAACGGCCCTTCCAATCCCGCGTAGGACTTGCCTCAAAAAAATCCATCCGTGGATTTTTTTGAGGATTGCAGAATCGCTTTGCAATTCTGCATGCTGCTAAGCCGCCCATCCATGGGCTCTCTACCTTATTATCAAGCACGAGAAAGTTGCGCAAAGCACCAAAATTGTATAAACTCAGATTTGCCGTAAGAAAATCAATTCAAGGATTGCGTTTTATGATAAGAAAAGCAAAGGAAGAAGATATATCAAGAATAGCAGAGATACTCGTATTTGTAAAAAGAATAAAGTACAGAGATATTTTTCACAATGACCAGTTTTCTTTTGGAGAACTGCAAGTATTGACCGAGGCTAAGCGGTATATGGAGTATTGCAAAAGCAATCATTCCGACCGCCAACCGGCAAGAATATTAGATAATATTTGGGTCTATGACGACGGAATAGTAAAAGGGCTCATCCACATTGAGGACACCGAGGTTGTCGAGCTATATACGGATTATTTCTTCTGGGGACAGGGCGTAGGCTCTGCCTTGTTGAAATTTGCAATTGATGAATTTAATGTTTCCAAATTGTGGGTGCTCGAAAAAAACACAGATGCCATAGCTTTTTACAAGGCTCACGGCTTTATTGAAAGCGGCAAGAAACAGTTTGCGGAAGGTACAGAAGAGCTTGAGCTTTTGCTCGTCAGGGAAGCGTAATTCGTCTTGACATTAAGTGGAAATCTTTGTATATTGTCAAAAGTAGTTCTAATTAGAACCACTACTACAAAACTGAATCAAGATTATGGCAGATACAAAAGCAATCGACATTTTAATTGATTTTGGACTCACCCGTCAGGAGGGAAGCATTTATTGTGCACTCCTGAATCATGGCGAGATGACTGGCTATGAAGTTGCAAAGGACACAGGAATTTCGCGCTCAAATGTCTATGCAGCCCTTACCGCACTTGTGGAAAAGGGAGCATCTTATCTTGTACAGGGCGAAGCCACCAAATACCGCCCTGTAGAAATCAAAACCTTTACGGAAAATAGAATTCGAGAGCTCCAGAAAACCGCACTCTGGCTACAAAAACATGCACCCCGCAAGGTTGTGGCCTGCGACGGTTACATCACAATCATCGGCGCCAAGAATATCAAGAGCAAAATCCACCAAATGCTCTCAGAAACTCAGCTGCGTTTGTATATGATGGCATCAGCAGACCTGCTTAGGGAATTTGAAGGCGAGCTTTCGGCAATAGTAAAAGCCGGCAAAAAAGTCGTTCTTCTTACAAAAGATTTCAAGCTTTCTGGTGCAAAGATTTATGAAACAAGGCAAGATGATGGCCAGCTGCGTTTTATTGCAGATTCGGCTTACGTTTTGACTGGCGAACTTACCGGTGATGAACATGATACCTGTTTGTATTCCGGACAGAAAAACCTCGTTGAGGTTATGAAGGAAGCATTAAAGGATAAAATTACGCTTTTGGGCGGAAAATAAAAAAATAAATGTCATTCTGAACTTGTTTCAGAATCTATTAAAGAGACCCTGAAACAAGTTCAGGGTGACGATTTGGAGGAAATATGAAAATCGGTATTTTAGGTTATGGTAACCTTGGAAAGGGCGTTGAATGTGCAATCAAGCAGAATACGGATTGTGAACTCACAGCTGTATTCACACGCCGCGACCCTTCATCTGTAAAAATTCTTACAGCAGGCGTTCCAGTTTACAATGTTTCAGATGTAGAAAAACACAAGGACGAAGTTGATGTTCTTATCATCTGCGGAGGTTCTGCAACAGACCTTCCAAAGCAGACACC
>DFJV01000142.1:0-53258 GCA_002373205.1 Treponema sp. UBA3662
ACAGCGTTGAAGTCTGGCACAATGGGGAACTGGCCGGCGGTTTTTACGGGGAACTTTTTGGAAGCGTTTTTTGCGGCGAAAGCATGTTCACCAAAGAAAGCGACAGCGCAAAGAGCGCATTCGTTATTTTTGCAAGAGCCTTTTTTGCCTGCGGAGGAAAACTCATAGACAGCCAGGTCTACACAGACAACATAGCCCGCTACGGAGCCAAAAACATAAGCCGCGACGCATTCCTAAGGCTAGAAAAGGAATACCTCTCCAAGCCCCTAACCGCAGACATACAAAATTTTTTCCCTAAGAAATAGTTTTATACATTTCAGTATTTTTTACAACTAATGATATTAGGAAATAAACAAGACTGGGTTCTTAGGCATATCGCGATACGTTGAGCGATATGGCCCTAAGCCGTGCCGGATGAAACGGTAGCAAGGCGTTCCGCTGAAGAGGGGTTTAAGGGGAACTTGCAACGAAGTTTCCAGCAGGGAAAACCCTCGCTCGCTTGAAGTTTCACTGCGAAAACGGAGTAGGCAACTTTTTTAACGTTAAAAAAGTTGCCTCCCCTTAGCTTTGGGGTACAAGGGAACCCCCTTGAAATAATTTTAGATGCGATGCATCTCAGAGAAAACCTTCTCGTTCATCACGTTCACTTCTACGCCAAGGGAATGTCCTTCCTCCGTAAGCTCGGTGCGAACCTGGTCAATGGCAAGGTCTGCCGCGGAAAAGTCCACAATCATCATCATAACAAAATTACCGCTAAGAACGGTCTGAGTAATGTCGTCAATATTTATAGAATGTTTTGCAAGGTATGCGGAAACCTTGGCAATAATGCCCATCTTGTCCCCGCCAACTACTGTAATAATCGCTTTCATAGTTCACCATAATAATGAATTGGGCACACTTTTTCAAGATAGGCTTTTGGACGGTGCTTTTATGGACGAAGTCCTAATTGCTCTACCATTTGTTTTTTGACTAACTCGACAGACACCTCTTTGCGTCACCGCCGTTCCGCCCTTCGCCTATTCGGCTCATACCGCTTGCGCGGTACTAAAGGGGCTCCATGGCGGCGTATATTTTTCGGGTCTCCTATAGCAAAGAAACAAAGCACATTGCAAAAGAAACAAACTTGATCATTTTACGCTTCCGCGACAAAAGCCCCTCTTCCCGCGAATAAATGAATGAGGGCAGAGTGTATTTTTCCTGAACCTGTTTGGGAGACGACAAACTCATAATTTTGAATCCATCACTGCCACTATATTCATACACATATTTGCCAGACTCATTGAGACTTTCCAAGGCGTAGCCGTCCCTGTCATAGCGGGTGCTGCTCACAAACTTTCCATTTTCAAAGAAGGTGATTATATGCTCGTCGCCATCCCTTTCGTAGACGTTACGGTAAACACTTCCTGTTTTTAAATCCGAAAGCGTCACCTCAACAATGTCATTTGATATTTTTTTCAATCCACCGCCAGACTTATAATATTCATCAAAAGGCCAGCAATATATCTCGAAGCCACCTAATTTTTCATTCTCCAGCTGGGCAAAAGTATCGGGCAGCTTGTTGTTATGTTCATAATACCTTTGCACGCGATGAACCAGCATCTCTATCTGTCCGGCGGCACATGCAGTCGCAGTCCTCATAAAAGAACAGTCATAATCGTAGCTGTCATAGTCAAAGGACGCAACATGCAAAACAGAAAAAAACACCATGCAGGCCACAAGAAAGATTCTTCTATACACTTTTTGCCTCTTGAATATTATTTATCGTCAGCAAAACACATCTTATTATCTTTGTCAACCCAAAGCAATTGAGGTGTAGAAGGTAAGTGCAAATCTAAATGAAGCTTAGAAAGCATTAACCTAAGTGTGTAAGCACTTCCATTCCCGCCGGGAACCGCGCCGAAAATCCATGGTGCGCGGTAATTGGTGTCTAACTCCCTGCGGTCGTACCGCGCAAAATGGATTTTCGGCACGAACCCCGGCTCCATTCCAGTGCTTCCGCACATTGTTTTGCTACATTACATTCCCTGTTTGTTGCACTTACCTTATGCAAGTTCTGAAAAAGGGTAAAAAATAATGCAGGATGCTTTTTACATAGCAATTATATGCTAAACTTGAGAATTTAGATTAACACTTATTAATGACAGCCAAAACAATTGAGGTGAAACATAAGGTAGCCGAGCAGACACGGCAGGGATTGGAGGGGCGGTTGGTTAAAAATTGCATCCGTGCAATTTTTAACCATGAGTTTTCTGCGAAAACTCACATGCTTATTTCATAAACAAACGACGCGCCCTCCTTGGCGCTGCTTGTTTTACATTTGCCCGGAACCCCGGAAAGCCCACACAAATGGCCTCCTTGCCATTTTTGACGCCTTGTTGCTTTGCTAACAAATGACACGCCTCCTTGGCGCTATCTGTTTGCAGAAAAATGGCAAGGTGTTCTTTTACTAAGCGTTTGTCAAAAAAAGAAAGTGCCGCAAGAAGATGATAAGAAAAAATTTGGATTAACGGGCATGGCTTTTTAAGAGGTTGAAAATAGGTTTGAATTGATTTAAAATATCTTTTAGGGAGATTGACATGGAAGAAAGCGCACTTCTTTTTGTTCAGGAACATATACGGCAGGGCTGGCTTGACGGGATTGTTGTCTTTATTACAAAGCTGGGCGACGTGGGATTTTTTTGGATAGCCCTTACGCTTGTGCTTTTTTGCATAGCCAAGACGCGGAAGACCGGGATTATGTGCCTTACTTCGATTGGAATAATTCATATTGTGAACAACCTTATCATAAAAAATCTTGTTGGAAGGGTTAGGCCTTACGATGCAATCAGAGAGTTGCAGGCTCTGGTTCCGCCGCTAAGGGATTCGTCTTTTCCTTCGGGACATTCGGCATGTTCATTTGCGGTTGCGGTTGTTGTGTTCAGAAATCTGCCTAAAAAAATTGGGGTGCCTGTTCTTGTCCTTGCATTTTTGATTTCGCTGAGCAGGATTTATGTTGGCGTGCACTACCCCACGGATGTTGTCTGCGGTGCAATTTTTGGAACCCTTTCTGCGTTGGCGGCGGAATTTATTGTTAAGCACTTTGCAAAAAAAATAGAGAGTAAAAAATCAGGCGGGGAAAATTAATATGAAAAAGACAAATGCCATGCGTATTTTGGACGGACTAAAGATTGCCTATACTGCGCACGAATATGCGGATGACGGCGAGCATGAACTTGAACGCGGGGCTGCGGAAAAGACTGCGGAAAAGCTTGGCATAGACCCGGCCTGTGTTTTTAAGACGATTGTAATGCAGACGGAAAGCAAGGAAGTTGTTGTTTTTTGCCAGAGCGCCCTGCACGAGATAAACCTAAAGAAAGCGCGTAACGCTTGCGGTGCAAAGGAAGTTACTCCTGTAAAGCCGGCAGACCTTCTTGGGCTTACCGGTTACATACGCGGCGGATGTTCTCCGCTTGGAATGAAGAGGAAGTACCGTACTTTTATAGACAGCACTGCCGAAAAGTTTGAAAAGATTTTTATAAGCGCAGGTCTTCGTGGGGAACAGATAGAACTTGCACCGGCAGACCTTGTAAAAGCCGCCGATGCAGTCCTGTGTGACCTGGTACTTGAAGGATAGTTTTTTAGCGCACCGAATTTTTATTTGTCGTCGCTTGGAGTGTACATGCGGGCGTTCTTGACCTTTTGGAGCGTTGCGCTGTCTGTTATTTTCTTAACAATCTTTACATAGCGCAGGGCTTTTCCGTCGTAGTAAAAGTCTCCTATTTTGTGGTTCTCAGAGCCACTGCCGTCGTAAAAGGTTCCAACTCCTTCAATCTGTATAAAGCCATCTTTGTTAGTGTAAGAATAGGTTTTGCTGACGGTATTAAGGTCGCCAAAATTGCCAGCCAGATGATAACTTGAGCCTGTCCATGTTACCCTGCCGTTGTTTGCAAAAAGCAGAGTAAAATTACCAGAGAAGAACATATCGGACACGCAGTCGTTGGCTCTTAAATTCCATTTGCCGTAAAGAGAGCCTGTCTTACTTCCTTTGTCCGTGAGTATTTCGTAGCGGTGATGTTCCTCCGTAACATCGTAGCTGTCGTGGTTAAAAAGACCATCATCATCTAGAAATGCAATAAGTGTTCCGCCTATATTTTTAAAGCATATTCCGTTTGCAGTCTTGGAGCTTGCGGCATTGTAGTTTACCTTATATTTTTTGATGAGCGCGGAGTCTGCACTGCTAATAGAAGTCATGTACATCTCGCTTGTACTTGGGAAGTAGACATACTTTTTATTTGCTTCGTCCAAAGCATAGACATCGCCAGCTTTTGGAGCAAAGGTCGCTGCGGTTGCCTCTGCGGTGGCTTTCTTGGCAGCTTCTTCTGCGGCTTTCTTTGCTGCGGCATCTGCAGCTGTCTTGTCTGCGGCCGCTTTTTCTGCCGCCTGCTGTTTTGCAAGAGTTTCTGCATCCGCTTTTGCCTTTGCCTCTGCCTCTACGCGGGCAATGTCATCCAAACGCTGCTGCTTAAGCTTGTCTACCGTAATTCCGCGGGAAGTGTCCGCAACGTAAACAATGAATGTAAAATTGTATATTGAGCAAGATGCGGTTACAGCCGTGTAGCCGCTCTTTAAACCGGTTATGGTATAGCTTGAAGGGTTTGACGCGCTTTGTGTTACAGAAGCAACGCTGCTGTCATCCACTTTGATTGATACAGGATAGCCGTTGTCTACAGGGTCGGATGTTGCCGTAAATTCGTAGCGGAGGTTTCCTGTTTTTATATCCATTGGAACTGTTGCAGACTTTCCTGTAAACACTTGGCCATTTGAAGAAACGATGATTCCCTTCAAATCCTAAATCTGCTTCATTGAAGAACAGCCTGCAAGCGCAAGCAAAAATACCGCCGCTGCAAATAACTTGATTTTAGTTTTCATGACGTACTCCTTTCAAATAAAAAGATCGACTATACTAATCGTGTAACACAGAATTTTAAAAAGCATTTGTGTTTGCAAAAAAATTAAGATGATTTTTAAATCAAGCAGGGCAGGCAATGGAGGGGCATAAAAAATGGGGGCGATTAACCGACAATCTGCCCCCAAATTCATAAGAATTTATTTTATAGAAGAAATACAAGCCTATTTTTTTGCCAGAGACTTTCCTGTGTGCACAATCATTGTGTTGCCGGCATTTTTTGCAAAGTAGTCAATCTTGTCTATCTGCTTCTGCCAGTACTCGGCTTCCGTGCGGGATGTGTAGTCGCCTGCGCGCAAACGGTACTTGAGGGTGCCGGAGTCTTCGTATGTAAAGACTTCGCACTTGATTGACTTTGCTTCCAACACAGAGCGTGCCTCGTCTGCATTTTTCTTGTTTACAAAAGAGCCAACCTGTACCCAGTAGCGGTCAGGTGACGGGGCAGCCAAGACGGATTTTGTGGATGAAGCAGCCTTTTTTGTGCTTGCGCTAGCCGTCTTTTTTGTGCTTGTTGAAGCAGTTGATTTTTTTGTGCTGCTTTCGAGAACCTTGGGCGTGCTTTTTGCAGCCTTTGTGTTTTCTATTGCCTGGGCTGCAACCTGGTTCTGTGCCTTTACGGAAGAAGCAGATGCAGTGCCTTCTTTTAAGGAGTTCAAGTCGATTGTTGTGGTTCCATCCTGAATTGCAGATGTTCCGCTTGGAATTTCATAGACATTGGTTGCCCCCTGTGAAATTACCGTTACGCTGTCTGCATGTGTTATTGAATTTGGGGCTGCCTCTGCCGGTGTTGAATTTCCTGACAAGACTGACGGTGCGGCAGATGAAGCAGAGCCCTGGTTTGCAACCGGCTGCTCGTCTGCATAGCCATAGCTTGCAGTGTTAGAGGTTAAAGGCTTGTCTTCCGGAATAACCCACATGGATCCGCTGTCTTTCATAGACATTGCCGATGAGTTATTCTTCTGCGAATTGCCAAAGATAAGAAACGCGGCTCCAATAACCACGCATAAAAAAACTCCCGCTGCAATTAAAATCCATAATGTTCTTTTTTGTTCCATTCGTTTTTTCCCCTGCCGGTAATGGGAACTTCCAAAAACATAAGTCTTTAGAGGCTCACTATTGCATTTGGAATCAGGGCAAGCAAAAGAAAGCTAACTTTCCAAAGCTGCCAGAATCTTAATAATCTTCTTTTCCAAACGCTGTCTGGAACCGGTATTCCATACCCTTTGAATATCGGCATTTGAATTTTGATATTTAGCAAAAAGGTCTCTTTGGCTTGCAAAACGGTCAAGAATTTTTTTACAGGACATGCCATCTCTTTTTCTGGCACGGAAATAGCGCATTATTAGGGGTGCATCAACATAGATAATGAATTGAACTTGGCTTAAAATGTCAGGGGTTTTGTAGAGGACTGCCGCATTTATTACCACGCCGGGAATGGAGGAGTCTTTTTGTTTTTCCTCTATAAATTCCCTGATGATGCGCTCGGTTTCCGGGTAGACTATGGATTCAAGCTCCCGCAAAAGCTGGGGGGAAGAAAAGACCACTTCGCCCAGTGCCCTGCGGTTTACGCTTCCGTCTTGATTTTTTAGAACTATGCCATTTTTTTGGGCCTTCCCTGCAAAGCGCTCAAAAATCTTTTCCCTGGCATTTTCCACGGCTCTATGCCCCGCAATGTCTGCGTCTATGCAGGCGTAGCCCCTTTGCTCAAGGATTGAAGCCGCAGCATTTTTTCCTGCCGCCATTGGGCCTGTTACGCACAAAATCAATGGAACTGCCCCCATGACTTTCCGCTTTCTATGCTTACGCGGAGGGGAATGTTCAGCTTAAAGGCACTTTCCATCTTTGAGCGGATTAATTCTATGGAAGATTTTACCACGGCCTCATCATCCGGGCATTCAAAAATCAATTCATCGTGAACCTGCAGCAGCATCTTTAGAGGACTCTTTGTACGCTCAATTTCTTGGTTCACGTCTATCATGGCTTTTTTTACAATGTCTGCCGCGCTGCCCTGAATGGGTGTGTTGATGGCAATTCTTTCTGCCGCCTGCTGTTCGTTCTTGTTGCGGCTGTTTATTCCGCGTATAAAGCGTCTTCTGCCGGTGATTGTCTGGGTAAAACCGTTAGCCCTTGCGTCTGCAATTGTCTTTTCTATAAAGGCCTTAACCTGGGAATAGGTTGTAAAATACTGGCTTATGAAGTTCTGGGCTTGTGTGCGGCTTATGCCCAAATCCTTTGCCAAGCGGAAGGCACTCATTCCGTACATAACGCCAAAGTTTACCGTCTTTGCAAAGCGCCTCATGTCTGCGGTAACTTCTTCCGGCTTTATTCCGTAGATAAGGGCAGCTGTTGCCTTGTGAACGTCTATTCCCTGCTCAAAGGCTGAGCTAAGGTTTTTGTCTCCCGAAAGATGGGCAAGAACCACAAGTTCTATCTGGGAATAGTCCGCCGAAATTAGCACGGTTCCACTTTCTGCGGTAAAAGCCGAGCGGATTTTTCTTCCAGCCTCTTCGCGGACAGGTATGTTCTGAAGGTTTGGGTCGCGGCTAGAAAGTCTTCCTGTGGCGGTTCCAGTCTGCATAAAGGATGTGTGTATGCGGCCCATTTTGTCTGCCAACAGAGGGAGTGTTTCTACATAAGTGTTCTGCAATTTTACCGATTTTCTAAAGTCAAGGATTGCGTTTGGAAGGGGATCGTCCGTGCGCTCTGCAAGTTCCTCCAAGACGGCTGTGTCAGTGCTGTAGCCTGTCTTTGTTTTTTTGCCGGGAACAAGCCCCCTTTCTGTGAACAAAACTTCCTGCAGCTGCTTGGTGCTTGCTATGTTGAATTCATGCCCCGCCTCTGAATATATGAGCGACTTCTTTTCTTCTATAATCTTGCAAAGTTCCACGTTGTAGTCCGAAAGAATCTTCTTGTCCAGGTGAATCCCACGGTTTTCCATTGCGGCAAGAATGGGCAAGAGGGGCATTTCCGTCTTAAAGAATATGTCGTTAAGCCCTTCCGATTCAATTTTCTTCTTTAGGATATTCCACAGCTGAAGGGTAAAGTCCGCATCTTCTGCACCGTAGGGGTATGCCTTTTCCAGCGGAACATCAGCAAAGGTCTGCCCCTTCTGAACTATGTCATTAAATTCAATTCCGCAAAGGCCAAGCTTTGTCTCTGCAAGGTATTCAAGACCGTATGGCGACTTTCCCAAGGCATCGGGATCCAGTAGCCAGGCCGCAACCATGGTGTCTGCTATTTTGCAAGCTGGCTTTTCTGCTGCAATGCAACCTGCTGTATGCAAAACTTCCAGGTCAAACTTTCCGTTGTGCATTACGAGCGTTGCGCCGGGATTTTTTAGTATGCGCTCAAGCTGAAAAAGGCAGTCTTCCTTTGCAATGGTTTCTTCTGCAAACATTCCGCCGGGAAGAACTACTGGAACGTAAACGGCCTCCCCTTCTTTTACGCAGAGGCTAAAGCCAACAAGACCTGATGCGTGTGTGTCCAGACCGTCGGTTTCCGTGTCAAAGGCAATTTCAAGACTTGGGTTGGATTTTTTGTCCATGGCTGAATCTATGAATTTCTTTAGTTCATCAGCACTTGTTATTGGGCGGTAATTTCCCTCATTCTTGCGGATGGGGAGGGGGGCGTTATCTTCGTTTGCAGATGTAGCTCCACCTTCCGCGCCTGACTCTTTTGCAGAGGCAGTTGCAGTGGCAGCAGCAGACGCAACAGTCGAATCAGCATTTCCTTCTTTTAAGAAAGCACGCGAAACAGCTTCTGCCCCAAGTTCAGCAAGGGCCTTTCCAGCCGCAGCGTAATCAAGCTTGGCGGTGGAAAAAGATTCAAAGTCAATTTCGATTGGAACATCGCTCCTTAGCGAAATAAGCTTCTTGGAAAAATATGCGTTTTCCTTGTCGCCGCGAATCTTCTGGCCAAGAGCACCCTTAATTTCTTCCGCATGTTCATAGATTCCGTCAAGGGAACCGTACTGGGTCAAAAGCTTTATTGCAGTCTTGTCGCCAACACCCTTAACACCCGGCACGTTGTCCGCAGCATCACCTGTTAGCGAAAGGTAGTCCAAAATCATCTCGGGACCAATTCCCCACTTGGCCTTAACCTCTTCAACTCCGTCCGTCTCCCAACCACCGTTGGCCTTGTCCGGCTGCATCTCCTTGCAAGTTTCCGTTACAAGCTGAAGCAAGTCCTTGTCCCCGCTAAGAATACGGAGCTGTCTGCCCTCATTTGCACACTTTGCCGCAACGGTTGCAATAATGTCGTCTGCCTCAAAGCCGTCAACACGAAGGACAGGAATACCCAAAGCCTTTAGCACATCCTCTATCCAGGGAACCTGGGCATGAAGGTCATCGGGGGTCTTCTGGCGGGTGGCCTTGTATTCAGCAAAAAGCTCGTGGCGGAAAGTCTTGGTACGGCTGTCAAAAGCGGCCGCAAGAAAAGCAGGCTTGTGCTTTGCCAAAAGTGCCTTTAGGTTGCGGAAAAAAATCACAACCGCGCTAATGTTTTCCTTTCGCTGATTTGTGAGCGGGTGGCTAAAAAGGGCATAGTAGGCCCTGTAGATAAGTCCGTATGAATCCAAAATGTAAACGGCATTCTCCGCCGAAGAAATGTTCTTGTCCATAAAAAACATATTAGCACTTTTTAAAGTAAAATAATAGTTCGGCATTAAGATTTATACTTCCATTACAAAGATAACTTTGGTATAATTCCCCCATGAAAAAAGTAATTGCATTTGCCACAGCCCTTTTACTGGCCCCTGTATTCTTTATAAGCTGCACGAAAAAATCAGACAAAGAAATAAAAAGCGAAAGTTCCCAAGAAGAAGCATCCGATTCAAAAACGGAAGAAAGTGATGGTAAAAAAGAAACCCCAGCTGAATCTGCAAAAGCCGAAAAAGAGATAGTCTGGTTTGGCTCAGAAAGCACCCCCTTTGACAAGGCAAGCCTAACCGATGCACCTACAAGCTTTTCTGAATTTTCTACGGTTCTTGCAATCGGTGACAAGATTGTAATTCCGCAAGAGTGTGATGTATACAAATCGCCCAACAGCCAAGCCTTTAAGGAAAGCCCCGGAAAGCTAAAGGAAGGAAGCACAGTGCACCTGCTTTACCAAGACCAAGACAAAAACTGGCTCTGCTTTGTAGACGAAAAAGGCAACAGTGCCTGGGCAAAAACATCAATTCCTTTTAAGCAAAGGCAGTACACAAGCAAGGACAGCATAATCCGAAAACTATGGGAAAAAGACGGCTTTGATCTTGCGGCATTCAGTCCAGACGGAAAAACTGTCGCCTTCCACCGCTGGGATTACCGCTTTAGCTCGGAAAAGGGACTTTGTGTTTGCGACAGGGCAACAGGAGAGGAGCTTTTTGTAACAGAGGCAAAACCACGCAGCCGCATTGCCATGGCATATTCCCCAGACGGCGAATACATTTATTATGTTAGGGACGACAAATATTTAATGCAGGTTTGCATAAAAGACAAGACCCAAAAAGACCTTGGCAGCCCTACACCCTACCAGGCTTCAATAAACGACCACTCTGAATTCCTACAGAGCATACACCCGCTTCCCGACGGAGAAAACATACTCTGCGGCGTATACTATGAATCTTGGGCAATGTACAACCTAAAGACCCAATCGTGGACCTACAAAACAGGCGGCGACTTTATGTGGGCAAACAGCTTTGCCTTTTCCCCGGACGGAAAATACATAGCAGGCAGCGCAGGAAACCCTACAGACCTCTGCGTGTGGAAAATGGACACAAGGGAAATTGTCTGGCAAAAAATGCGCGACTTTGGCGGAGACCTGTATTATTCTGCGGACGGCAAAACCTTGTACGTGGTTAACGGAACAGGAATCACTGCACTAAATGCTTTGACAGGTGAAGAAATTTCCAAGACCTACATAGAATTTCCCTACCACTACAACATTTATTCTTGGCAGGTAATTCCCAAAAAAGACCGCGTCTTGTTTACAGTCAACGAAGAAAAGACAGGGCAATACGACAGCGAGCACGGACTTACCTACCTTTATGTCTATGAACTTTCAACAGGCAAGCTTGTTCAGGCTGAACACATAGAAGACGAGGGCAAAAAAATAGAGGCACTTGCAATAAGCCCGGACGGAAAATACATCTCAATAAGGATAAAAGACGGAAGCCACGTAAATGAATGCCACCAGGTAATATGCGCGGTAAACCTGGACAAGAAGGCAAAAGAAATGCCCAGTGTAAAGCGTAGCAAGGATGAAGAAAAAAGCAGAAGATTCCTTCTTGAAAATTCCTTTACAGCCGGCTGGTGGAGGCTAAGCTTTTACCCGAACGGAGTATACGGTCTTTGGGCCAGGCACGACGGTACCATGACAGGCAACTGGATTCTTAAAAAGAGCGAAAATCGCGAGGGGTACTATGAAGTTGAACTTTCCACGCCCATGCACGGAGGAAAGGAAGAACCCTATTCCTTTACCAACCAGTACAACATGCAGGCTTCTTTTCCGGGAGAATACATGGTCTATCCCGATTACGAGGATTTTGACTGCAAGGGTTCACTCGGAGCTTATGACGATGGTGACCCCATACTTCAGAGCGAAAGGCCAAGCCCCGCATGGAAGACCTACTATTACAAAGGAGAAAATGTGCTAAAGTATCCGGGCTGGGGTGACAAAGACGCAAAATACCTTACGGTTCTTGAAAACACAAAGATGAGGAAAGAACCTTCCCTTAACGCAGAAACAGTCTCGCTTGCATATTATGACTACAAAAATGAAAAATACATAGAAAGCAGAAACGTTGTCTATGCAGGACAGGTAATCCGAATCATTGGCGCAACAGAAAGAAAAGAGACCATAGACGGAAAAACCGCCCCCTGGTACTTGATTTACGAGGATGACCACAACGGCGGAGAGTTTACGGAAGGAAGCCTTGTCTGGGTGTACGGAGGCTACAGTTACGAAAGCAACATGAAAGACGCAAAGTAAAAGAAATGATTTGCAAATATTGCAAAAATGCGCTATCTTTATGCGGTACCTTAATTTTTAATTTTATGAACAGAGCCAAAAGGAGTTACGCATGCTTACATTAGACAAAGTGTTTGATGCCCAAAGAGTTTTAAAAAATATCGTAAGAGAGACAAGCTGCGTAAGGGCTAGCGGAATTGCCCCGGGAGTAGACCTGTGGCTTAAGCCGGAGAACCTCCAGAACACAGGTTCATTTAAGCTTAGGGGTTCAGGCTACAAGATGGCAAACCTTACCGAAGAGGAAAAAAAGCGGGGCGTAGTTGCCTGTTCAGCTGGAAACCATGCCCAGGGGGTTGCGCTTGCGGCTTCCAAGCAGGGAATAAAATCTGTAATATGCCTTCCTGACAGCGCACCCATTTCCAAGATAGAAGCTACAAAATCTTACGGTGCAGAAGTGTGTCTTGTTGAAGGGGTTTATGACGATGCCTACAACAAGGCCCTTGAACTTAGGGACAGCATGGGCTACACCTTTGTTCACCCCTTTGATGACGAAGACGTTATTGCAGGCCAAGGCACGATTGCTTTGGAAATATTCAAGGACCTGGACGACATAGACGCAATCATCGTTCCGGTTGGCGGCGGTGGACTTATATCCGGAATTGCATGCGCGGTAAAACAAATAAGGCCATCGGTAAAGGTTTACGGTGTTCAGGCATCTGGTGCTCCGTCCATGGTAAAGTCAATAGGCGGGGGTGCTATAGAAAGGCTTCCTTCCGTAATGACAATAGCAGACGGAATTGCGGTAAAACAGCCGGGCGAAAACACCTTCCGCTACGTAAAGGAATACGTGGACGACATGGCCGTTGTAACAGAAGACGAGATTTGTTCTGCAATACTTACCCTGATTGAAAAGCAGAAAATGGTTGCAGAAGGTGCGGGTGCAGTATCTGTTGCCGCTGCCATGTTCAACAAATTTCCAGTGCAGGGCAAAAAAATCGTGAGCGTTGTTTCCGGCGGCAACATTGACGTAACAATTCTTTCAAGAATCATAAAGCGCGGCCTTATGAAGTCTGGCCGTGTTACAAACCTTTTGATAGAACTCATCGACAAACCGGGACAGCTAAAGGAAGTTTCCAGAATCATTGCGGACTTGGGCGGAAACGTTACGAGCGTTCACCACGAAAGGGCTGGCGACACGGAAAACATAAACGGCTGCTACCTTAGGGTCTCTATGGAAACCCGCGACTATGACCATGTTAACGCCATCAAAAACGCATTGAAGGACGAAGGCTTAAAAGTAGTTGATTCAATAAAATTTGATGTTTAGCACGCAAGTAATTTTATAGGATAGAAAGGAGAAAAAAAATGAAGACAGTTTCCACACCAAACGCACCGGCGGCAATAGGCCCCTACTCCCAGGCAAAGATTGTAAACGGACTTGTATTCTGCTCAGGGCAGATTCCTATTAACCCCGCAAGCGGAGCAATTGAGGCTTCTACAATCGAAGAGCAGACAAGACAGGCCTGCCTTAACGTAAAGGCTCTTTTGGAAGTAGCAGGCTCGGATTTGACTAAGGTATTAAAGACCACCTGCTTTTTGGCAAACATGAGCGACTTTGCGGCATTCAATGGAGTATACGCTGAATACTTTACAGAAAAACCAGCAAGAAGCTGCGTTGCGGTAAAGGACATTCCCAAGGGAGCTCTTTGCGAAATAGAAGTTATCGCAGAAGTGTAATTTGCAGTGACCGTTATGTTAGCAAGGGCAACTTTATCTTTTGCAAATTAAGCCTACCCCCGATTGGAAGGGTGGCGCAGCCAGACCGCCGCAAGGCGGGCCGGAGCGAAAGCGTAGCCCTGCAAAGCGGGTTATCAGAAAAAACTTGGTCCAAAAAAAAAGAAAAAACTCTTATTGAAAAAAAGGGCGAGTTAAAATATACTGTCGCACATGAACAGAGCTTTTGCGCGCGAGGCTGCATCTTATACGACTCCTATCTTTTTTGGCTATGTGGCAATCGGCATTCCCCTTGGCCTTATGGTGGTAAACGCAGGCTACCCCTGGTGGCTTGCACTTGTGATGGGACTTTTTATGTACAGCGGAGCAGGCGAATACGTTGCAATCGGGCTATTTGCGGCGGGGGCAAGCCTTGCAGAAATTGTCATAACGGAATTCTTTGTAAACATAAGGCACATTGTCTACGGTCTTTCGCTAATAGAAAAATGCCGGGGCTGCAAAAAGTGGAAGCCATTCATAATCTATTGGCTTACGGACGAAACTTATGCCCTTTTGTGCTCAACGGAAATTCCTGCCAGGGCAGAAAAAGGCCCCTTCCTTGGAACAATAGCCTTCCTTGATTTTTTTTACTGGGTGCTTGGAAGCGTCATTGGGGCTTTGGCATGCAACGTCCTTCGGCACTTTAACCTTGCCCAATATCTTAACGGTGTAGACTTTGCGCTTTCTGCCTTGTTTGCGGTAATCCTTTGCGGGCAGATTGGGGGCGGAATTTTGGAGGCAAAAAAAGCCGGCAAAACCGGGACTGCAAAATCCATCCGTGAACCCTTTGTTGAACCCTTTGTGCCAGCTGCAATTGGAATTGCCACCTGCGTACTTGCGGTCCTTCTTTTTAAGGTTGGACTTGTGCCTTCCTCAAACATAATTTTTCTTTCTATATTAATGGGAATTGCGCTAATCGTTCTTTTTAGGGGCATAACATTCTATTCGGAAAGGGGGCAGTCTGCAAAGACGGCAATACTTATTGCACTTTCCGCAATGATTCTAGCAGGCATTGTATTTGCGGCAGGGCTTTTCCAGATTAAGACTTCGGGAAGTGCGGATTCAGCCATAAAAGAAAAGCTTCCGCTTGCACTTGTAATAGTTGCAATTTTTATCTGCGGGGCAATCATTTTCTTTGAGCGCTCATTTTCTTTCCTTTTGTTCAGCAGGAAAGAACCACCGCCACTCATCAAGTTCATAGAAAAATACATACCGTCCATGATAATTGCAATTCTTCTGGTCTACTGCTTTAAGGACATAAAACTTGTGGCCTTTCCCTACGGGCTTCCTGCATTCGCGGGGCTTTTCTTTGCGGTCCTTGTGAACCTTGCCGTAAAGAATTCAATGGTAAGCATTTTTGGGGCAACCGCACTCTATATGATTCTTTCCGCAGTCATGGTTTAAAACTACTCGGGCAAACTTCGAGTTTTATATTTGCAGCAGAAAAATTGGCTCCCAGCGGTTTTTGCCCCGAAAAAAGGCTTCCGCGCTATCCCTTCGGGCACGCCGAACGCACTTGCTACGCCGTGTGTGCAGAATTTTTTTCGGGTCAAAAATCGCTTCCGCCAATTTTTCTGCTGCACTACGGAAACACGAAATTGGACCTATTCATTCTTTATAATCCTAAGGATGTCTTTCCAGAAACGCTCAGCCTTTGCCGAACCTATTCCGTAGCAGTCCATAAGCTGGGGCAGAGAGGAGGGCTTTCTGCTTGCAATGTCGTAAAGTGTCTTGTCCCCAAAGATAACGTAGGGTGGCACATTTATCTCGTCGGCAGTTTTTCTTCTCCAAGAGCGCAGGTCGTTTGCAATGCGAAGGGCTTCGTCATCGTCTGCAATGTCATCGGCAGTTTTGTATGCTTTCTTTGGGAATGCCATTGCAGGAAGAGCCTTTTTGCCGCCGGTAAATTCAACTGGAAGGAAGACAGGCTTTCTGTTTTTTAAGGCATCAAGACCCATTTCCGTTAGCGCAAGGGTTCCGTAGTCGCCGCATTTTTCTATGTAACCGGAAGCGATAAGGCAGGAATTCAGCTCAAGCCAGTCCTGTTTGCTAAGCTCACGCCCAATTCCCCAGGTAGAAAGCTGGTCGTCTCCGTTATCCACAATGCGCTTGTTCTTGGAACCAAGAAGAACATCGATTATGTATTGAGCACCAAACCTTTGCCTTGTGCGCAGTATGCAGGAAAGATATTTCTGGAAGGGAATTGTAACATCAGTGTTTTTTATTCCCCCGCGAAGACATATATCGCAGCAGCAGTCTTTTTCGCCCTGGGTGTAGGGTTCGCCAAAATAAGAAAGCAGCTGTTGCCTTCTGCATGTCTTTGCCTCCGCATAAGAAACCATTCCCTGAAGAAGCTTCTCTGCCTTTTGCGGATCGGCACTGTCTTCAAAAAAGTAGCGAAGCTTGTGAAGGTCGCCGTAGCTGTAAAGAAGAAGGGCTGTTGCAGGAAGACCGTCACGTCCTGCGCGTCCAATTTCCTGGTAATACTGTTCAATGGACTTTGGCATGTCGTAGTGCAGGACAAAGCGCACGTTGGGCTTGTTTATCCCCATTCCAAAGGCAAGGGTTGCAACCATCACATCCACCTTGTCCTGAATAAAAAGCTTCTGGTGCTGGCTTCTCTCTTCGTCGCTAAGGCCTGCATGGTAGTTGAGCACGCTTATCTTTTTTTGCTCAAGCTTTTCCGTAAGCTCGTCCACCTGTCTGCGGCTAAAGCAATAGATTATTCCGCTTTCCCCCTTATGCTCAAGAAGGAATCCCTGAACCTGTTCAAAAGGATTGTTCTTTTTGCGCACTTCCAAAAAAAGGTTGGGGCGGTCAAAGCTTGCCACAAGGACTGCCGGGTTTTCAAGGCGCAGATGGCTTATTATGTCACCCTGAACCTGCTTGGTTGCGGTGGCAGTTAATGCAAGGCATACCGCACTCGGGAACTGTTCCCGTATGCAGGCAATCTCCATGTAGTCAGGACGGAAGTCGTGGCCCCATTCGCTAACACAATGAGCCTCGTCTATGGTAAGGCAGGAAAGCTGAACGTTCTCTGAATGAAGTATATCCTGAATGCGGCTTGTGCTAAGCCCCTCCGGCGAAACATAGAGCAGCTTGATTTTTCCCTGCCGGATAAGGTTCATCTTTTGCAGGTACTCGCTCCATTCCAGGGATGAATTAAGGAATACGGCTGGAATTCCCCAAGCCTCCAGCTGAGAAACCTGGTCCTGCATAAGTGCGATGAGAGGGGAAACAACAACCGTAAGCCCAGGAAGCAACATGGCCGGTATTTGGTAGCAGAGGGACTTTCCTCCGCCTGTTGGCATAACAGCAAGTGTGTCCCTGCCGTCAAGAACATTGGTAATAACCTCTTTTTGCAGCGGACGGAATGAATCGTAACCAAAAATTGACTTTAACACCTGTTCCGGCGTTTTGCAGTCGGCAAAGCTATTGGACTGGTAGCAGTCTTCTACATAATCTTCGTCTTCGCCCGCAGAAAAAAGCATGGCTGCCTGTGAGGAAATGTTCCTGATGTGTGACATAATAAGATTATAATGAAGTTCCGTCATTTGTTAAACCCTAAAATTGTTGCCTTCCATGGAAATCAAGTTTGGGCTCCACTCCCAGAAAAAATTATTTGCATACCCCCTTGAACAAAGTGCGTTATTCTGCTATATTTTTAATACTTGCCGGCTTGGTGGAATGGTAGACACGAAAGACTCAAAATCTTTTGCGCGCGAGCGTGTCTGAGTTCAAGTCTCAGAGCCGGTAGTTCCAACCGGTGCCTTTGCATCGGTTTTTTTTATTCACCTTAGAATCCACCCCAAAAGCCACCTGCCATCAAGCACAAAAATCACATAAGAAGTCCCCCCTCACACTTACGGTAAGAAACCGCTTCTTGCATGGAAATGTCATCAATCAATTCCTTACCCGCAATGTCCGCAATAGTACGCGAAAGCTTCATGCAGCTGCTAACAGCCCTTGGCGAAAAATCGTAACGCAAAGCGGCAGAATCAAGAAGCTCCCTTGCCTTGTCCGTCATCCTGCAAAACAAAGTAACCTCCTCCGGCGAAAGCTTTGCATTCTTCTTACCCTGTCTTTCCCGCTGAACATTCACCGCATTTGCAACCCCCAGCCTAAGCTCTTCCAAGCTAAGCCCCTTCTTACCGCAAGACTTATCTTTTACAAGATCCACCTGAACACGAATGTCCACCCTGTCCAAAAGCGGCCCCGAAATCTTCTTCCAGTACTGCTCAACCGAATGTGAAGAGCAAAGGCAGAGCCTGTCCCTTGAACCGTAAAAACCGCAGGGACATGGGTTTGTAGCCAACAAAAGCTGAAAGTCCGCCGGAAAAGTTGTAGACCGCCCCGCCCTGCTAAGAGTAACCCTACCGCTCTCCAAAGGAATCCTGAGCATCTGAAGCACACTGCTACGGAATTCCGCCGCCTCGTCCAAAAACAAAACCCCGTTGTGGGCAAGGCTTATCTCTCCTGGTGAACACCTGGGCCCACCTCCGCACATCCCTTCAATCGTGGCAGTCTGATGGGGCATACGGAAAGGCGCTATCCTTATTGCAGGACTTTCAGGAGGCAGCAAACCCGCTATAGAATAAATTCTTGTAACACTCTGGGCTTCTTCCGGAGTAAGCAAAGGCACAAGAGAAGGAAAGCGCTGCAAAGACAAAGTTTTTCCGCAACCGGGAGGCCCAAAGGCAAGCACATTATGACCACCCGCAGCCGCAACCTGCAAAGCCCTTGTTAAAAACTCCTGTCCCTTTGCAACGGTTATGTCCAAATCTTCACCGGCATGGCAAAACCAAACGCCCCCTATGTTAACAGCCCCCACAGGCAAAAGGGAATCCTCACCCAAAGCAGATTCAGCACCCTTACCGCTAAAGGCATCCCTATTGTAAAGAGCATAAAATGCCTCTGTCAGATTCCTTGCACAAAAAACCTTGCTGCCGCAAACTTCCCTTGCCTCCCTTGCATTTGCTTCCGGCACAATACAAAGCTGAACCCCGCCAGCCACCGCCGTAGAAACCGCCGCATGAATTCCGCGCACAGGCCTAACCGCACCGTTAAGCTCAAGCTCACCCATAACAAGCACGCTGTCCCCGCTATCATCATCCGGTGCCACATCCGAATCAGCGGCCTCAGCAGAAGAAGCAAAAGCCACAGAATCAGAAGCAAGACCCGAAGCAGAATCATCAGAACCGCAAGCAGCATCCCCACCAGAAGCCCTTTCCCTAAAATCAAGACTCTTCTTTGCACTCAAAACCGCAAGCGCAACCGCAAGATCAAAACCAGCCCCCTCCTTCTTTAGGTCAGCAGGCGAAAGACTAATAAGCACCCTCTCAGGCGGAAAATCAAAACCGCTGTTCCTTATGGCACTCCTCATCCGCTCACGGGACTCCTTAACAGCCCCATCCGCAAGCCCAACAATATCCACCGCAGGAATCCCCCGGCGAAGATCAACCTCCACTCTTACCAAAGACCCCTCATAACCAAATGGCGAAAAACTCAATATGTTCATCTTTACTCCCTACATATATATGTGCTTTAAAAATTCAAGATGAGACACATTTGCGAATTTTTTTTGCAATATTTATCTGGACGAGCCTTGCACCGCTCTACCAAACGCTCTTTGGCTAACTCGGCCAACATGCCTCTGCGCCACCGCCGTTCCGGGGTTCCGCGGGCCCCTACCCGCTCCATTGCTCCGCAACCCGCTTCGCGGGCCCCTCCATGGCGGCGTAGGCTGGTGCGAAAAAATATGCAAAACATTCGCTTTTGTGCTATACTAAAAGAATGGACAACAAAAAAGAAACAGAAAGAGCAGAACTCCACCGCACAATCTGGGGAATAGCAAACGACCTTCGTGGCAGCGTAGACGGCTGGGATTTTAAGCAGTATGTACTTGGAATGCTCTTTTACAGATATATTTCGGAAAACCTTGACCGCTATATTTCTAAAGGCGAAATTGAAGCAGGTAACAAAGACTTTAGTTATGCAAAGCTCACAGACAAAGAAGCCCTTACCATCAAAGAAGACATAGTAAAAGAAAAAGGATTCTTTATTCTCCCTTCAAAACTCTTTGGCAATGTTCTAAAAAAAGCAAACAAAGACAAAAAAGACCTTAACGAAAAACTCGAAAAAATCTTTAAAGAAATAGAAGCTTCCGCAACAGGTACAGAAAGCGAAGATGACTTCAAAGGTCTTTTTGACGACATTGACGTAAACTCCAACAAACTTGGTGCAACAGTAGATAAAAGAAACGAAATGCTTGTTAAACTTATGAATGGTATTGCAAGCATGAATCTTGGTAACACAGATTATTCAGATAATTCAATAGATGCCTTTGGCGATGCTTACGAATACCTCATGGGTATGTATGCTTCTAATGCAGGAAAGTCCGGCGGAGAATATTACACGCCACAGGAAGTTTCTGAGCTTCTTACAAAAATCACAATAGTTGGTAAAAAGACTGTAAACAAGGTATATGACCCTGCCTGTGGTTCGGGCTCTCTTCTTCTTAAGTTTGCAAAAATCCTTGGAGCAGACAATGTTCGCCTTGGTTTTTACGGTCAGGAAATAAACATTACAACTTACAACCTTTGCCGTATCAATATGTTTTTACACGATGTAAGTTACGATAAGTTCAACATCAAACTTGGAGACACTTTAACAGATCCAAAGCATTGGGATGATGAACCATTTGAAGCAATTGTTTCAAATCCTCCTTACTCTATTAAATGGGAAGGTGACGACAACCCCATTCTCATAAACGACCAGCGCTTTAGTCCTGCAGGCGTTCTTGCGCCAAAAGGAAAAGCAGACCTTGCATTTATCATGCACTCATTAAGCTGGCTTGCAACAAACGGAACTGCCGCAATAGTTTGTTTCCCAGGTATTATGTATCGTGGCGGTGCAGAACAAAAAATCAGAAAGTATCTTATTGATAACAACTACATAGACTGTATCATTCAATTGCCGGATAACCTTTTCTTTGGAACAAGTATTGCAACCTGTATTATGGTTCTTAAAAAAGGAAAAGCAGAAAACAAAACCCTCTTTATTGATGCCTCAAAAGAGTGCGTAAAAGTAACCAATTCAAACAAACTCACTGAGCAGAATATTGATAATATCCTCAAAGTGTTTACAGAACGCAAGAAAAAAATCGACTACGTAAGCCGTCTGGTAAATAACGACGAAATTGCCCAGAACGAATATAACCTGAGCGTTTCAAGTTATGTAGAAGCAGAAGACACAAGAGAAGTGATTGATATTAAAGTTCTGAACGCTCAGATTGCAGAGATTGTAAAAAAAGAAAACACTCTCCGCAAAGAAATCGACAAGATTATTTCTGAAATTGAGGGATAGAAATGCAAGTGAAACCGGTAAAAAAAACAATACATGCACAAGGTATTGGAATTTATACGACCGACTTTCTTGGACTGTGGGAAACTTTACATAATCCTGAATTAAATCTGCCGATGTTATCCGAAGCAAAGGACGGAGCAGAAAAATGAGCAAGTTAGATGAACTTGATTTTGAAAATTCTCATACAGAATATAAACGCTGTCTGAATGACCGATTTGAGTCTGCCGTTATAGCCTTTTTGAATTCCAGCGGTGGAAAAATCTATATTGGCATAGATAACGATTCATCAGTGTATGGTATTGAAAATCCTGATGAAATTCAGCGTCAGATTGCGGACAGAATAAAGAACAATATTCGAGGCGAATGCTTGGGGCTTTATGACATTGTTCCTGAAAAACGAGACGGAAAAACTGTTATAAAGCTTATCATTTCAAGCGGAACAGAAAAACCCTATTACCTAAAAGAAAAAGGAATGACAAGCGAAGGCTGTTTTATCAGAAACGGAAGCCGTATAGAAAACATGACTTCTGCCATGATAGAAAAAGCCTTTGCCCGCAGAACTCGAACTTCTCTTTCTGTAATAAAATCGCCACGACAGGATTTGAGATTTGAACAGCTTCAGATTTATTATCAGACACATGGAAAAAAGCTCAATGACCAGTTTGCATCTTCTCTAAATTTTCTTACTGAGGAGGGAAAATACAATCTGAACGCATTTTTGTTTGCAGACAATAATGACATTACAATAAAAGTTGCAAAGTTTGCAGGAACAGACAAAACACAACTTATAGAGAATGAAGAATTCGGCTTCTGCTCAATAATAAAGGCCTGTAAAGATGTTCTTGATAAATTGAATGTGGAAAACCGTACTCTTGCACGCGTTACTTACCCTTTCAGACAGGAAAAGCGGCTTGTTGAGGCAGATTCACTTCGAGAAGCTGTTATAAACGCATTTGTACATAATGATTATTCCGATTTGATGAGTCCAACATTTTATATTTTCTCTGATAGGTTGGAAATTGTGTCTTACGGCGGGCTAATTGACGGAATGTCAAAAGCAGAACTTGTAAGCGGTCTTTCCCGACCAAGAAACAGGGAAGTTATGCGTGTTTTTAAAGATGTTGATTTGGTTGAGCAGCTTGGAACAGGCATGAATAAAATGATGGAAGCATATTCGCCCAATATTTTTACCATATATCCAAATTTCTTAAAGGTCGTTTTCTATTTTAGAACTCTGGATTCTGATACAGAGATGGAAAATCCTTCCCAAAGAATTACATCTGACCCGATAAATGACCCGATAAATGACCCGATAAATCTAATTGACCTGATAAAAGAAAACCCTTATGCCAATTATGAGGAATACGCCCGCATGCTTGAAGTTTCTCCTGCAACCGTAAAAAGACAGCTTGGAGCATTGAAGAAATCTGGCAAAATAAAGCGTGAAGGTGCAAAGAAAAACGGTCACTGGGAGATATTGAAATGAGCAAGTTGGATGAATTAACTGCTTCGGCTTCGCTCAGCAACAAAAATCGTTCCCTGAGCGTAGTCGAAGGGAAAAGTGAGGAAAATAAACTATGTCTAAACTTGATGATTTGATAAATAAGCTTTGCCCTGATTATGAGCCGACAAACCTTGCGGTTTACGGTTAAAATCATAGAAAAATGTCATGCTGAACTTGTTTCAGCATATGTTTGAAGGAATGAAGGTATGTCTAAACTTGATGAACTGATAAAAGAGCTTTGTCCTGATTATGAGCCGACAAACCTTGCGGTTTGCGGTTAAAATCATAGAAAAATGTCATGCTGAACTTGTTTCAGCATCTGTTTGAAGGAATGAAGGTATGTCTAAACTTGATGAATTGATAAAAGAGCTTTGTCCTAATGGTGTAGAATATAAGAAAGTAAAAGATGTTTTTATACGTATAAAGGGAACACCGATAACAGCAACAAAAATGAAAGAAATAGAAACTCCTGATGGAGAAATTCGAATCTTTGCAGGTGGAAAAACTGTTATTAATGCGAAAGAGAAAGATATTCCTAATGCAAATATAACTCGAGTTCCTGCAGTATTGGTTCAATCGCGAGGGGTAATTGATGCTGTTTATTATGACAAGCCTTTTACCTTTAAGAATGAGATGTGGGCTTATACTCATGAAAATAAACCAACAGTCAAATTCTTGTATTATGTTTTAAAGAATAATGTTCATACTTTCAGAGAAGCTGCTTCAGGGATGGGGTCTTTACCTCAAATTTCACTAACTGTGACCGAAGATTTTTTAATCCCCGTACCCCCGCTTCCCGTGCAGGAAGAAATCGTGCGCATACTCGACACATTCACCTCGCTTACAGCGGAGCTTACAGCGGAGCTTACAGCTCGTCGCAAGCAGTATGAATACTATCGCGACTCGCTTCTTTCTTTTGGTGATGATGTAGAATGGAAAACATTAAAAGAACTCTCCGTACATAGTTGCTCTGGCGGTACACCACTAAAGAATAATTCAGATTATTATAAAAATGGGAAAATACCATGGTTAAGAACTGGAGAAGTAAAGTTTAATGAAATATTTGAAACTGAAGAATTCATTACAGAATTAGCAGTAAAAGAAACAGCCGCAAAATGGATCCCAAAAAATTGTGTTATAGTTGCCATTTCCGGAGCAACTGCTGGAAGATGTGCAATAAATAAAATTCCATTAACCACAAACCAGCATTGTTTAAACATAGAAATTAATCCTACTAATGCACTTTATAAATATGTTTATTATTGCATTGTTAATCAGCAGGATGAATTGTTGGGAAAAAAGGAAGGGGCTAGAGGCGATTTAAATTCTTCACGAATACTCGGATTAAAAATCCCTATTCCATCAATAAAGGAACAACAACGCATTGTATCCATTCTCGACCGCTTCGAAACTCTCTGTAACGACATCACCTCCGGTCTACCTGCAGAAATCGAGGCACGTAAAAAGCAATATGAGTATTACCGCGATAAATTGCTGTCGTTTAAGAGAAAAGAGGCTGTATGAAAAATCAGATTCAAAAGATAATTCAGGAATATAAGAGTCTCTCAATCCAGCAGCAGCTTGACTATGATAAGTTTTACCTGTATTCGATTATTACACATTCAACAGCCATTGAAGGCTCTACTGTAACCGAAATTGAAAATCAGCTTTTGTTTGACGAAGGCATTTCCGCCAACAAGCCAATGAATGAGCAGCTTATGAATCTTGACCTTAAAAAGGCTTATGAGCAGAGTTTTGTTTATGCTGCAAGTCATACCAATTCTCAGAGCCAGGATGAAGAAAGTTCTGCAAAGTTCATTGACTTTATGATGGAACACCACTGCGAAAGTCTTGGAATAAATCCAAGTGCTGTTCAAAAGCATATCGAAAAACTTAAAAAAGAAAATGCAATCAAACGTTCAGGCGGCGACAAAGGCGGCTGGTGGGAAATTTTATAGGAAAGAGAAATAATTATGTATAACATAGTCTTAGAAACAAACGAAGCAACCGTAGTTACAGAATATACTCCAATAAGAAAACGTCGTGCAGATTATCAGAGCGAAGCGGAGCTTGAAAAAAACTTTATTCAGGATCTTACTGAACAGGGCTATGAATACCTGGATATAAAAACAGAAGATGACCTTATAGTAAACTTAAAGGTAAAGCTTGAAAAACTTAATCACATAACTTTTAGTGAAACTGAATGGTTGCGTTTTTACGGACAGTATCTTGCAAATCAGAATGAAGGAATTGAAGAAAAGACTTTTATAATTCAAAGTGATTACATCAAGGTTCTTGGCCGTGATGATGGCTCTACAAAAAATATTTATCTTTTGGACAAAGAAAATATTCACAATAATTCTTTACAGGTCATAAATCAGTTTACTCCAGAAGGTGGCCGTTATGCCAACCGTTATGATGTTACAATTCTTGTAAACGGATTGCCTCTTGTTCACTGTGAATTAAAGCGTCGTGGTGTTGATATTCGTGAAGCCTTTAATCAGATAAAGCGCTATCAGCGTGACAGTTTTTGGGCAGGGGATGGGCTTTTTCAGTTCATTCAAATTTTTGTAATTTCTAACGGAACTAATACAAAATATTTTTCTAACACAACCCGCGAAAACCATATTAAAGAAATCTCTACAAAAAAAGGCAGCGGTAAAAAGACAAGCAACTCTTACGAGTTTACTTCTTACTGGGCAGATGGTAATAACAAAATAATAAATGACCTTGAAGATTTTGCACGAACCTTCCTTGCAAAGCATACCATCTTAAATATTCTTACCAAGTATTGCGTGTTTGATACATCACACAATCTTTTGGTAATGCGACCTTATCAGATTGCGGCTACAGAGCGAATCTTAAACAAGATAGTTATTTCTACAAACTATCACAAAGAAGGAACTATAGAAGCCGGAGGATTTGTCTGGCATACAACAGGTTCCGGAAAAACACTTACATCTTTTAAGACTGCAATCCTTGCAAGCATGCTTGATTGCATAGATAAAGTTTTGTTTGTTGTAGACCGTAAAGACCTGGACTATCAGACAATGAAAGAGTATGACCGCTTTCAAAAGGATGCCGCCAATTCAAACAAATCTGTTGCCGTTCTTAAAAAGCAACTGGAAGATGATAACTGCAAAATCATTATTACTACAATTCAAAAACTTGGAATATTTATTAAGAGCAATAAAGGACATTCCATTTTCCAAAAGCATCTGGTAATGATTTTTGATGAATGTCACCGTTCGCAATTTGGAGAGCTTCACAGGGAAATTGTAAAGAGCTTTAAGAAGTTCCACTTGTTTGGCTTTACAGGAACTCCAATCTTCCAAAAAAATGCCGGAGCAAACGGAGCTGGTGGTATAAAGACCACAGATCAGGCCTTTGGCGAAAAGCTTCATACCTACACTATTGTTGATGCAATTAATGACCACAATGTTCTTCCATTCCGTATTGATTATATTAAGACAATCAAAATGAAAGACGGAATCAAAGATAAAGATGTTACTGCCATTGATAAGGAAAATGCGCTTTCTGCAAAGGAACGTATAGAGCAGGTTGTTTCATATATCATTGAACACTTTGATCAGAAAACAAAACGAAATACCAACAGCGGAAAATATGAATTCAGAGCACTTACAAATATTAAAGAAGTTGCAAAAGCCCGTGACAGAAACAGCGTACAGGAAGAAAAATCACTGAAACATCTTACTGGATTTAACTCTATGTTCTGTGTTCAATCCATTGAAACTGCAATCAAATATTACAATGAGTTCAAACGTCAGCTTTCTGAACATCCTGAAATGGACCTTAAAGTAGGAATGATTTACAGCTTTGGAGCAAACGAGGCCGAAGACCAAAACGGATTCGTAGACGATGAAAATTCAGACGATACAAGCGGACTTGATGTTGTAAGCCGTGACCATCTTGAAAGTGCAATAAAAGATTACAATGCATATTTTAAAACTGATTATGATACTTCTGCAGATAAGTTCCAGAATTACTACAAAGATGTTTCGCTCCGCATGAAGAACAAGGAACTGGATATTCTTATTGTTGTAAATATGTTCCTTACAGGTTTTGACGCAACAACTTTAAACACTCTTTGGGTAGATAAGAATCTCAAAATGCATGGACTTATTCAGGCATACAGCCGCACCAACCGCATTTTGAATTCTATCAAGACCTTTGGAAATATTGTCTGCTTTAGAGACTTGTCTGAACAAACTGATGAAGCAATTGCTCTCTTTGGCGACAAGGATGCAAAAGGAACAATTCTTTTACGCAGCTTTGATGATTACTACAACGGCTTTACTGATGAAAAGAATAAATACCACAAAGGATATACAGAACTTGTTGATGAACTTCTTAATAAGTTCCCTCTTGATTCATTCAGAGAAAATGTAATTACACAGGAAGCAAAGAAAGAGTTCGTAATGCTTTACGGTGCAATTCTTCGTATGCGAAATATCCTAACAACATTCGATCAGTTTGAGGGAGATAATCTTCTTCCAATAAATGACCTGCAGGATTACCAGAGTCATTACCTTGATATTCACACAGAAATTCGTTCTGATGACAAGGCAGAAAAAGAAAACATCAATGATGATATTGTCTTTGAAATGGAACTCATTAAACAAGTCGATATCAACATTGATTATATTCTCATGCTCGTTGCAAAATACCATGATTCAAATTGTCAGGATGCAGCAATTCTTGTGGACATTAAAAAAGCAATTGGTGGAAGTATTGAACTTAGAAGTAAGAAAGACCTTATTGAAGACTTTATTTCACAAATCAATGCTTCTAGCGACATTCAAAAAGACTGGACGGAATTTATCAATAAAAAGAAGGCAGAAGAGCTTGAATCAATTACCCAAGAACTTAAGCTAAAACCAGAAGAAACAAAGGCTTTTATAGAAAATTCTTTCCGTGACGGTACCTTAAGAACCACAGGAACAGACCTAGACAAAATACTTCCCCCTGTCTCCCGCTTTGGAGGCGGCAACTCAGGAACTAACAGAGGTGCTGTAAAAAGGAATGTCATAGAGCACCTAAAGGCCTTTTTTGAAAAGTATTTTGGAGCCTAACCCCGCCCCATCCCATCTTGAAGTAATATTAAACTTCATGCTAAAATTGCAAGGAGTCAGTTCAAAAAAAATCTGGAGAAAAAATGAAAAATACTTTCCTTTACGCAGCCACGGCATCCCTTATCCTTGCAGCCGCACTAACATCCTGCGCAAGTGCACCAAAAGAAAATCCTACAATCCCATTTGAATTCATAGACGCAAACAAAAACCACCATTCCGCAAATCTGGACGACACGGTTAGCAAGCACAGCTACAAAAACGAATGCTTTGTGCGCGAGGGAGAGAAGCTCTTTTACAGGGGCGACGACCGCTACACTTCACGTCTTGGCGTGGACATATCCCACCACGACGGCCCGGTTGACTGGAAAAAGATGAAGGAATGGGGAATTGAATTCGTAATTCTCCGCACAGGCTACAGGGGCTACCAGACAGGCTACCTCATTCAGGACAAAATGTTTGAGCAGAACATAAAGGAAGCAATAGAAGCAGGCCTGGACATAGGAGTTTATTTTTTCTCGCAGGCAATCACAGAAGAAGAGGCGGAAGAAGAAGCCCAGATGGTCTTGCGCTTAATTGAACCCTACAAAGAGCATATCACCCTGCCGGTTGTATTTGACCCGGAAAGCATCCTAAAAGACGAAGCCCGCACGGACGGTGTTCCTGGCGAAGTCTTTACAAGAACTTCCATAGTATTCTGCGAGGCTGTAAAAAAGGCCGGCTACAAACCAATGATTTATTCCAACATGATTTGGGAAGCATTTTTCTTTGACATGAAAAAACTGGAAGCCTACGACTTCTGGTATGCAGACTACGAAAAATATCCGCAGACACCATACAACTTTACCCTTTGGCAGTACACGGACACTGCAGAAAGTGTAGACGGAATAAGGCTGGACAAAAAAATCACAAAGCCTGTTGACCTTAACATATTGATAGTAAAGGTGGAGGAAAATGAATAAAGCAAAAAGAACTCTGGCTTTTATTTTTGCAGCTGCAATCATAGCCCTGCAATTTTTTACAGGATGTTCCTCTTCACAGCAGGAAGAAAGGGGCGACGGAAAAACATACGCAGTCTGGTTCTCCTACCTTGAATACGAAGAGCTTTGTTCCGGCATGAGCAAAAAAGAATTTACGGAATTTGCAAAAGAGTGTGCCGCAAACCTTAGCAAAGCAGGCTTCAACACAATATACATACAGGCTGTTGCGTTTACGGATGCGCTCTATTCGTCTTCCGTCTATCCCCCTTCAAAGCATCTGCCCGGCGGAATTGCCACTTCTGCAAAAGACTCCTCGCCAAGGGAAAGGGACAGCGGAATACACACAGGCGTTGGCATTGGAATTGGATTTGGAAAGGGCGGCTGGACAAGAACCGGAGTGGAAGTTAGCATTGGAATGGAAGGAAGGGCCGGAAACTACCCGGAAGAAGAAGAAAGTTCATGGGCAAAGGCAAGCTATGACCCGCTAAAAATTCTTGTAACACAGATGAAGAAAAAAAACATCCGCACAGAAGCATGGATTAACCCAATGCGGTCTGTAAAAGAAGAAGAACTTGAATCCTTGCCAGATGATTTTATAGTAAAAAAATGGGCAAAGCAAAAGAAAGGCAGGGCATTCTTGCACCAGGGACGCTGGTACCTTAACCCATATTATCCCGAAGTGCTTCGCCTAATCACAAAATGCGTAGGCGAGCTTGTTCAGAATTACGACATAGACGGAATCCACATAGACGACTATTTTTACCCAGCTTCCCTTCCGGAAGAAATTGACGCGGAGGAATTTGAAAAGGAAAGGCAAAAGCATCCAAAGCTTACCCTAAAACAGTTCCGCACGGTAAACGTAGACGCAATGGTAAGGCAAATTTATGCAGCGGTAAAAAAGACAAACCCAGAACTTACATTCGGCATATCCCCTTCCGGAAACATTCAGACCTGTAGGAATGCCATGTTTGCAGACCCGGCACACTGGGCAAAGCAGGGAAGTGTTGACTATCTTGCACCGCAAATCTACTGGGGCTTTTTGCACCCGGCAAAACCGTTTGTACAAACCCTTAATGAATGGAAGCAGATAACCGCCGGCACAAACGTAAAGCTGGTTGCAGGACTTGCCGCATACAAGACAGGTTCTGCCCAAAGCACGAACAATGCAGATGCAGATGAAGAGTGGCAGAAGAACAGCCGCATCTTGGCAGACCAAACCTTGGCAGCAATAAAGGCAGACTACGAAGGAATTGCCTGCTTCCGCTACGCAAGCCTTTTCTCCCCTTCCCCAGTGAATTCTTCACATGCAGAAAAAGAACTTGCCGCCTTGGAAGCTATCATGAACAGATAGACTCTAAATTTAATCCTGAAAGCCAACAAGGGAGGCACTTTCCAAATTACCCTTAAAGTCAGAATAAACCTGAACAAAGTCACAGCCGCGTATATGCTCCTCTGTAACAAGGGAATAGACTATATTTGCATCCTTGGCCTTTTCTTCCTGATAATATGAGATGCAATAGACGCGTCCTGTATTCAGGATTACATTTTCGTACTTACCTTCCGCCGCATTCTTGGCCGCATAGGAAATAATATTTTTTTCTGCATCCGGCAAGTTTGAATAAAATTTCTGGAGCAGTACAAGCATTTTTTCCACGTCCTTTTTACCGACAGAGCCCGGCGTAAACATCGCAAAAAGAGCAGCCTCTTTTCCGTTCCGCTCAAAAATGTAATTGTAGCCCCAGGTTTCCTCGCCACTTCCACAGCTTTTAAAAGTTCCAAGCGGAGTCTCTATGGACGCAGGAAGATTTGTGTCTTTTGAACATGCTGCAAGTGCAAAAAGAAAGAAGGCTATAAAAAGGCAAGTTTTTATTTTCATATTTTTATTTCCTCCCACAAAGCTCCGAACAGGAATAATAAAAGCAGTATTGCAGTCCCTTTTTTAATAGTAAGATTGCATTGTGTTTTACTGATATGTTATAAAACAACTACTTATGTGCAATCTTTATTATTACAGGCAATACAACGTTCTTTTCCGGCGGAAGTGTGGTGCATGAAAAATCAATTTTGTTTTTACTGAATGACACATCATTCAAAGGAATGACATTGTCTTTGCCGATTGCATTTACAACGATATTATACACATGCGAATCTGAATCAGTATATTTTTTCGCTTGTTTTTCAAATTGCAACATAATGTCGTTAAGATTCAGTTCTTCAAGTGAATACAAAACAACAAGATAATCCGTTCCTTTCACATCGTCCAGCTGCATACTTTCTTTTTCTGACGGATAGGCAACAGTATTTTCCGTATAATCCAGTAGTGCACTGGTATTTTCCGGTGGAAAAATGCGGTTTGTCTTTAATGTTGTATTGTCCGACGCAAATGCATAAACATAACACGGCTTTTTGTTTGTCATAAACAGCTGAAATCGTGTAGGAAAGGCATAACTTTCTGTTGTTTCATAACAGTTGTTTTTGTATTGGACAGTCATTTGACTATCTTTGTTATATAACGGAAGGTAAAAGTTGCCTTTGAAAATCTGCACTTTTTTGGGAGTTGGCTTAGGCTCAGGTTTTGGTTCTGGTTGGGGCTCTGGCTTTGGTTGAGGTTCAGGTTGAGGTTTTGGACGTGGCTTGGGATTATAAATTGACATAACTGACGGACTTATTTCTATTGCTTGTCTTATATACTTAGCAGCATCTCTATAGTTTACCCAAGTGTAGCCCCCATTTCCCCAATCAGTACCCCAGCTATTCTGAAACAAAAATGCACCATATCCTCTGTCTGCAGGATTCCGATGGTTATCATCATATCCGACAATTACCATTGCATGTGCACCACCCGAACTTGGAGCATTTGCATACCAATCAGCACCAGCAGAAGAAAAAGAGCGTGTTCCGTAATCAATGAAGCTAATTACAACGGGTTTCTTTTCAGAGATGCTTTTTTTTATAATTTGTATTTTTAAAGATTCTTCTGTATAAGTTTCATCATAATAAGGAAAGAAATCATTAAACAATGCGGTATAGTTTCCAATTCTATACAATTCTGAATCATTATACATTCCGATATCAAATTTATTGAACAGTATATATTTTTCATCTTGTGATCGTCGAGGAACGCCATGAGTATGCAACGTCTCAACTGCGGCAGCCAGCGTCATTCCATTGCCCTCGTAGTCATCCGGATTGCAATACCTGAAGAGATAATACGGTGAAAAAGCATAAGCAGAAGAATCATATTGACTGTTTCTTCCTTCCATAATAGATTCACAGGCTGTCATGGCTGCATAAGTTGTAGCCCATGCGACGCAGGTGCCGAATGGGCCTTGACTTTCCGGAACAGGCGTATAGTGTTTTAAATTTACGGATTCCGGCAAATATGAATAGTCCCTGGCAACAAGTTGAGCCTTTAATGGAATTTTGTTATATGCTTCTTTATCTTCAATAAGTCCTGTTGCATATTTTTTGCTATTTTTGCATGACAGCAATAAGAAACATGCCGTTAAAAACAGTACAAGTTTTTTCATATATTGCGCACTCCCCTGAATCCTACGCTGTCGCTTTTAAAATCACGAACCGCATACAAGCGGCTTGATTTTTTACAGTATCGTTTTGAACAATCCCATGCACCGCCCTTTAAAATATGTTTCCCCATAATACTGTCGGAACACCATTCCCAGACAAGCCCATATACATCATACAGTCCGATTTTTGAACAAGATTTTTTGCCACACGGCTTACATGTGTCAGATGAATTTTCTTCAAACCATGTTTCTGCGTATAAATTGGGATTTGAACCTGCAAATTTAATCCATTCGCGTTCTGTCGGAAGCCTCCAACCGTTTTTAGAAAAATCAATTTTTATATTATCCAAATCAGATAAGTCATAAACCGGCTCAAGGCTTTCTTTCTTGCTCAGCTCATTAAAGAATTGAACGGCATCAATCCATGATATTTCAGTAACAGGAAAATCATTTTCATTGGCAGACTCATCTTTCGCAGAACAAGTCGGATTAGCGCCGTTGCATACAGCTTTATATTGCGCGACGGTAACGGGAGTTTTTGCAACATACAGCAGTTCATTGACTTTTACAGAAGGGAGAATAAAGTTTGCAAGCTTTTCTTTTTCCTGCTCAAGAAGCTGCCGTTTTTCTTCCTCATTCTGTTTTTTCAGTTCTTTTTTATTTTCAATACGCCTTTTCTTTTCAAGAATAAATGTCTCGACAGATTTTTTTACAGAAACGTTTCTTTCTTTTATAATAGCAAATGATTTTTTTGAGCCGTAACTTATTCTGTTTTTCGTGATAATAAGAAGTTGACGTCCCTTATCCGTAAAGATTATAAAGCAGCAAAGCATGATAATAAGGAAAACGATGAAAAATCCGATGCACAGGTATATAACATTTGTATTCAGAGTTTTATCATCTGTATAATGTTCTTTCTTTTTGTCAGGAGTAGATTTTCCACCGTTTAGATAGATTTCATCCATTGAAACTTCAATGATGTCAGGCACCTGCTCACCGTTTGTAGCTGTACTGACGTCTTTTCTTACAGCTTGAATAACTTCATAAAAGCTTTTGCCACTTTCTGTTATATGATTCAATAGTGCTTGTGTAAAAGGAGAATGGTCGCTATTACCATCGTCAGCAGTTTTGCCGGAACCACAAGCACATACGACAGTACGGTGTGTAACGCTAGAATTATTTACAACGTGAATTCCGCGTAATTCTCCGCGAACTTTTTTAAGAGGATTGTTCCGGCATGCATCAATTATGAAAACAAGCTGCCCCGAACCTGAATAGCTTGCCGTAGAAAGAATTTCAGACAAATCCACCGCATTTCTTTTTAAATCCGACTCATCCTTTATTTTTGAAGATATAGGTAAAAGATAGTTTACACCACTTGACTCAATTCCATGACCTGAAAAATAAAACAGTCCGATATCACAGCCCTGAAGTTTTTCATAAAAACTTTTCAGTATACTATCCATTTTTTCCGTAGATGCATCTTCTTCATACAAAACTTCAAAGCCGATAGATTTTAACTTGTCGCGCATTGCCTTTGCATCACGCACAGGATTTTTCAGTTCGGATTGAGGATATGATGCATTTCCGATTACGAGTGCCAGTTTTTTTTGATTTTCCTGAGCACCGGCAAATCCTAACTTCAAACTCAAAAATATAAAGAAGATGATTTTAATTTTTTTTACCACCATGAATAATATCCTCCGTACTGGTTGTACAATCTATCATACGCCTCTTTTGCACCACTTCTGGCATTGGCACCGGTCGAAGCCTTTTCATAATAATTCATTGCTCCATAAACATCTTGATAACAGCCCCATCCGTTTTCATAACACTGTCCCAATGCATAACAAGCATCGCAGTATTCACGGCTGTACGTGTTATTAATGTCGATAACTTTTAGGAACCAGCTGAATGCAGATGAATATTCGCTGAATATATTCCAATAAATAAGAGCTACGTTGTAGGCACTTTTTTCTTTATTATATCCATAATCATACGCACGGCCGTAATACTTTATCGCCTCTCTGTATGCTCCATCATCAATTTTCTTCTCCCCAAGTTCATACGAAGATTTTCCATGTCCGTCGTCAGATGCTTTTGCAAGCCACCGGACAGATTCTTCGTAAGATAAATCAGCACACCTTGCAAGATTGTACATATAATCGTTGCTTGGTTTTAGTCCAAGTTCTATTGCCCTTTGGTAATAAGAGGAAGCAAGGTTGTTATTATTGCCGTAATAATACTTGCTCAAATGATCTGCAGTCCACTGGCGGATTGTCTTTACTTCAGTTTCAAGTTCTTTTGATTTGTTAGTGAATTTTTTATAAAGTTCTTTGTTGTCCTGTTTCTTATACCCATCCGCCTGTTCTTTCCATAAAATGATGTTCCGGTCTTCTATAGAATTCGTACTCTGATCAATCCTCAGAAGTTCATTAAGATAATCTGAACCGTTGTAATAATCTACCAGTTCCCGAGAAGCTTTGATAACGCCTTCTTCGGCGGCTTCCTGAATCCATTTTATACCGTCAATATCAGAAGAGTCTATGTACTTGAGACAGGACATTCCATATAAAAATTTGGCTTCGGGATTTGTTATTATGTAACCGTTTTTTTCTGCCGTAACAAAATATTCGTTATGACAGAACCCTCTCAACCCATGATAATTAACCTCATCCCATTCATCGCCACGATTTACAATCTGAACAACTTCATTTTCGTAAAGACGTATAATTTCCCGTGCATCTTTACTCGGTTCTTTTCTCATTATAAGGCGGTCGCCATCTCCAGTATACACTTTTTCATATTTAATGGAATTACTTTCATGCTGTCTGACAAAAATCGGTATGCACGAAATAACAGCTGCGATAAAAATACCAGCACAAAGAAAGCCGACAGCTTTTTTTGAAAATATTTTACCGATATTTGTTGTTTTTTTATTTACGATTTTGTGAATGGAAGCAGAATAATCATTTATTGCAGCGGAACGAACCGTTGTCATTCTTACTCTTTGCAGCTTCAAGATGGAATACAGTTCTGTATCTTCAAATAATTCCGGAGATGTGTCTGAACTTTTTAAGTAAATGATTTTCAGTGAATAATCAAGCTCTGAGCTTTTTCCATTTTTGATGAATGTTTTGAGGTCATTCCATGAATGCTTTGAAAAAAGTCCTTCTTGTTTTTCTTTTGATATTGAAAAAGTATCAAAATCATGGAAATCAAAATCAGCATTTGATGTTTCTGAAATAACAGAAAAATTAACTCTTACAGATGTTTCATGGTTAAAAGCAAAATTGCGAAGATCATAGAGAGAAAGTCGCATTTGTTTCCAGAAATTAGAATTTGAAAGATATTCATCTTTATCACATAGAAAAATAACATCCTGAAAAATCATTGTGCTACCGCCCATAAACTTGTTTTATTAATCACACAACTCTTGTAATTGAACTAATTTTTGTTGAAAAAAGTATAAATCAAATTATTGAAAAAGTATAGTACAAATTTTCAATAATTCTAATACGAAAATGTATTAAGAAAGCACTAAAATGGAGGCGAGAATGGAAGCGCTTTCGTGTTAACATTTATATTTGCTTGCTTTCACTAAAGTTCGTCCTTGACTTCTACACTTTACAAAACAACCTGTTTGCAAAAATCAAGAATTGTGCTAGTATTGCCCTATGCCTTATGATGATTATGAAAACGAAGGTTCGCTTGCACAGAAGACTTTTCTAAAGGAACCCGATGATTATAAAGTTATTCTCTTGAACGATGATTTTACCACAATGGAATTTGTGGTGCAGGTTTTGCAGAGTGTTTTTCATCTTGGAGCGGAAGAGGCGGAAAAGGTTATGATGAGCGTTCACAAGACCGGCAGCGGCGTTGCGGGAATTTACACTTACGACATTGCTTCCACCAGGGCGCAGATTGCAGTCCGCATGGCAAGGCAGCAGGGCTTTCCGCTTAGATGCGAGATTCAAAAGGCATAGGAGCCGGTAAAAGATGCACTTAAAGAAAGACCTTGACGAAATGCTTACCAACAGCTTTAACTACGCAAAAAAGAACGCCCACGAATTTGTTGCGCCAGAGCACCTGCTTTATATTGCCATGCACTACGACTACGTGATGGACCTGCTTTTTGACTGTGGGGCAAACGTTGCGGACATTCTGAACGACCTTGAGGAATTTTTTGCAAAGAAAATTCCCTGCGTTGACAAGGACGAAAAATTTCTTGCGGTATACGATCCACTTCCAACTGCGGGGCTGCAAGAAATAATGGAGAACGCTTCTGCACACGCGGCTTCTTCCGGCAAAAAAAAGCTGGACATTACGGACGTGCTTGTTTACATGTACGACGCGGAGAACAATTACTGCTCTTACATACTAAAGAAAAACGGCGTGGAAAAACTGGTGCTTTTGGAAGCCATAACAGATCAGAGCTATCCTTTTACCAGCAAGTCAAAGGGTGAATACGACGAAGACTTTGACTACTATGATTCAGAAGATGATGAATATGATTTTGGCAGTTCTACGGACGATGATTCCCGCATTGATTTTGAGGACGGGGAGCCAGACTCATCTGACGAAGCAGGCGATGATGAAGACGAAAAGGGCAGGCACAAGAAAGAAAAGAAGCACCGCTTTTCCGCACTGGAAAAATATACGGTTGACCTTACCCAAAAGGCAAGGGACGGCGAGCTTGACCTTCTTGTTGGCAGGGAATACGAGCTTGAGCGCACGGTTCAAATCCTTTGCCGCCGCACAAAGAACAATCCGCTGCACGTTGGGGATGCTGGCGTTGGAAAAACCGCCGTTACGCTTGGACTTGCGCAGAGAATTGTTGCAGGAGAAGTTCCTTCTATATTAAAAGATTTTTCTGTTTACTCGCTGGACATGGGTGCACTTTTGGCAGGAACAAAATACCGCGGAGACTTTGAAGAAAGGCTTAAAAAGGTTACCAAGGACTTGCTAAAAAAAGAAAAGGCAATTCTTTTTATTGATGAAATCCACACGATTGTAGGAGCGGGTTCTGTTGGAAACGGTGCCCTTGATGCGGCAAACATTTTAAAGCCTGTTCTTACCGAAGGAAAAATCCGCTGCATTGGTTCAACAACTTTTGAAGAATACACAAAGATTTTTGAAAAGGACAGGGCCCTTGCCCGCCGCTTCCAAAAGATAGACATTCTTGAGCCTAGCCGCGATGAATGCGTTAAGATTTTGCACGGTCTTGAAAGCCGCTACGCTGAATACCACAATGTCTGCTACGAGGAAGGTTCGCTTGAGCTTGCGGTTGACTTGTCCCTTCAGTTTTTGCCGGACAGGAGGCTTCCCGACAAGGCGATTGACCTTATGGACGAAGCGGGGGCATGGACACGGATTCATGCGGAAGAAAACCTTTCCGCGGAAGACAAAGTTTCTGTCTCGGATAAAGATAAAAAGGTGGAAGCAAAAAAGATTTCCGTGAAAGATTCAGCAAATGAATCCGAAAAGCTTGAAAAGTTTGAAGACGAACCAGGCAAGGCCGAAGCAGAAAGGTTTTCCGCGGACGATTCTGCAAAAGAGCAGCCTGATGAAAAAATGCAGCTTGATGAAAAAGAGCAGCCTGCTGAAAAAGAGCAGCCCGCTGAAAGAAAAAGGCCACCGGTGCCAGTTAGCCAGGACACAATCCGCATGGTTGCCGCAAAAGCAGCGAGGGTTCCGCTTGAAACAGTTACCACTGGCGAAAAGGAAAAGCTCCGTTCTTTGGAGAGCGACCTTAAGCAAAAAATATTCGGCCAGAACAGGGCTGTTGAATCCGTATGCATGGCGGTAAAAAAAGCCCGCGCTGGATTCCGCAACATGGAAAAACCGGAGGCGGCATTCCTCTTTGTAGGCCCAACAGGCGTTGGAAAAACAGAACTTGCAAAAGTTCTTGCCTCTTCCCTTGGCGAAAAACTCCTGCGCTTTGACATGAGCGAATACCAGGAAAAGCATACCGTAAGCCGCCTGATTGGTTCACCGCCGGGATACGTTGGCTTTGAAGAGGGCGGACTTTTAACCGACAGCGTAAGAAAGGAACCACATTCAATCATCCTCTTTGACGAGATAGAAAAAGCCCATCAGGACATTTACAACATTCTCCTCCAGATTATGGACTACGGAATTCTTACGGACAACCAGGGACGCAAGGCAGACTTTAAGAACTGCATGATAATAATGACAAGCAATGCCGGTGCCCGCGACATGGAAAAAGGCTCCGTGGGATTTTCCGGTGGAAGCAGTTTTGACGATGCAAAGAACGACTCTGCCACGCTGAACGAAGCCGTAGAAAAAGAATTCTCCCCCGAATTTAGGAACAGGCTGGATGCAATAATCACCTTTGCACATCTGCCAAAAGAGATAACCCAGGACATTGCCCGCAAGGAAATTAAAAAGATTGCAGAGCGTCTTGCCACAAAGAATGTTGAACTTACCGCCACAGACCAAGCCGTTGCCCTGATTGCAGAAAAAGGCTACAGCCGCGAATTTGGCGCACGCAACATTGCCCGCACCGCAGAAAACCTGATTGCCTCCCCCCTCGTGGACGAGCTGCTCTTTGGAAAGCTAAGCGATGGCGGAAAAGTAAGCCTTAGCGTAAAAGACGGCGAAGTTGAATTTAACTTCTCCTAAAAGTGGATTTTCATCTTTCAAAAAAGTATAAAGAGTTATAAAGAATATAGAAAAGTATAAAGAGTTATAAAGAATGAAAAGGATAGCCATCTTATTAATGTTACTGACACTTTCTGCAAGTTCTTTTTGCACATCGTTTCTAATGGAATTGGAGGTAGGAGCTAGACTTTCAATATGGGCTTTTGAATATTACATGCAGTACAAAACCATGCCTGAAAATACCTCTGCATTTTTGAAAAAAGACTTTCTGTATGGCGACGGCCGCGACGGAAACATCCAAGGGATATTGCAGTATTATAACAAATGCGGATTTGAAACAGTCTTACAGAAACAAAATGACAGGCTTCTTTATATTTATGTGAACGGCCCATATATGCACTACCTTACAATATACAAGGTTAAAAAGCTCCATCAGTTTGAGATCTATATGGATGGTAAATTTGCAGATAAATATTACCGGAATGACAATGGTGACCTTATAGAAAAGGACAATGGCTATCCTGACTTTGTCTTGTGGTATTTGCCGCTTATCTTTCCATTTTTGCTAGCTTAAAGCCCGTTCTTGCCCACAAACCTAGCCCCGATTGGAAGGGCGCGGTGTAAAAAATTGCCTCCTTGCAATTTTTTACACCACAAGTTTTCTGGCGAAAACTTGCAAGTTGCTTTCTGCAAACAAAAGACGCGCCCTCCATGGCGCTACTTGTTCTACAATAAATTCGGAACCCTGGAAAGCGGGAAAAAAATGCCCTCCTTGGCATTTTTTCCCGCAAGTTTTCTGGCGAAAACTTGCCGGCTCTTACCCCAAACAATCGACGCGCCATCCGTGGCGCTACACTTTTGCAAATAGGGAAAAATGCTAAGGAGGTCTGACCGGACACGGAGTGCCGGGCACAGTTTAAATATTCAGGCGGCTCCAGAAGAAAAAGAGAGAGGAAAAGAGTTTAACCTGCTGCAGTTTGCTTCCCTTGTAATCTTATTAAAAATACGGTAATCTAGCAGAAGTTGTATGCTTTCCGGAGGTTTTTATGGACGGTTCTGAAGAAATACTGAATTTGCTGCGGGACAACGCGCGCATTTCTATAGAAGATATTTCGGCTATGACTAAGAAGAAGCCGGAAGAAGTTGAGGCTATTATCCGCAAGCTAGAGAATGACGGTATTATCATGAAGTATGCCGCCATTGTTAATCCAGAGAAGGACAGTGCCGCCAAGGAAAAGGTTAAGGCAGAGATAGAGATTCAGGTTCAGCCGCAGAGGGAGCATGGTTTTGACGGTATTGCAGACCGCATCTACCGCTTTCCGCAGGTTAAGTCCCTTTACCTTATGAGCGGAGGCTACGACCTTAAGGTTATCATTGAGGGCGACTCTTTGCAGGAGGTGGCTTCTTTTGTTGCAAGGAAGCTTTCCACTCTGGAGGGTGTGCGTTCCACAAAGACCCATTTTATTCTTAAGACATACAAAGAAAACGACATTGTCTATGTTGAGCAGCGTTCAGACAGCCGCGAAGGAGTTGTAGCATGAATCCAAGAGAAGATAAATTCAGCAGGGCAATGGTTGAAACACCGCCTAGCGGCATCCGCAAATTCTTTGAGATGCTTATTGGCCACGATGACGTTATTTCGCTTTCGGTTGGAGAGCCGGACTTCCCCACCCCCTGGGCCATGCGCGAAGAGGCTTTTTACCATCTTGAGCAGGGGCACACAAGCTACACCAGCAACTGGGGCCTGATTGAGCTCCGCGAGGAAATTGCCAAGTACCTGGAAGGATATTCCATGCGCTACAATCCCCAGAAGGAAATTATCATAACTGTTGGCGCCTCCGAGGGTGTAGACGCTTCTCTTAGGTGCATCCTTAACCCAGGCGACGAAATCATCGTCAGCGAGCCTTGCTATGTTAACTATACAACGCTTGCAAACCTTGCGGGTGCAAAGGTTGTCCACCTTAACACAGGAAAGACAGGCTTTTACCCAACGGCAGAAGAGATTGAAAAGCTTATCACGCCCAAGACCAAGGCCCTTATGATTTGCTCCCCCAACAATCCTACAGGCACTATAATTCCTGCGGATGAGCTTGCCAAGATTGCAGAGGTTGTAAAGAAACACAAGATTTGGGTTATTAGCGACGAAATTTACTGTGAGCTTACCTACGAAGACACAAAGCATACTTCAATCGGTTCTTTCCCGGGAATGAAGGACTACACAATCGTGCTGAACGGTTTTTCCAAGTCCTTTGCAATGACAGGCTGGAGAATTGGCTACATTGCTGCCCCGGAAGACGTTTGTGCGCAGATTATAAAGCTTCACGGCTACAACACAATCTGTGCCCCGATTATGAGCCAGTATGCGGCTTTGGAAGGCCTAAAGAACGGCTGGAGCGAGGTGGAAAAAATGCGCGTCTCCTACCAGCAGAGGCGGAACCTTATGGTAAAGGCCTTTAACGACATGGGGCTTCCAGTGCCAGAGCCAAAGGGTGCCTTCTACCTCTTCCCGGACATTACTTCCACAGGACTTACAAGCGAACAGTTTGCCCTTCAGGTCTTTGAAAAACTGAACGTGGCTGTTGTTCCGGGCAATGTCTTTGGTGCAGGCGGCGAAGGTCACATACGCTGCTGCTACGCTACTTCCATAGAAAAAATAAAGACTGCCTTGGACAAGATAAGCGGTTTTGTGGCGGAGTGTTCCCGCAAATAAAAAAAGGAGGGGACTTTCGAATTTTGCGGCGCTTTTGTATGCACCCGCTTCTGTTTTTAAAAGAAGTTCTTGCCTTTTTTTTTAGGGGCTTTCCGCACTTCCGGGGGCCCTACCCCTCCATTCCCTGCGGGAACGCCTCCGGCGGTGCTCCAATCCCTGCCGTGCTTTTCTTTGCAACCTCTGGGAGTTAGCCATTCAACTTATTGCCAACATAAACCGATTATTTAAGAAGAATTCTTTTTTAAGAACCTTGTCTTCACTAGATACGGATTCTGGCAAAGACAGGCTTGTGCAAAAGGGGTATTTTTTATGGTCATTCCATACCTTATAGCTGCTGTTGTTATAATTGGCATATTCGCATTTCTTCTCTTTGTTCCCAACAAGCGGAATTCGGAAATTTCCGAAAAGAAACCTGCAAGGTCAAAAAAGAGCCAGGCCCAGATTATAAGGCAGGCAAACAGGCACCTTGCAAAGAACCCAAACGATGCCGCAGCCCTAAAAGCCTTGGGAGACCTTTACTTTACCAGCAACCTCTGGGAAAAGGCCTTTCCAATCTACTCCCAGCTTTCAAAGATTTCCAAGACGGACATAGACGTAGACTCTTACAAGGCCTTCCTAAGGACGGGAATCTGTGCCCTTGAACTGGACAAGATGGACGAAGCCATGATTTCTCTTTCCCTTGCCTACCAGAAGAATCCCCATGACTTTGACTCAAACTATTTTATGGGCTATGCACTCGTAAAGGCAAAGCAGTACGACAAGGCCGTTCCCTGCCTAAAGAAAGCCCTGATTGTGCGGCCAGACGCCACAGGAGTAAATCTGCTGCTTGGACAGAGCTACTACAATTCCCACCACTACCACGACAGCTTGCCCTGCTTTAAGAAGGCGCTTATAGAAGACCCAGCAAACAAAGATGCACTTTACAGCATGGCAGACGCAATGACCCAGGAAGGACACGGCGACAAGGCTATAAAAGTGTTCATGCATCTTAGGGCAGACCCAGTCTACGGACCGCGCTCCTGCTTGCAGGCCGGCATCTACCACCTTAGCCTTGGTGAATTTGACAATGCCATAACCGACCTTATGATTGGCCTAAAGCACGAAAATGTAGACGACGACATAAAGGTGGAAATTCGCTACAAGCTTGCCCAGGCCTACTTTGCAAAGAACCAGCTCAGCAACGGGCTTATCCAGCTTAAGGAAATCCGCTTTATCAATTCAAACTACAAGGATGTTAACGCCCTTATTGCCCGCTACCAGGAGCTTAGCCAGAACTCCAACCTCCAGCTTTACCTTACCGCAGGTACAGGAGACTTTGTTGCCTTGTGCCGCAAGGTAATTCAGGCTTACTACAAGGATTCCCAGCTTAAATTCATGGACATAAACATGGGGCAGGTCTTTACGGACTTTGTTCTTGAAGTTGATTCGCCAAAATTCTCGGACAGCGAAATTTTCCGCTTCTTTAGGACGACAGGCTCAACAGGAGAGCTTTTTATCCGCGACTTTCACGGACACTTGCACGACACAAAGGCAGACAGGGGAATATGCGTTACGGCTGGTAACTTTACGGAAGAAGCCCGCAGGTACATAGAGGGTCGCCCGCTTGACCTTATAGAAAAGAACCAGCTGACCACCCTACTAAAGCAGGTTAGCGTATAAATCCGACCGGAATTTTTATTTTTGAATTACAACCAAATTGCGCTCATGGTCTTCCAGAAAGGGAACCGTGAGCGCTATTTTTTTATACGAGGGAACCATAAAGCTTATGCTTTCCATTTCCGCCGTGATTTTTTCTGAACGGGCCTTGTAGGCAGCTATAAAACCACCTTTGCAAAGCATTTTTAGAAGGAGCTTGGTTATTTTTGTGTCAAAGGGGTGGAATGCGCGGAATACTTCTATTGTAAAAGACTCAGGCTTTACCTTGTCCGCCTGAAGGCAGAGAACCTTTGCATTATTAAGCTTTAGCGAACGGACAACCTGCTGCAAAAAGGCACAGCGCTTTTCCATGCGTTCAACCAGGGTGAATGAATACTGGGGAAAGGCTATGGCAAGGGGAATCCCTGGGCAGCCGCCTCCGCTTCCAATATCACCTATTTTTACCTCTTTTCCAGAGGCGGCAAGGCTTTGGGCAAGGGAGCCTATCTCTTTGCAGGCCGCAAGACTGTCCAGTATGTGGTTCACTTCAAATTCATCGCGGTTTTCGGCCTTCATCAGGTTGTAGCCCTTGTTGAATTCAAGGACCTGGTCTGTGTAGCTTTGCAGGGCTTCAAACTGGCCGGGGGAAAGTTCAAGACCCAGTTTTTTTGCCCCTTCGCAAAGCTTAGACTCTTCCCCGCTCACTTTTCAACTCCCAGGTCAATGAGAAGGTCTATGTCTTCTTCCTGGGCGGAAGTCTTTAGCGTTACAAGGTGGCCGGTGCGGTTTGCCTCCAGGCTGTTAAGGCGGCTCATGCGGTAAAGGCCACTTTCTTCATTTTCCTTTGACTGGGTTACATAAGTGCATGCGCTGTAATTCTTTAGGTCTGCCTTTTGTGGGGTTGCGGTAAAGCGGATGTAGAAAATCTCATCAAAGTTTTCACCGTTGCCCTGGTAGGTCCTGTCGCCTGTAACAACAAAGGTTCCGTCCTGAATCACGTCGGAAACATAAACTGAACGGCATGATTTTAGTATGTCCTTTCCTCCGACGGTAAAGCGCAAAAGACGGGCTTTTTTTGCATTGGAAAGAGTCTCTTCGTTTTCTTTGCGGAGCTTTTCTGATGCACTCTGGTAGTTCTGCAGGGCTTTGAGCAAATCGTCACGCTCCTTTCCACTCAGGTAGGCTGCGCTCTGTGCAAGGTCGCGGGCTATCTGCTCCTGCTCTGAAATTTCAGCATCAAGGCCAGACTCACCCTTTAGGCTCCCGTCCAAAGAAGGCTGTACTTTTTTTTGGCTTTCATTCTTTGCCTTTTGCCCCCTGCTGCGCCTTCCCGTATAGGGGGAATTCTTTGGGTTACCGGGCACGTAAAAACCGCTTCCCAGTGTGGGTGCAGAAATAGACGGCATTTCCGGTGAGGATACAGAACTTACCGAAGACTGGGCAAGGGCAGATTCAACGGCAATCAGAACGAATGCGGCTACAGAAATAATTTTCTTAAAGGCTTGCAAGGCTTTCCTCCACAAATTCAAGACGGTGAGTCAGTTCATTTATTGTTTTTGTAAGGCGGTCCCTTTCCTTTTCCAGCTTGGTCTTGGGATCCGTCTCACTGGCTTTCTTCTTCATCATTGCAATTACGCTGTCCGGGCTTTTTCCGCTCTTTATGGCTTCCTGTGCCTTTGCCCTTTCATCCGGCTTTTTTATTCCGGCTACGATTTTCATGTTGTCAAAGCCAAGGTCTGCGTCTTCCGTTGGCAAGGTTCCAACCTGGGCTACCGTCTTTGCGGTGGTTCTTGGAATCTGCAAAACCCTGTCCAGATAGTCCTCGTAGCGGATGCTGGACTTTTCGCAAAGGGCATGTGCCTGAATAAGCTTTTTGCCAAATTCCTGCATAAGGCGGCCGTTTGGAACAATGTATTTTTCGCGGATTTCCTTTGTAAGCTCCTCCAGCTCCGGGGAAGATGAAAGGTCTATCTTGTAGTAGCCCTTCTCTTCCGCAACTTCCAAAAGGGCATGGAATTTTGCCCAGAAATAGTTTGTGTGGCTTCTTGCCTGGTGGGGAGGTTCCCTGCCTCCGTTTGCCACAATGTTCTCTTCGTTTATAAGGTGATGGGTGTATTCGTGGACGGCAGTATAAATAAGCTCGTTGTCCGTCTTAAAATTCTTGTTGTGAAGGAGTATTTCCCTGGTTTCCGGCTTGTAGAGACCGTTTACCCTCTTACTCTCCTTGCCTGTCATTGTAACAGAGAATTCAAGCTTTGACTCCTGAATGTCCAAAAGCATGTCTTTTATAGAAGCATTATCCATATATTACCATTCCCACTCAATGTGCATAAATTTTAGCCTAATTCAAATATCCCATAGCGCCAAGGATAAGGCTTGCCGCAACGGTTGCAGCAGTTTCCGTCCGCAAGACCCGGCTTCCCATGCAAAGACGGCTGTAGCCCCTCTCTTCCAGAAGCTTCCTTTCACCTTCAGTCCAGCCGCGCTCACTGCCGATTGCCGCAAGGGCCTCAAGTCCAGTATTTTGTCCGGCGCAGGCCCGCTCCATAAAAGAAACAAGGCTTTCCGAAGCGCCAACATTATCCAAAGCCGCCTTCAAAAATTTTCCGGAATCAGAAGAAGCCTCTGTTTCCAAAAAATCAAGGCACTTTGCAAGCGAATCGTGCATAAAAAGCTTGGGTATATGAGTACTTGCAGCCTGTTCGCAGCCCTCCAAAAGCATACCGTAGCCAGAATCCGACGTGGCAAGATCAGACTTAAGGTAGGACTTTTCGCCAAGCTCGGTTGCCGTAAGGTGAATCTCGCAAACGCCAAGCCCCGCCATGTCCCGCAAAAGCCTTTTAAGCTGAATGGGTCGCGGAAAGCCAACAATCATCTTTAGCGGATAGAGGGGTTTTCCGTCGCTTTCGCCAACAAAATCAAAGGAAATGGAGCCCTTCTTAAAGGATTTCCTTCCGTCCGCGCTCTTTTCCTCGTGCAAATCCAGCCGGGTAATTGTTGCCCTGCCAGCCTTACCGCCGATTATTCCGGCCGCAAAGGAGTCCCCCTCGCCCTTATGCAGGATTTTTAGAAGGTGGACTGCCCTTTCGTCCTTAATGTCCAGCGGCTTAGCAATTTCTTCCGGCTTGAACAAGCAGATGTTCATACAGCGGTTTGCTAGAAGAGGAGCGGAACCTTGTAGCCAAAGTCAAGCAAGAGTCCGCGGCGGGTAAAGATGTCGTTGCCATCATCGTCTTTCATAGGAAGCAAATCGAACAGATAGCGGGCTTCCACGAGGCACCTTCCGGCACCCATCTTCCTTTCAAAGCCAAGACCTGCAGTAACGCCAAAGTTTATCTTTGTGTCAGAATTGATTTTGTCTCCGTCAAGGTCCTTGGAACCGCGGATTTTTCCAATCGGAATGGAAGCGTATGGTCCCGCCACCAAATTGAACGCTCCGTAGCTGCATGTAAGCAAAAGCGGAATGTCCAGCGAATAATAGCGGAGCTGACCGGTAATGTGTTCGTCCACCGCGTAATTGTTTATAAAAAAGTTAAGCCCGGACTGAACGCCAAAATAAGTTCCCATCGGAACATTAAGCTCCATGCCCATACCGGCAATCCAGCTGTCCTTATAGTTCTGCTTTTCTTCGCTAAGAGAATTGTCACCGTCCACCTTTGTTCCAAGGCCAAAGCCTCCGTAAACATGAGGAATAAAAACTGTATCAGCCGTTGCAAAAGCCGCAGACATTATGGCAGCCGCAAGTATAGTCAAAATTTTCTTCATAAATTTCTCCAGACAGAATGTTATTTTTATTATATCGACAAGAAGTGACTTTTTCAATAATCTGGAGCACGCTGTTGGTAAAACTGTGTCCGGCACTCCGTGTCCGGCCAGACTCCGCGCCATTTTATCCTGTAGAACAAGCAGCGCCAAGGGGTCACGCAGCAAAGCTTCCAGCGCGGCGCGTCATTTGTTTGCAAAAGCAACCTGCAAGTTTTCGCCAGAAAACTTGTGGAATAAAATGCCACGGAGGGCATTTTATCCCGCTTTCCAGGGTTCCGCCTTTCGGCTCCATTGCTAGCGCAACCCGCCTGCGGCGGGCCCTTCCAATCGGGGCTAGGCTGGTGGGCAAGAAAGCCAATCAGCACCGTGTTGAACAAAAGCCTTCATTTCTATAATATAAATCTGTCTTATATCGGAGGGTTAAATGGCTATTGGATTCTTGGTTATTACACTTGCAACGCTTGTAGGTCTTGCATTTTGGGTATTCGTGGCAATTCTGCTTTACAAGCTTATCAAAAAGCAGAGCGTAAAAAAGACAATAATTGCGGCGGTAATTCTGGCGGTTACTTGGCTGCTTATAGTTTTTGCAGGAATTGGAACATTCATTGCAGTAAAAAAGGATTCCGTAGCGAAGGCTCTTCCCTACATAAGCTACGAAAGCGCAAAAAAGAACTGGTCCACAAAGGTTTTAAAAAAGACCAGCAACTTTGAACTGTCCATAGATAAAATTCAAGAAATTCCAAACGAAAAGGAATGGCTTTTTTCCGCAGAGGTAGACATAAAAGATGGCTCGGAAAACACACAGAATTCAAGGACAGACCAGCTTTGGGACAAGGACGGACGCGTTAGCTACGAGCTTACCCTTGTGGTGAACAATAAGTCGGACAATGCCGGCATTAGCTACAAGGAACTCAGGAAGTCCAACCTGGTCTATGTTCAGGATGAAAACGAAGTCTTTATTCCTGCCTACATCATAAACCATGCAGAACACGATGACGTGCCCTGGATTCTTTCATGGTTTCTGCCACAGTACAAAAGGGACCAGAAGCTTGAGTACGTTCCGCTTGGAAAATCCTATCTTAACGTGCGCGTGGAAGTTCCCAAGGGACACACAATCTCCAAATTTGTCTTTGGAAACACCGTGCTGGACGTAAACATGAAGGACTTTGTAAAATAAGGCCTATGGATGACAAGCTACTTTACATTATAGCGGCCGCTTCTTTTATAGTGCTTATCCTTCTTTTGAACTGGTACATAAAATGGAAGGCTTACGGCAAGGAGGAAGCGGAGGCTGCAAGGCGCAAGGCAGAGGCAAAAAAGGCTGCGCTAAAAGGCCTTATCGTAAACTGCCCCCTTTGCAACAGCCTGCTTCTTCCCGGAGAAGACCTTGTAAGCCGCGTTTACCGCCCAATGAATGTTCCCGACCAGCTGTGCACAATAAACGGCTGCCCCCACTGCTACCCAATACCGGAAAAAGGCATAAAGCGGGTCTGTCCTGTCTGCCACAAGACAGTTCCACTGGAAAACGGCCACCTTACAGCCCGCCTCTTTAACAAAAGCAACGGCAAAAAGCACGTAATCGTAACCGGTTGCAGCGAATGTGCAAAGCACTGATATAGTAAATAGTGTTTACTGAAAAACTCTTTTCAAGGGAGAACCCTTGGACCCCAGAATTTGGAGGGGCAACTTTTTTAACGTTAAAAAAGTTGTCTACTCGGAAGCGGGTTTTCCTGCTGGAAACTTCGTTGCAAGTCCCCCTCCAAACCCCCTTCGACGGCACGCACTTGCTACCGTCTCATTTCCAGCACCGCTTAGGGGCCATATCGCTCAACGTTTCGCGATATGCCTAAGAACCCCTAGTTTTTAACAAATATTTTTTTTAGGCATGTTCCCTTCGACAAGCTCAGGGAACGAGCTTTGGTGTAGCAAAAAAACTGCCGCTCCCTGCGCCCACCGAAGGGACTTGTTGGCAAAGAGACATCGCTGCGACTGGCTCAGCGGACGGGCTTTGGCGCAGAAAAAAAACCGCCGCTCCCTGCGCCCACCAGAGGGGCTTGTTGGCAAACACGTGTCGCTTCGACTGGCTCAGCGGACGGACTTTGGCACAGCAAAAAAACTACCGCTCCATGTGCCTGTCGAAGGGGCGTGTTGCCAAAAAAAACATCGCTGCGACTGGCTCAGCGAACGAATTTGGTGTAGCAGTTGGGCATGGCGCTGTTTTAGCCCACCACTTTCTTGCCAACCAGTACAAAGGCATGGGTGGATTTTTCCAAAACAATCGTACGCCGCCGTGTAGCCCCTTTAGTTGGCGCGCAAGCGACAATGAGCGTGAGCGAAGGGCGAAAGGGCGGTGACGCAAAAAAATGCCAACCCGATTGCAGCCAAGGAATAAATGGCAGAGCATTCAGGGCTACGTCCAGAAAAATACCTTCAGAAAACCCCGTAAAAAAATCTGCATTTATAAGGAAAAAAGTAGAAAATTCAGGGTAAAAGCTAAAAAAAAGTCAAAATTTGCTAAAATTTTTTCTAAAGTTCAAATTTGCATCTCCGAAATTCAAAGTATAGGGTGGTAGACCCCCGGGGACAGCAAACATACCTAATGTGTTTGTCTGTAACTTAATAAACTCGTATAGAGGAGATACATTATGGTTATTAATCACAACATGAGTGCTATGTTTGCACAGCGTTCAGAAGGATTGACCGAAGTTAACCAGCAGAAGAACATGGAAAAACTTTCTTCTGGTATGAAGATCAACCGCGCAGGTGATGATGCTTCAGGACTTGCAGTTTCTGAAAAAATGCGCAGCCAGATCCGCGGTTTGAACCAGGCTTCCACAAACGCAAAGAACGGAATTTCCTTCATCCAGACAACTGAAGGATACCTCCAGGAAACAGAAGACATCATCCAGAGAATCCGTGAACTCGCAGTTCAGTCAAGCAACGGTATCTACACAGACGAAGACCGCATGCAGATTCAGGTTGAAGTTTCTTCTCTCATCGCAGAAGTTGACCGCATTGCATCTTGCGCACAGTTCAACGGTATGAACATGCTCACAGGCCGCTTTGCACGCCCAACTGGTGAAAACAATGTTACAGCTTCTATGTGGCTCCACATTGGTGCTAACATGGACCAGAGAACACAGGTTTACATCGGTACAATGAGCGCAGCAGCTCTCGGACTCCGCAACGTTGGTACAGAAGAAATCATGACTCTTGGAACTCCAGACGAAGCAAACCGCGCAATCGGTACTCTCGACGAAGCTATCAAGAAGATCAACAAGCAGCGCGCAGACCTTGGTGCATACCAGAACCGCCTCGAAAAGACAGTTGTTGGTTTGGACATTGGTGCTGAAAACCTCCAGGCTTCAGAAAGCCGCATCCGTGATACAGACATGGCAAAGGAAATGGTTGACTTTACAAAGAACAACATCCTTTCTCAGGCCGGTACCGCAATGCTCGCACAGGCTAACCAGAGCTCACAGAACGTTCTTGCTCTGTTGCAGTAGTTTGTGTCGCCTAGCGGCTTAGCATTATAGGATACACCCGCTGTAACTTCCAATACGGACTTACGGCGGGTGTTTTTTATTTTTAAATTGCGTCCTAAAGTTCAATAATACCCTCCACTTGCCTTATATGTCTTACAATTTAGCATAAACTTGTATATAATAAATAGAAGGGACATAAAAATGATTACAGGTGAAGTTAAAAATAAACTCGACAATCTTTGGGATGCAATGTGGTCAAATCAGATGACCAACCCTCTTATTGATATTCAGCAAATTACATATCTTATTTTCATTAAGATGCTTGATGACCAGCAGATTAAAAAAGAACGTAAAATCAATGATATGGTGGCTCGTGGCATAAAAATTGATAATTTTGACAAGGACCTTATTTTTAAAGAAGGCAACTATATTAATGAAGATTTGAATATCAATGTTTGGTATGCAGATCTTCGTTGGAATGTGTTCAGCCACTTTGAGTCAAAGAAGATGTTTGCAAATCTTCGCGATAATGTATTCCCATTTATCAAAACTCTTCACGGTGACAAGGCAACTTCCTTTACTGATTTTATGAAGGATGCACAGTTTGCAGTTTCATCTCCATATATTTTGCAGAAGATGGTTGATGCAATAAATGACCCGGGACTTGGTTTTGACAAGGCTGACCTTATGGGTGATTGCTATGAATACCTTCTTTCAAAATGGGCAACCTCTGGAGACAATGGACAGTTCCGCACTCCACGCCACATTATTGATATGATGGTAGAAATTGCAAAGCCTACACTCAAAGATACAATGATTGACCCTGCAATGGGCTCTGCCGGATTCCTTGCAGAAACAGCAAAATATATAGAAGAACATTACTCTGCAGAACTGTCTGATACAGAAAAGCGAAAGCATTTTGATAATATAATGTTCACTGGCTACGACACCGACCCTGACATGCTTCGTATTGGTTGTATGAATATGACGCTTCATGGAGTAAATAATCCGACAATCAAATACAATAACTCGGTTGGGGAGGATTACGAAGATAAGGAACTTTACTCTTTGATTCTTGCAAACCCACCATTCAGCGGAAGTCTTGATCCAAGCACTGTAGCAAAATCACTGAATCAGATTAGCGGTGGAACAAAGAAAACAGAACTTCTCTTTTTGAGCCTATTCCTTCGTCTTCTAAAAACCGGCGGTCGTTGTGTAAGCATCATTCCGGTTGGAGTTTTGAATAACACAAATGACAAAGCCTACACAAAGCTCCGCAAGGAACTTGTAGAAAACCAGAAGCTGGAAGGCGTAATATTTATGCCGGGCGGAGTATTCTATCCATATTCTGGAGTTCAAACTGGCATCCTCATCTTTACAAAAACAAATGCTGGCGGAACCGACAAAGTCTGGATGTACAACATGGAAAATGACGGTTACAGTCTGGACCAGAAGCGAGATGCAATTGAAGCAAATGACATTCCTGACATTATTAACCGCTGGAACAACCGTGACAAAGAAGCAAAACGTACTCATTATGAAAAATCATTTCTTGTAGATAAACAGGAAATTGTAGATAACGATTATGTTTTCTCTTTCAACAAGTATCAGAAAAAAGAAGTTGAAAAGAAGGAATATCGCCCTGTAAAAGAAATCTTTGCTTCGATTAATGAGCTCGAAAGGCAGTTTACGCAGATTATGAATGAGTTGCAGGGAGAAATCTAGCAGATGGAAAATCAGAACATAGAATATAAAAAAACATGGCGAGATGAATACCTCAAATGGATTTGTGCCTTTTCAAATACTGAGGGCGGCAGGCTTTATATCGGCATAGACGACAATGGTAATGTTTGCGGTGTAGATGATCCGCATAAGCTGAGCGAAGACATTCCGAACAAAATCCGCAATACAATGGGATTAATTTGTACAGTGAATCTTCTTAATAAAAACGGAATGGATTATTTTGAAATTATCACAGAAAAATATCCGTTTCCTGTAAGTTATCACGGAAAATATTACAGGCGGACTGGTTCAACAATGCAGGAAGTAAGCGGTGTTGAACTTGATAAGATGATTCTATCTGTACAAGGCCGCACATGGGATTCAGTTCCGGTTCCACATATTACAGTTGATGATTTGGAAAATGACGCAATCAAACTCTTTAAGAAAAAGGCAAAGGAATCAGGTCGTCTAGATGATGCAGCTCTTGATGTATCAAACGAAACTCTTATTCAGAATCTTCATATTACAGAAGGAAAATATTTAACTCGCGCTTGTATGCTTGCCTTTCATCCCAACCCGGAAAAATGGGTAACTGGGGCATATATTAAACTTGCCTACTTTGAAAACGATGCGGATATTTTGTATCAGGACGAAATTCACGGACCTCTTATTTTGCAGGTAGAAAAGGCAATGGACCTTATTTATTCAAAGTACATGAAGGCTTTGATTTCTTATGACGACATTTACAGAAAGGAAACTTTCTTTTTTCCAAGGGCGGCGTTTCGCGAACTGCTTTTGAACGCGGTAATTCATAAGGACTATCTTTCTACAACTCCAATTCAGATTCGCATTTACAAAGATAAAATCCGCCTCTGGAATGACGGAGCCTTACCAAAAGAAGTTCCGGTTGAAGATTTGTATAAAGAGCATGTTTCAAAACCCTGCAACCCGAACCTTGCAAACGTATTTTTCAAATGCGGTATGATAGAAAGCTGGGCACGGGGCTTTAGCAAAATTACAAGATACTGCGAAGAAGAAAACGCAAAGCTCCCTGTAATTGACCTTTCTCTCGGTGGTGTTACAGCCCGCTGTTTTGCTTCGGATGCATATCTGGCACTTATGAACGAACATCAAGAGACAGAAAATGTCCCTTTATCTCCCAAAATGTCCGATAAAATGTCCGATA
>DFJV01000142.1:53313-66809 GCA_002373205.1 Treponema sp. UBA3662
AATGTCCGATAAAATGTCCGATAAAGACAAATCCCGTTTGTCCATAGTGCTTGCCTATTTGCAAAGTTCAAAAAACATTTCCAGCAGTAAAGCGGCAGAATTGCTGAATGTTGAAATAAAGACCGCAAACAGACTTCTTGTAAAGGCTGTGGAACTGGGAATACTGAATGCAAGTGGCATTAACAAAACTCGGACTTATTCAATGAAGTTGCAGGGAGCTGCGGAATGAAAAAATTTTTTGCAGAAGTTCTTGAAATAAAAAATGGTCGCAATCAAAAAGCTGTTGAAAATCCAGATGGTCTTTATCCAATTTATGGTAGTGGTGGTATTATGGGGAGAGCAGATGATTATATCTGCAATGCAGGTACAGTTATTGTTGGCAGAAAAGGGACAATAAATAATCCTATATTTGTAAATGAACCATTTTGGAATGTTGATACAGCCTTTGGTCTTGAAGCAAACAAAGATGTTCTTTATCCAAAATATCTTTTTTATTTTTGTAAGAATTTTGATTTTGAATCCCTAAATACTACAGTTACAATACCAAGTCTTACTAAGAATAACCTTCTCAAGATTCAAATGCCAATTGTTTCTCTTTCCGAACAACAAAAAATCTCCGCAGAACTCGACACCATCCAATCTGCAATCGATAACAAAAAACAGCAGCTTGCTTTGCTTGATGAAGCTGTCAAATCCGAATTTGTCGAGATGTTTGGAGAGAATCCTGTTGAAAGCGGAAAATGGAAAATTACAACTCTTGGTAAGATTGCTGAAATTGGTTCTAGTAAGCGTATATTTGCATCAGAATATGTTACTTCAGGAATTCCATTTTATCGCAGTAAAGAAATAATCGAATTAAGTAAAAACTTAAAACCTTCTGTTGAGTTATTTATATCAAAGGAACGTTATGAAGAAATAAAAAATAAAAATGGTGTTCCAGAAATTGGTGATATTCTTATGACTGCAGTAGGAACTATTGGCAAATTTTGGGAAGTAAATACAGATAAGCCATTTTATTATAAAGATGGAAATTTAGTTTATATTAGATGTAAGATTTTTAATTCAACTTTCTTTAGATATATTCTTGAAAGTCTGATTGAAGCTTTTAAACAACAAAATCTTGTTGGAAGCGCATATTCTGCTTTAACAATTGATAGATTAAAGCAAATGGCTGTACCTATGATTGAATTAGATCTACAAAACAAATTTGCCGCCTTCGTCCAACAAATCGACAAATTGAAATTTGTAGTAAAAAAGCAGATTGCAGACTTACAGGAACTTTTTGACAGCAAAATGCAGGAATATTTTGGAGAGTAATCAATATGAATGATATTCAAAGTCTTTCTGAAATAGATATTCTCAACCGCAAGGAATTTATTGATAAAATTATTTCAACTGTTGAATACCATTCAAAGAATAATCTAAAGACATCCTTTTCAATTCAGGGAGGATGGGGATGTGGTAAATCGTGGATATTAGATAGAGTTTTTGAAAATCTATATGACATTCAAGATGAACAGATTGCTGGTGGTCGTTATTGTGTTTTCAGATACAATGCATGGAAATACGACTATTATGATGAGCCGCTGGTTTCTTTACTAATCAGTCTGAAAGAACAGTTAGATTCTGAAAACTCAATTATCTTTAAAACTCCAGAAGCTCAGAAAAATTATCAAGCTGTAAAACTAATGATAAAGGAAAAACTGCTAGATAATTTGGATGTTATTCAGAAAAATCCTTTATTTTCGATTATTGATTCTCACACTTTTCATATCCCAAGGCTTGTTTGCTTCGGTGCATCTGTTAAAAAAGAATTTGAAAAGTATAAAGACAAGGTAAAAGAAGAAATCAGGCAATATGATCCTCATTATGATTTGAATCAGCTGATGAATTCGATGATAAAAGGCTTGAATAATATTTCTTCAGAAAAAACAGTTGTTGTCATTGTAGATGAACTGGACCGCTGCTTACCAGAACACGCTATAAAAGTTTTGGAACGAATGCATCATATCAGCCAGAATGTGAACAATATTCAGTTTATTTATGGAATTGATAAGACTCAAATTGAGAATAATGTAGTACAGATTTTTCTTTCCAATAATTCTAATGTTAAAATACAAAAAGAAAGAATTAAACAATATCTTTCAAAGTTTATTACATTTGGTCTACATGTTCCAAAAACAAAATATACTGATGCGATTGAAAGGAAATATCCAGACCTATTTGAGACTTTTACTCAGGTAAATGTATGCAATTTTAATCTAATTGAAAACATACAATTAATCTCGTCTGCTGTAACTCCTAGAATTCTTGAGCAGGCAATAAGTAAAATTGTTTTAACAAATGGTATCTTAAATCAAAGTAATTCAAAACTTGATAATTCTATTCTTATTTTTGAATTATTTTTTGCAGTCCTGTCAGAAGATGGAAAAGTTTTGGCTGGGCGTTATTTTAAGAATGATTATAATAATCAGTCTCTAGAATTACGAAATCTAGACAATGATATTTTTAATGATATTTATAACCAATTAATTTCACCAAATCCTGTTATGTATGGCCATATTCAAAGAGCAAAAGATGATTATCCATTATGGACGGACTTTGATAATGGAAGTAAAGCAATTTTTCCGTCTGCAATGGTTTTCTATTTCGAAAAAATCATGCAATTAAAAAATTTTTATTTTGATGATAAAGAAATACAAAAAGAAATGGAAAACAATGTTGAATATCTAAAACAGTTTATTTCATATTATGTATCTTTAGATATGTAATTCCAGAAGTCTGTGGTATAATTATTATGGAGTAGAAATTATGAACTTTGATTACCTGAAATCAAATGCAAAACTAAGTGAACTTTATACACTCTGTAATGAAACTGAATTGTTTGCAGCTAATTTTCCAACCCCTTCGGCTCGCTCTGCCCGCAATGCGTTGGAATGGGTAGTCAAACTTTTTTATCTGACTAAAAAAGGTAAATATTCAGAAACTTCAACTTTATTTGATTTAGTAAACTCCGCTGATTTTACTTCGTATATTGATGAGCCATTATTAAGCGCAATTCATTTAATCCGTATGGTTGGAAACAGTGCCAGCCACGCGAAAGTTATATCCAAAAATGAATCATTAAAGGTGCTGGAAGCCCTTCACAATGTTGTGGGTGAAATATTAAAGTTCCTTGGAGTAATTGATTCTTATCCCGTCTTTGATAAAACTATAGTGCCTTATACAGCACCTGTTCCTCCAAAACCTGTTGAGGTTGATACAACTGGAGCTCCTAAGAAAAAATATAAAGTTGTAATTGTTAAGAAAGATTTTGAAGGTTACAAGAAGAAAATAGACATTTCTGCAAAGATGTCTTCATCAATTGATTTTTCTGAAGCTGAAACAAGAAAAATCTTTATTGATGCTGCATTACGTGAAGCTGGTTGGACAGTTTGTCAGACTAAAGGACTTGTAAAAGCCGGAACTGCAAGTATTGAGATTCCTGTAAAAGGGATGCCTTCAAGCAGTGGAGAAGGCTTTGTGGATTATGTTCTTTTTGATGATGATAATAAACCACTTGCAGTTATTGAAGCAAAACGTACATCAAAAGATGTAGATGCCGGAAGTGTTCAGGCACGTCTTTATGCAGATTGTCTGGAGAAAACATATAATGTCCGTCCTGTAATTTTTTATACCAATGGCTATCAGATTTATATGGTGGATGGCGGATATCCTGCAAGAAGAGTTTTTGGATATTATTCTAAAGAAGAGTTACATTCGCTTATCGTAAAGAGAAAACTTGATAAGATTACAGATAATCGTGTAGACACTAATATTTCTGACCGCCCGTTTATTCAGATGGCTTGTACTACTGTATGTGATGCTTATTCTGCAAAACGCCGTAGTGCCTTAAATGTAATGGCTACAGGAACTGGTAAGACTCGTTTTGCAATTTCTCTTGTTGATATCTTAATGCGCAATGACTGGATTGAACATGTTTTATTTTTGGCAGACCGAAAGGAACTTGTAAGCCAGGCATTCAAAGCATTTGAAAAACATTTGCCGGATTCTTCTCGTTGTGCAATCTATTCAGGTTCCCCAACAGAGCTTGATTTGAATGCACGTATTGTTGTTTCAACTTATCCAAGTATTTTAAATCTTATTGATGCTGATGAAAGAAAATTCGGTGTTGGCCATTTTGATTTAATTATTGTAGATGAGTGTCACCGCTCTGTTTATAACAAATACCTTGCAATCTTAAGATATTTCGATTCGCTGGTTCTGGGATTAACCGCCACGCCAAAAGACCAGGTGGATGCAGATACTTATACTCTGTTCGGTGTAGATAAAAACAAACCGACTTACGAATATGACTATGAAACTGCCGTAAGAGAAGGATTCCTTGTAGATTATACGGTCATTGATAAAACAACAAAGCTTTTAAAAAGAGGTTTAAAATACTCAGAGTTATCTGAAGAAGAAAAAGAAGATTACGAAGAAGAATTTACAGAAGACGGTGTCTTGCCTCCAGAAATTCCGCATGATGAATTCTACAAGAACATAATCAATCTTCAGACAATAGATCTTGTAATCAATACTCTTATGACACAAGGGCTAAGAACTAAAGGTGGCGAAGAACTAGGAAAAACAATCTTGTTTGCTGTAGATCATCCCCATGCTCAGGTTATCGTTGACAGATTCAAATATCTATACCCAGAAAAGGGAGACAGCTATTGCCAGCTAATTGACTATTCTGTTAATTATGCAAGCACCATTATTGATGATTTTAAGGTTCCGAACAAAGAACCTGTAATTGCTGTTAGTGTTGATATGCTCGATACAGGAGTTGATGTTCCTGAAGTGTTAAATCTTGTTTTCTTTAAGAGAGTACGTTCTCCAATTAAGTTCTGGCAGATGATAGGTCGCGGAACTCGTATTTGTAAAAACCTTGAAGTATTCTCCCCAGATGCTTCTACTTTTGGAAAACACGAACAAAGTAAACCATCAGATCCTGTTGAATGCAAAGATTATGATGAAAAGCAAGGCTTCTTTATTTTTGATTTCTGCGACAATTTTTCATTCTTTAGCATGAACCCTAAGGGAGTTATTCCAAAGCATACACTTTCAATTACAGAGCGAATCTTTAATCTTAAACTTGATATGGTTGCAGCCCTTCAAGGAATTGAACATCAGGAAAATCCAGATCATAAAAAGTATTATGACAAATGGCGTAAAGAACTATGGACTTGTGTAAAAGGCTTGAATCGTCATCTTGTAAATGTAAACTGGGAAATTGCTTATGTTGATAAATACTCAAATGAAACTGAGTGGTATGATTTGCATAAATTGAAGGTTGCTCAGATAAAATCTCAGATTACATATTTGGTTGAAAGTGAAGCAGATGATATATATGCAAAAACCTTTGATGCCTGGTTATTCAACATGGAACTTACCGAAATCATTGGTGAAAAGGATTATAACAAAGCTGTTGAGAAAGTAACAACTGTATGTTATCAGCTCCTGGAAAAAGCTCAGATTCCTCAGATCGCAGCAAAGACTGAGAGCTTAAAGAAAATTATTTCTACCGAGTTCTGGCAGGAAAGAAGCCTAGATAAACTTGAGTTTGTCAGAACAGAAGTTCGTGATTTGATGAAATTCCTGGTTGAAATCAAACCACCTATCAAAGTTACTAATTTTGAAGATGAACTTGTTGATAAGGATAAGACTGGTACCCATGTAACTCCAAGCATTAAGAGTTACAAACAGAGAGTATTGGATTACCTTGCTGAAAACAATGATTCTGCTGTTATCTGGAAAATCAAAAATATCGTTCCAATTACAGAAAAGGATATTGATACTTTACAGCATATTCTATGTGAAGAACTTGGTTCTGAAGAAGAGTATGAAGAAATTGCAAATGGTGCACCACTGCCTGTTTTTGTACGTAAGATTGTTGGACTTGATGTAGAAGCTGTAAATAAGATATTCAGTGAATATTTGTCAAAGTACAATTTTAATTCTGCACAGGAAGAGTTCCTGCATCACATTGTGACCTATGTTTTACAAAATGGGGATATAGTTCCTGCGAATATTGTTTCAAATGCGCCATTTACAAATCTGGATTACACAGAAATCTTTGATGACAATGCAGATGCTGTATTTGAATTAATTGATGTTTTGCACGGAGCTATTGCCGCATAAGGAGAATTTATGGCTGAATCTGCCTATAAGGATTAAAAAGAAGTCAATGTTATAACAATGAATTAAAGCGGGCGTTGCGGGCGGCGTTTGAGCCCGCAGAAGGGGTAGCGGAAGACACCGCAGCGAAGCGAGGAGGCTGGAGCGAGGGGAAGGCTTTCCCCCTTGTAAAATTTGAAGGGTGAGTTTGCGGAGTTTTTATTTAAAAATTGCGAATTTCCTGTTTATACGTTATAATTGAATCATGCTTAGTGCGGCCGAACTTAGCCAAAAGCTAGTCAATTTTTCATACAATTATTTTCTTATAGACATGAGGCACGACAGGGAATCTTTCTATGCCCTTACGGAAAAGGACTTTGAAGAAAATCCTGTTTCTGTTTGCGGCGTGGTGCTGAACCTTTTTATGGACGGGGAGCTAGAGCAGGCAGACCGGGTAATTGATTCCCTTCCCCAAAACCAATACTTTGACTTTATTAGGCTTGGGATTGCGCTTGTTCATCCAAAGATTACCTTTAAGGAATTTATTGGCCACATTGAATACCTAAAGAAAAACAACCTTCAAATGCCAAACGTAGTTCTTACTGCCGGGCGGCCAAGTGTCCTTAACGGGTTTAACGACTTTACCCGCATTGGCCCCCTTTTGCAGAAGTACAGGCAACTTTTTATAGACGACCTTTCATGCCTTTACGAAAAGTCCACCTGCCCCGCAATTTACAACCTCTGCCTTGCGGAATATTTTTACCAGCTGGACAAGCCCTTTGATGCGGAAGTTCTTGTAAGCAAGACCATAAAGGAATTCGACAAGGATTCAGAAAGAAGGCTTTTGTTTGCGGCCCTTTACCTTCAGGCAAAAATCCTTATCGCATACGGAAAGACGGTTGAAAGCGAAAGCTACATTAAGAACATACGCAGATATGTAAAAAAGACCGGGGAAGCAGAATTTTCCTACAACATAGACTCTGCACAAGTAATGACTTCTTTTTACGAGGGTAACTATGCCCTGATGAACCACTGGATAAAGAAATCCGCCCCTGATGAATATGCAGACTTTAACATGCTGGATTTGTACCGCTACATGGTAAAAGTCCGCTGCTACATAATCAAGAAGAACTACTCCGCCGCAGTTGCCCTTCTGGAAAAGCTAAGGCCTCTCTTAACAGCCGGCAAAAGGCACATGGATCTTTGCGAGCTTGATTTGCTTCTTGCAATAACACTTTACCGCGCAGAAAAAAAGGAGCTTGCATTTGACGCTTTTGAAAGGGCGCTAAAGATTGCAAAAAGAAGAAAGTACTACAGGCTTATTGGTGACGAAGGGCCAGCCGTTCTTCCGCTTTTAATTGAATTCATAAAGCAAGAGGGCAAGTCTGGGTTTAGCACGGACTTTTTGCTCATGCTTTTGGATATTGCCCGAAGCATGGCTGCAAACCACCCGCTCTATCTTATGGAGGAGCTAAAATACCTAACGCCCTTTAGCCAGAAGGAGATTGAAATCCTAAAGCTTATTGAGCAGGGAAAATCCCGCAGTCAGATTGCAGATTGCTTTTTTATAAGCGAAAACACCGTAAAATACCACGCAAAGAACATATTCTCAAAACTGGGAGCCACATCCGTAACACAGGCAGTGTGGCTTGCAAGGGTTCTGGGAATCATTTAGTTAAAAAAGGCAAAAGCCCTGTCACACTGCCCCAAGGGCCTGCATCTGGGCAGCGGCAATTTTATCTGCCGGGTCAATCTCCAGAACTGTCTTAAAATACCTTACAGCCTCATCCTTCTGGCCAAGTTTAAGGAAAAGGCAGCCAAGGTTGCTGATTATCTTTGTGTTTTCTGGATCCATGGAAAGGGCATCGTTAAGGGAATCCTGGGCACCGTCCATGTCTCCGGTTTCCATCTGGCAGATTGCAAGCTCGTTCAAAGTGTCTGCGCTTTCGTCGCCGCCTTCGCACTCGCGGGCCTTTTCAAAAGCCTTAAGGGCATCCTCAAAGCGTTCAAGCCTGCGCAAGCCCCAGCCCAAGAGGAACCAGGCATTCCAAACTGCGGGATTGTCCTGCAAAAAGAGGCGCACTTCTTCAAGGCCTTCTTCTTCCTTTCCCCCGGCAATAAGCTCGTAGGCATGGTGGAAGCGGTCGCTGGAAAGGTTTCTGCTGTCTATCTTGTTTATGATTTCCTGGGCACGCTCCTTTTTGTAAAGGCCGTTTTCTCCCAAGTCTTCGTCTTTTGTGTCTGATGTTAGCGCAAGGAAGCTTTCAAAGGCACCCTTTGCATCACCGTATTTGCGCTGCTTTAGATAGAAAAATCCTGCGTTAAAGAATGCGTCAGGAATTTCTGGCTCGCTGTCCATGGCATCTTTATAGTAGCCAAGTGCGGAAGAGTCATAAGCGTCTGCGTCTTCGTCCATACCGTTCTTGCGGTAAGAGTCGGCCCTCTGGTCAAAGAAAATAGCCATGTTAAGAATTATCGCCTTGTCGGCAGGGTCAAGTCCATGCAGGGCAGACCAAATTTCCTCTGCCAAATCCCAGTCCTCGTTGCGGGTCTTGAGGATTGCCGCTTCCCCCAGCTCCTTCTTGATGTTGGGGCGGGCTTCCATGATAATCTTTCGGTAATAGTCAAGATGCGCATTTCCCCTGTCATAGGCAAGAACCGTAAGTATGCCGGAAAGAATCTGCTCCTGGGTAAGCTCCTTAATGTCTATGCTTTCCGAAGCAGAGGCATCCTTTTTTTGAACAGGAAGCAGAATCTCCGGGTCAACTTGAATTGCATGGTCTGAAAGGGCAAAATCAGAAGGCAACTTTATAAAATAAACAGAGTCCAATGGATTTACGGGATTCATACTTTTTCCTTAAACCTAGTTGCTTGAGGCACCCTGGGAATCTGCCTGGTTCTGCATTTCCTTGGCCGAAGCATCCAGTTCGTTCTTGCGCACGGAAGTAAGGTAATTGTTGATGTGAATCTTGTAGGAAAGCGTAACCGATTCCTCCGAAAACTGAATGTTTGCGGCAACAATATCCTTTCTGCCTTCAACTTCGCTGGTAGAAACGATGCGTCCCCTAAGGTTGATTATTTCATGCGGCTCGTCAAATTCAAGGTTAAGCAAAACTTCCTTGTCCTTAAGGAACTGGGGAAGTCCCAAAAGCAGAACCTTTGCACCACCAAAGGAAAGATCGCGCAAAATGCAGTGGCGAGGAACATTCTGAATAGAAATAATACTTTCTTCTTTTGGAATTCCAAGCTTTCTGCAGGAGTCCGGGGTAAGGACTATGCGGTCTTCCTTCCTCTTTATTGCGTTTGCGTTTGCATCAATCAGGTGGCCGATTTTTTCTATAAAGTCATCCGGCGGCTTCTGCGTATAAATAACTTCAAGAACCGCAAGGTCGCGACTGTTCATATAGGAAGAAATCGTGCCAATCTTTCCGCTTATAAGGAAAGTCATCATCTGGCCGTCGTTCTGGTAAAAACAATAGCGCAAGTTTACGGCCGGAGCGTCCCTGCGTGCAAGCTGCTGGAAGGCGCTGCCCTTTGTGCCGATGATAATCTTTGCCTTTGCAAAGGACGTGGAGTTGATTATACAAGGCCACTGGTTGCCAGTACACTTAATGTAAATTTGGCGCGGATCCAAAGCCAGAGTATGCATAATGTCTTTTGTGAACGCTATCTCTGTATCGCGATATTCTTCGTAATAGCGCCCAATTTGTTGACTGGTTAAGACTGCCATAACCTATATAATAATGAATAATTCCTTACTTGTAAAGATTTAAATTAAATTTTGTCTTTTTTGTATTTTTTGTATCTTCTGGACCGCACTTAATTTGCAAACCCGCTTTCCAGGGTTCCGGCTTTCGCCTCCATTGCCTGACGGCAACTTACGCCCTTCCAATCGGGGGTAGGCTTTGTTTGTAGAAGGAAAGTTGCATTTGCAAAGTGCAGGTGTCCAAAACTAGTAAATCTTTTGGATTTCCTCGTGCTGTTTCTCCAAAAGCTCCATTACATGGTCTATCATTTTCTGCTTGGGGTCAGCTTCGTCTTCAGGCAAAGAAGCAAGGTATTCCTTTCGGAAAGGCTTGCATTCTATTACAGGGCTTGCCGTAAAAATCATCTTGGCAGGGGCAACAAGGTCGTCCAGCATGTCCTCGTTCTGAATTTCAAGGATGCTGCCGTTAATGCTGACCAAAATCACAATGTCAAACATGCGGAGGTAGCTGTCTATCTCGCGCAAACCGCGCTTTGTTTCCGGATGGCCGGGTCTGTAGCGGGTTCCAGAGGGGAAAACAAGGATTACCTGTCCCCTTCTCTTGCAGTCATCCATGGCATGCATGGCGGCCAGGTTGATTTTCCTTGCCTTCTGCTCTTCTGCCTTGGCTTCCTCTTCCGTAGCGGCATTCTTTTCGTTTGTGTCCAGGCTGCGGGTAGGATAAATTACAACGCGGGTAAAACTTTCCGCAAAGGCGCGCACGATGGGGCTTGCCTCGTTAAGCTTCATACCGGCAATGGCAACGATTCTCTTGGAAAGGTCAGAAAGCTTTTCCTTGCCCGAATGCTCAAGCATGTAGCAGAATGCAGGAAGGTCTGTATTGGAATAGTGCTCCATAAGGATAAGGCCACGCTTACCTGCGCAAACCTCATCATAGAACTTTTCAAAATTCTCCGTACCCTCTAAGTGGCTCTCCGGCAGAGTATTGTCTTCCACGAGCGCATCCATAATCTTACGGGTCGTGGGATTCTCTTCCTGGTAAACATTAGTGCTGTCAATCTTAGCAGCCGCAACAGAAAGACTTGCAAGCTTCTTAAACGATTCACCGTAGCGCTCTTTAAGCGACATCTTTCTGACAGTTTCTTTTTCCATACGATTAACTCCGTTGTGTGTAATAGGGCATCTCTCGTGAATTTCTATTTTAAGTCGAAAAGGGCACAAAGGTCAATCAGTGGGCAAGGAAATCAATTTTGGGCTTCACTCCCAGAAAAAATTGTCTGAAAAGCCACGGTTGCGCGTACAAGGTATTAAGGTCGCTGCGCTCCCCCGCGCAAAGCGTCTTTTCAGCCAACTTTTTCTTCCGTTACGCCCAAAATTGATTTCCTGTTGCTTTGCATAAGAAAAAAATCGGAAAATTGGTTTCCTTGATCAGTGGGCGGACCGATTCGAAGCTTTGACAAGAGCGATGTTACTGATTGTGTCTAGCAAACCAGTCTTTTATATCATCCTTGGACATTTTGCCAGACGCAACATTTATTCCAAAATCAATCAAGTCTTGCTGAGAGTATAACAAACCAACATTATTCAATTTTAAAAACAACAAAGCCAAATGCACGCCAATCCTTTTGTTTCCGTCCGCAAAAGGATGATTTTCAATGAGCGAATAACACAATTGCGCAGCTTTGTCCAAAATACCGGGATAAAGTTCGTTTCCGCCAAAAGTTTGAAACGGAGCCTTCAGGGCGGAATCCAAAAGATTCTTGTCCCGAACCCCATCCATTCCGCCGGTTTTTAAAATAAGCGAACTGTGAAGTTTTACGACTTGCTCATATTCAAAAAAAATCATTTTGCAAGTTCCCTATAAGCTTCCATATTCTGATTTATAAGAGAGTTTGAAAGTGCAAAAAGCTTTTCATCCGAAACTGTGGTGTACTGCGTTTCATCATCCAAAACGGTGATTACGACTTTTTTACCGTCATAACGCTCAAGAGAAGTATCACTTGTAAAAACTGTATTTCCTTTTACTGTTCCAATGGTTGCATACATTTTGACCACCTCCGGGAAGCATTATAGCATATTTTGACTTATTTTCAAAACAAGGCAAAGATGGGTGGGAAGAAAATGCTCCAGGAATACAATGTTGTTACCGTAACAATGTAATGCAAATCAAGCACCTCTAGCGCAAACAAAAATGCAGCATAAAAAAGCACGGCAGGCACTGGAGGGGCGCACGAAGTGCGTTGCAAAGCAATGGAGTGGGCAGGGACCCACGGAACCCCGCAAGCGCCACACACAAGGAATATTAGGCTGCAAAAGAAACAACAGTCCCAAGATCAACTGCCGCAAGAAAATTCAAAAGACCAATTACTGATTCAGACTGCAAGCGAGTTCTGCCTACGCATTGAACAGCAGCGCGTAATTTGTTATAGTGTTATAATATGGCAGAATTATTGGCACCCGCCGGAAATGTAGAAGCTCTGGACGCCGCTATCGGGGAAGGCGCAGACGCAGTTTATTTGGGACTCAAAAGCTTTAACGCGAGAATGCGTTCTTCCAACTTTGCTTGGAGGGAATTTGAGGGCACGGTTCAAAGCCTGCATTCACGCGGAAAGAAGGTTTACGTTACCGTGAACACTGTCTGCGAAGAAAGCGAAACTGAACGCCTCTACCGCTTTTTGGCCTACCTGAACGACGTTGGGCCGGACGGTCTAATTGTGCAGGATTTTGGGGTTGCCCGCATGTGCCAGGAATTTTTTCCCAAGCTGGAACTTCACGCGTCCACCCAGATGAACGTGGAAAGTGCAGCCGCGGCAAACGTCTTGCAGAAGCAGGGCTTTAAGCGCGTTGTTGTAGCAAGGGAACTTGGCCTTGACGAAATTAAGTCAATCAAGCAGAACACCACTGCAGAAATAGAAATGTTCGTACACGGTGCCTTGTGCGTAAGCGAAAGCGGTCTCTGCCTCTTTTCCAGCTTCCTTGGCGGAAAGTCTGCAAACCGCGGCCAATGTGCACAGGCATGCCGCCGCATTTACACAGCGGAACTTACCAGCGGAGACAACAAGGGCTACTACTTCTCCCCCTGCGACCTTCAGCTTTTGGAGCACATCCCAGACCTTATGGAACTTGGCGTAGACAGCTTTAAAATAGAAGGAAGAATGAAGAGCGCCGAATACGTAGGGGCCGTTACAGCCGCCTACCGCTACGTAATGGACCACTGGAAGGAAGACAAAAAGGGTTCCATTGCGGAAGGAAAGCGCATTTTAAGCACAGACTTTGCCCGCAGCAAAACCGACTACTGGTACGGCTTTTCTTCTGAAAAAGACGGAATCGAAAACGCTGGGCAAAAGATTCTCAACCCTTCACAGGCCGGAGGAACAGGCATTTACCTTGGAAGAATTCAGGAAATACGCCCGGTTACCAAAGAAGAACTTGAAAAGGCACAGGAAAACCTTGCCGCAGGAACGGAAGCAAAAAGAATACAGATGGCCTTTTTGGGAGGGGGAAGCTACGACCCGGACGCAGGAGACAGCATACGCTTGCACCGCAGGGACGACACTGGCCGCGAGTCGCACAAGGTTCGCGTTGTTACCATTGACGAAAAAGGCCGCCGCTGGATAGACATTCCTTCTGA